>JAADII010000039.1 GCA_013151415.1 Chloroflexota bacterium
GTAGACGACATTCTCATCAAACTGGTGGTGGACGACTCCTTCACCGAGGCCGACCACGAGCGCATCCTCGAGACCTTCCGCGGCTACATGGGGCCGAACAACCGCTTCACCCTCGAATTCGTGGACGAAATCCCCCTCACCCCCGCCGGCAAACGCCGCTTTTTCATCTCCGATGTCATCCAGGGCACGGGGAACACACTCGACGCGTAAGCGCGCCCCGTGCATTATCGCCCAGATCCAGCTACAATGAAAAAGACTCATCGTGCGAAGTCAACTATGCATTATGTCGCGTCCGCGCATTCGTAAAGCTTTGCGGGATAAGGTTGCAGCCGAAGCTCAGCATCGTTGTGGCTATTGCCTGACGCCTCAGTCTTTCACAGCCATGCCCATGCGTAATGGAATCACTGTTTGAAGGCGCCAGCATCGCTGTTTTGGGTCCGTTTCCCCCGCGGCCGGGCGGGGTTTCGGTGCAGTGCGGCATCCTGGCCGAACGTTTGCAGGCCGAGGGCGCGAACCTGACCCGCATCGACACGGCCGCGGCCGCGGTGCGACGCCGGGGCCGCTCCGCAAAGCCGCTCTTGCCCCTGGCGCAGATGATTTCCATCACCCGCCAATTGCGAAGCCGAAGCCGCTGGGAGATCGTGCATGTGCACGCGGCCTCCTGGTGGGGCTTCATGCCCGCGGTGTTGGCCGCGCGCTTTCGCGACCGGATCGAGCGACTGGTGGTCACCTATCATGGCGGCGAGGCCGAATCCTTTATGGCCAAATGGGGTTGGCTGGCCCGCCCCACACTGCGCCGCTACGACGCGCTGCTCACCCTCACCTCCACTCAGGCCCGTATTTTTGAAAACCACGGCCTGAACCCCGTCATCGTCCCCAACATCGTCCCCATCGAACGCTTTCCCTTTCGCGCTCGCGGCCCTCTGGCCCCGCGCATCCTTTGGCTCCGCCAGATGGAGCCGCGCTATCGCCCCGCGGACGCGCTGGATGTGTTGGCTCGCGTGCAGGAGCGTTTCCCCGACGCCACCCTGGCCCTGGCCGGAGATGGAACCCTGGCCGGAGAACTGCGAACCCAGGTCGAGCGCCGCGGCCTGCAAGGCGTGCGCTTTCTCGGTCATCTCGCGGCCGAAGCCATCCCCGCAGCCTATGCGCAGGCCGACATCTTTCTCAACACCTCGGCCGTCGACAACCTGCCCCTCACCCTCATCGAGGCGGCCGCGAGCGGTTTGCCCATCGTCTCCACCAACGCCGGCGCCATCCCCGACCTGATCCGCGATGGCGAGAACGGCCTTCTGGCCCCGGTGGGCGACGCGGAGAAGCTGGCCGCGGCCATCTTGCGCCTGCTGCATGACCCCGATCTCGCGCAACGACTCTCTCACGCGGCCCGCGCCACGGCCAAAACCTTCGACTGGCCCCACATCGCGCCCCGCCTCGCCGCGGCGTATGGGTTGCCGGACGATAAGTTCACAATTCACCGTTGATCGTCAGTTGTTGACTGTTGATTGTTTGATAGTTGCCCCCACGGATGAAATCGAAAAGGAACCCATTCTATGCCTCAAGTCGCCTCACGCATTCAGCAATTCAACGAATCCATGATCCGGGAAATGACCCGGCTGGCCATGAAATACGACGCCATCAACCTCAGCCAGGGCTTTCCCGACTTCCCCACGCCCGAGCCGGTGCTGCGCGCCGCGACCGAGGCCATTCAATCGGGCCTCCCTCAATCAATACACCGTCACCTGGGGTTATCCGCCCCTGCGCGAGCGATTGGCCGAAAAATACCGCGACTGGCTGGGCTGGGACGTGAATCCCGACGAGCACATTGTGGTCACCTGCGGCGTGACCGAGGCCATTGTCGCGGCCCTGCTGGGGATTCTCGATCCCGGTGACGAAGTGCTCATTCCCGAACCCGCGCACGAAAACTATCGGCCCGCGGCGCTCTTCGCGGGCGGCGTTCCCGTGGCCGTTCCCCTCACCGAACCCGACTTTCGTCTCGATCCCGACCGTCTGCGCACCGCGATTTCGCCCCGCACCCGCGCCCTGATCTTGAACACGCCCCACAATCCCAGCGGCCGCGTGTTCGACGAAGAGGAGATCGCCGGGGTCATCGAGGTGGTCACCCGCTACGAGCTCATCCTCATCACCGACGAAATCTACGACCGCATCCTCTTCGACGGTCGCGAACACATCCCGCCCGGAAGCCTGGAGCCCCTGCGCGAGCGCACCATCACCACATCCGGCTTCAGCAAGACCTTCGCGGTGACAGGCTGGCGTCTGGGTTTCGCGATCGCGGCCCGGCCCCTGATGAACGCCATGCGCGCGGTGCATGATTTTCTCACCATCTGCGCGCCTACGCCCTTGCAGGCCGGCGCGGCCGCGTCTTTCGACCTGCCCGAAAGTTATTACGAGGAGATGATGGCGGCCTACCATCGCCGACGCCAGGTCATGCTCGATATCCTCACCGAGCTGGGCTTTCGCGTTGCGCCGCCCGAGGGGGCCTATTACATGCTCGCGGACTACAGCCAGATCCCCATCCCCCAGGCCCGGCTCGAACCCCTGGAATTCGCGCGCTGGCTGACCAAAGAGGCGCGGGTGGCCGCGGTTCCCGGACGGCATTTCTATTCTCTACCCGGCTACGGCCAACACCATGTGCGCTTCGCCTTTCCCAAACAACTTTCCACGTTGGAAGAGGCCGGCCGGCGCATGAAAGCCGCGTTCGAACGCGCGCGTCAGGAATGATCGTCCTCCTTATCGATGATGCGCGCGATGCGGGCCGCGTCGAGCTCGCCCTCCCATTGAAACCTGCCGCGATATTCTCGTACCCTGGCTTGTTCTCGCAATCGAATGAGCGTGCGCAACGCTTCATCGACGACCGCACGTGTGGTTTTGATGCCGGTCAATGCTTTGGCTCGTTCGAGCAAATCCTTGTCAAGTACAATATTTGTTCGTATATACATGGTGATTGTCGGACGAGAAGTGGGAAATGAATCATGCCCAAGTGGCTACCGCGTCACCCGCGGCATGTAGACCGACGGCCACTCCCCGCGCAGGATGACGGGCGTTTCATCGAGGGTGAATGTGACCGCGCCGTTGCCGGCGTCGAGTAGTTCGACATCGGGGCCGGATTGGCCGCGGCGGGTGGGGATGCGAAGCAGGGTGAGCTGGGAAGCCTGCACGGGCAACGAGACCTGCACCTGGGGCATGGCGTCATCCGGGCCTTGAGCCACGCCGTCGTCATACCAAAGCGCATAGACGGGCAAACCCTCGACCATGAAACGAAAGGCGTGCGCGCCTGCAGGCAAACCCTCGATGCGCTCCACGGCCGCGTAGCCGCCCAATTGCGCCTGGGCCAGGGCCAGGGTGGGGATCACAGGCCGCGGGTCGGGTGGGGTGAAGCCGTTGGCCGGGTCCAACATGCCCTGAAAAGCCAGATCGCGTCGTCCCAACGAGGCCGACTCCATCTCGGGCCGGTCTTGCTCCAGGCCCATGACCACCACATCGAAGCCGCTCCAGGCCGCGTAGACCCACTTCTTGAAAGCCAATCGCGCTTGCTCGGCCCGATACCAGGATTCGACTTTGTCATGCTCAGGGTCCGATGCATCTTGCAGCGCGGCCCAAAGCGTCTCGCCGCTCGTGGGGAAGAGTGGATTCACGCGCAGGCTTTGCGGGTCGCCGGTGAGCGCGGGCGCGGTGGTGGCGCCGGTCAGCCATACGGGAACGGGTTTACCGGCCAGGGTGGCGATCCATCCGGCCAGGGTTTCCAGGCCCGTGTAGTCGGCCACACTGTGCACGGCCACGATGTCGTAATCACTTTGTCGAGCGAGCAGGGTTTGCAAGGAGAGAATGGCGCCGCACACAGCGGGATCGATGTTTTCCACCACATCGCGCAGGTCGTTGGCATTGGGGAAGCCGTCCAGCAGGTCGAGTGCGGGCAATCCGGCCAGTAGAATCTGCACATCAGGATACGCGCCGCGCGCGGCGGTTGCGGCCGCGCTCAGCAACTGCGCATATTCATCGGTCGCGGTCGCGGGATCGCTCCCCTGCCACCACACGCCGTTGGTGGCCTCGGTTTCGATCTGGTAATAGCGCACGGGATCGGGCTGGCCATCGCCATCCACATCCACCAGACCGGGATAATCGTCCACGCCGTCCGCGTCGTAACGCTCGACCACAGCCTGCACCCAGGCCGCGTAGTCGTCCATATACTCCGATTTGGGCGGGGTGGATGCGCCGGCCGCGGCCGGACCGCCCTGCGGCGCTTGCGCACGCGCCCAGGTGTTCCAGGCGCGCAACACGATCACCAGCTCGAATCCGGCCTGCTGGTAGGCGTGCACGCGCGTATCCAGGGCCGCGGTTTCGTTATCCCATTCGTAGGCGTGCGCGCGGGTCTGCGGTGCGTTTGGTTCGATGAAGCCCCAGCGCACATCGTCCAACACGGCCCATTGCGCGGCCGAACTCTTCAACGGCGCAGGCAAGTCAAAAGGAAACTGTCGACCGGCGTCGATAACGCCCAATTGCAGCGAGCGACCCTGTAAACGCGCGCCGTCGGGATAGACCACCTGCGAAAGCGTGCAGGTTGGCGCGGGAATGCTGCACCCCGCCAACAATATGGCCACCAACACCGGCGCCCAGAGAATGAAAAGTTTTCGCATATCTGTTTTATCCTTGAACGAGCGGATCAAGGGAGCATACGGCGGCCTGTGGAAGGCATTATATCGCGTGGAATAATGATTTTCCTAAACTGATTGCGGGCCGAGAGCTATGAACGCTTGATTCAGTCGTCCAGTCGCTTCCAGCGAAGGCGCGGCTCCTCTTCCAATAGTCCTTCGGCGGCCTGGATAATGCGCAGACCATAGCGAAGGGCAAAGTGCTTGAGCTGCCGGCGAATATAGCGTGCGTCGCGCTGGGCTGGTAAAGGCGTCACCTCGCCTCGCTCCAACGCGCGTCGCAAATCGGCGCTGGTGTTGCCGGCGAACAGAGTCGCGGCCGTTCCGATCTCATTCAAGACGTGCGCGTCTGAGCCACCGATGGCTGCAAGTCCCAAATCCCAGCGCAAACGTTGCGCGGCCGCATTCTCGCCCAAATAGAGCAACGCGCCATTCTCCGCTTCCAGGCCCGCGAGCAACTTGGGGTGTTCTCGCACCAAAGCGCGTAAGCGATGCGCTCCGATACTGGGCGCGAGGCGCGAAAGCGGATGCGGCGCAAAAGGCAATCCCCCGTATCGTCTCACTTGTTGAGCCGTCTCGATAAATGAGAGCCCCGGCTCCACCGGTTTTTCCAAAAACAACGCCAACAGATGACCCTCGTTTGTGCTAATTTCCATGCCCGGAACCACATCCACGCGAAAATGTGCGGCCAACTCGCGCGCCTTTAACGCGCCTTCCAGCGTATCGTGGTCTGTGATGGCAATAACATCCAGGCCGCTCTTGGCTGATGCATGCACCAAGATGGCTTCAACCGTGGCCGTGCCGTCGCTGTAAACGGAGTGGATGTGCAAGTCTGCCAGGCCCATAGGGAATGTGGATGTTTACAAAAGTGTGTTGCCTCTCATATCATCGTTGGTTGTCTTTCGACGCTCATATACCCCAAAAGAGGTATTGTGCAAGCGAGAACTCATTTGATATGATAGGTGGAGCAGGGCAAATTGTCCATTCTCTTATTTCGATTTCATGAACATGTTGCATCGCGTCGCTCTCGCTTTCATTGCTGCGTTGCTGCTCGCGTTGGTTTCATCCGAGGCGATATTCGCGGCCGGGCCGCCGTTGCCGCCAAAAAGCCCGTTCGCCGCGCCGCCGACGCCCACTCTGGCGTCTTTGCCCACGCCTTCTCCGACCCCCACTCCCGCTTCTTTCGCACTTCAAAAACCATTTGAAATTCCTGAACCCGGAGGTGGACAGCGTCTCTTCTTGCCCTGGATTGGCGCTTACGCCCTTTTCGGTTCATCTGAGCGCGGGCTCGAGGGGGAGTCTAATCCGCGGGTGGAGCGATTTGTGTATGAGGTTAAGGCCGGGGACGCGCTGAACGATCTGGCCATTGAGTTTGGGCGCGATCAACGCACCATGCGTTGCGCGCGTAATGAAGATGGGACGCCTATTCGTTCCCTACGTCCCGGACAGCGTATTGTCATTCCTGCGCTTAGCGATTTATGTCATCGAGTGAAGGCGGGTGAAGACTTGAGCAAAATCGCGGCCTGGTATGGGGTGACGGTGGAGAGTCTGCGCGCCGCGCCTCAAAATCGTTTGCAAAAGAGCGGCAAGGTGCGCCCGGGCCAATATTTGCTCATTCCCAACGCGCGTAGTCGCTATCGCGATCCTTTGGAAGCGCGTATCACTCGTCGCGCCGTAGACCATTGGCGATATGGGTCGGGAGCGTTTATCTGGCCGCTAGAGCGAGATAAAGCATGGGTGACTCAGGGCTTTCGGCACGGCAAACACATGGCCATTGATATTGCCGCCCCAAAGGGAACGAAAGTTTACGCGGCCGACACAGGCGTGGTCATCAAGGCTGGCTGGAGTGAAATCGGCTACGGCTATCGCATTGTCATTGATCATGGCATCGACTATGTGACTCTCTACGCGCATCTAAGCGAGTATTATGTGAAACCCGGTGACGTGGTGAGACAAGGCGATGTCATTGGCGCGGTGGGTTCCACGGGCAATTCCACAGGGCCTCATTTGCATTTCGAAATCCGCGATTACGGCTACCTGGTGGACCCGTTGATGCTGCTTGAGAAATAGGACGCGGATGGCTTTTCTTTGGACATAGACGATGTCCGAAGTCCAATGTCCGATGTCGGTCGCACAGGCCTTGATGAGCGCTCAGACCAACATAGACATAGGACCAACATAGACCAAAAGGCCCATCGTCTATCTTGGTCTACTTTGGTCTACGTTGGTCGGCGAAGCGATTTTCATCGGCATCCCCCGCGTGACATCCCGCGATTGGACTGTTCTGAAAAATAGACGATGGCGGTTTCTATCGTCCCTCGGCTATTGGAATCAATTCCAGATGGTAAAGCGGGTCCGATTCCTCGACCTTCTCACGCGAGAAGCGCATAGGAACCATTTCCCCTTCCAGCCATATGTGCATAAGGTTGTCGTAGAATGGATGTCCGGGCAAACCCGATTGACCAGGGCAGGTGATGAAGGTCGAACGATCCCAGTTCGCCAGGTCCACCACCATGCGGAAGATGGGAGCGGCCGTGATGGTTTGGAGCGGGAAGGCGTGGTCGAGATGGTGCGCGTTGATGGTGAAGGGGCTACCAGGGACAGGAAAAGGCCCCCGGTTCAACATGCCGCGAAAGAGGCGCAACCCGCCTAACGGGTGACGCCAAATCACTTGATGCAAACGTCCCCATTGCCAACGTCGCGCGTCGTCGCCGATTTCCTCTTTAAGCGTTTGCACGGCTCGCGTGAGGGCCAGCGCCAACAACGCCTCGCGCGTGCGCGGCTCGCCAGTCATGCCTTGACCAAACCACCAGCTTTCCTCGTTTTGCAGCAATTCGGCCAGCTTCACCGCGGCCTGATAAGAAAACGCGCTACCTAGCTCCTTCCAACGGGGGACGCCCTTGTACTCATCGCCGAATGGGCCCAACTTATCGCCAAAAACCAGGTCGAGAAGATGGATAAGGGTCACTTCGAACACCAGGGCCGCCACGCTGTCGTTATCGCGGCGGTAATTCCACTCGACCAACGCCTTTTGCGCGCGGCGCTCCCAGGCGTCTTTGGGGTCCACCAACGTAAAATAGGGCGCGATGGTCTGACCCAAATAATCAAAGACATCCAACTGCATCTCCTGGAAATCGCGCAATGAAAATCGCGGTCGAGCGTTGAGCATCTCTTGGATGCGCCGCGCCCGATAGCCTGGCGCGTGGTCAACGCCCCACCAATATGGATAATCTTTTCCCGCCATCCGGTTATTGGCCGTAAACAATACGCCGTTTTCAGGATTATAGCTTTGCGGAAGCTCCTCCCAGGGAATGAAACCGACCCACTCATGCGTTCCCGAATAACCCGGAGCCGGGACCAAACCGCACCCGGCCTGACGAATGGGCACTCGTCCTGCGGCCATAAAGCCGATATTCCCCTCCCGATCTGCATAAACATAGCTGAGCGTCGGAACCACTGTCTTGCCCACCGCACGACGAAACTGCTCCCAATTCCTGGCCCGCACAAGGCCCCAGATCGCGTCGAAATTGCAACCCGGTTCATACGCTGTCCAACGTAGAGCCAGAGGCGGATAACGTTGTTCGCGCTCGGACAATAACGCGTTGAGAATGGGGCCATGTCGGGTGATAAGCACCTGCACCGTTTCTGGCGCTTCGCGTCCGCGCACCTCGATGCGCTCCTCGATCACCTCCGCCTGCTCCCAATCATCGCCAAAACGGAAACGGGTGGCGTCTTGCGGATGCGACTGCTCTACATAGAGATCAACGATGTCGGCTTGGGCCGCAGTCGCGCCCCAGGCAATATCCTCGTTGTGCCCCACCTGAATGCCCGGCCCGCCCGGAATGCCCGCGCCGATCACGCGCAACGGGCCTCCATCGCAACTTGTCCTGGCTTCGAGATGTTGCATATACCATAATCCGGGCATAGTCACCGAAAGATGCGGATCGTTGGCCAGCAAAGGCTTGCCGCTGATGGTCTTAGACCCGCTCACCACCCAATTGTTGCTGCCCAAACCGGGCGCGGTCAGACCAATGTAGTCTTGCATGGCATGATAGCTTTGCAGCAACACGCGGCTCAACTCGGCCAAAGCTTGGCCCTGGTCAGGCAAAATGGTGGGGTTCTCGACCGGCATATCAGGCAGAAGCTCGGCCGCCCGCTCCGGCCCAAGATGCGTATACAGGCCCACGCGCACCAACTCCTCCAACCAGTTCTTGGAAAGCGCCCAACCAATGAGCATTCCAATGCTGAGCGAATCGACCGGCGTCCATGGCTCCGGCGCAAAACCCAGCACGGTGAATTCGAGTGGCAGGCGATTGCGATTCTGCGCCAGGAATGCATTGACGCCTTGCGCGTAGCGTTCGAGCATCATGCGCACAGGGTCATCCATATAATCGAGCTGTTTTTCGGCCGCGCGACGAAAGCCCACCACGCGCGCCAGCTTGTCCAGCTCTAACGCTTCTTCACCCATCACCTCGCTCAATCGACCCGCAGCCATGCGGCGAAACTGCTCGAGTTGCCACAACCGGTCTTGCGCCTGCACATAGCCCTGGGCAAACCACAAATCTTCTTCACTTTGCGCGTAAATATGCGGAACGCCCCAACGATCTCGCAACACCTCAACGCGGTCTTGCAGCCCGGTCACGCGTAGCGCGCCGCGAATACGCGGGTGCGGACGATAGACCACGCCCCAATAGATGAAAAGAGCCGACGCGGCTCCAATAATGAGCAACACGCTGATCAATATGGCTATGGTGTTCGACATGAGCAATGGCTCCACAATCAACATCTAAAGCGAACCTGATTTCAGGTCATTATAATGCGGCCAGTTTCCCTGACCAAACCGCGCCTTTTCAATGGACTCGCGGCTCGTAAAAAATTTCAGCGCCATAAGCGCCCTTCTTCCGGTCCCAGCCCGCGGGTCAAGCCCTTTCTCGCCTTAATTTTATCAGGCCAGACGCTCCCCTCGCCATGCATCGCCTTGCTCATCTTGAGCTCTATCAGTATAATCACACTCGTTCGGTCAAATAACCAGCGATTGTCGCTAATAGCTCCTCGCGCCATGATTGAGAAAAATATCAGCGCTACGACGAGGAGACCATTCCATTTTTATTAGGAGTGCGCCTATACGATCACACCACGCAATCCAATGTTCAGGAGACGACGAAGCGCCAGCACTGCGACCGGTGGAAGCCATGGGAGTGGTCGCAGTTGACGAGGTGGAGGTTCTCACACGGAGTGTGAGCTAACCCCCGAACAGGTATTTCGGTCGGGGGGAAAATCGAGTCGTCGGCGGATGCCTCCCCGGGTCGCCACACCCGGACGTCGTGTCTCCACCCTGAGGGAAAGAAGCCTGTGACGCTCTGAAAAACGCCGGGCGACCGGCGCTACAAAGAGCCAGGCAGTGGCGACAACCAACCGACCTTGCGCGGGCGGTCGCGCCGGCATGCCCGCGCCCATGCGTTATGGAGGAATCCTATGTGCGGCATTGTAGGATATATTGGCCCGCGCGCGGCCACGCCTATTATCTTGGAGGGACTGCAACGGCTTGAATACCGTGGTTATGATTCCGCCGGTCTGGCCGTTATTGAAGCAAATGGTCGCGTGGCCGTGCGACGCGATGCAGGCAAATTATCGAACTTGCGCGCCCGGGTGGCCGAAGCGCCCATCGAGGGCCACATTGGCGTGGGTCACACGCGCTGGGCCACTCATGGGCCGCCCACTGCATACAACGCTCATCCCCACCGCGATCACACCGGCCGCATTGTGGTGGTGCAAAATGGCATTGTGGAGAATTTCCTCGCTTTGCGCAATGAATTGATGGCGCAGGGCTATGAGTTTCATTCGGACACCGACACCGAAGTCATTGTGCAGCTGGTGAGTCGTGAATTCGATCGCACCGAAGATCTGGCCGAAGCCGCTCGTCGAGCGCTCAATCTGTTGCACGGCCCTTCGGCTGTGGTGGTGCTCAGCAGCCATGAGCCAGACAAGTTGGTGGTGGCGCGGCTGGGCAACGCGGGCGCGGTGGTCATCGGGCATGGCGATGGCGAGATGTTCGTGGCTTCTGATATTCCGGCCATTTTGCAACACACGCGACGCATGAGCTATCTGGAAAATCGCGATATGGCCATTGTCACACGCGATGGCGTGGCCTATTACGACCTGGATGGCCAATCCATTCCGCCCCGGCCCATCCACGACATCCCTTGGGACCCGGTGTCCGCGGCTAAAGGACGTTATCGCCATTTCATGCAGAAGGAAATCTTCGAGCAGCCTTCGGCCATCACCGACACCATCCGCGGTCGCATTGATTTCGTAACCGGCCAGGTGACCCTGCGAGAATTGAACCTCGACGCCGAAGCCGTGCGCTCGTTGCATAAGATCACCATTGTGGCTTGCGGAACATCCTTCTATTCGGGATTGGTGGGCAAGTTTCTCATCGAAAACCTGGCCCGCATCCCGGTGGAGGTGGATTACGGCTCGGAATACCGTTATCGCAACCCTATTCTCGACGAACACACCCTGGTGTTGGCCATCACGCAATCGGGCGAGACAGTGGACACCCTGGCCGCGTTGGACGAGGCCAAACGGCACGGTTCGCGCACCGCGGCTATCGTCAATGTGGTGGGTTCGCAGGCCGCGCGCGTTTCCGACGGCGTGATTTATATGCAGGCCGGGCCGGAAATCGGCGTCGCCAGCACCAAGGCCTACACCACGTCCATTGTAGACCAATTGTTGCTGGCCATGTATTTGGGCCAGCAGCGAGGAGTGTTGGATGAATCGGCTTCGCAAGCGCTGGCCAGCGAGCTGGCCATGCTGCCCGACAAGTTGGGGCGGGTGTTGGCTCAGGATGATCATTATCGCGAACTGGCCGTAACCTACGCCAACTATCACAATTTTCTCTATTTGGGGCGCGGCATCAATTATCCCACGGCTCGCGAAGGCGCGCTCAAGCTCAAAGAGATCAGTTATATTCACGCCGAGGGGTATCCGGCCGGCGAGATGAAACACGGCCCTATTGCGCTCATCGACGAAAATATGCCTACAGTCTTGGTGGCGGTGCAAGACCATGTCTACGATAAAATGCTCAGCCAGGTGGAGCAGGTGAAAGCGCGTAATGGCAAGGTCATCGCTGTGGTCAATCCTGGCGATCGGGCTGTGGCCGCCAAGGCGGACGCTATCATCGAAGTGCCCAGGGCCATTGAGTGGCTAACGCCAGTGCTCGCGGTTGTGCCTTTACAACTTCTGGCGTATCATATCGCGGTCTGGCGCGGGTCAGACGTGGATCAGCCTCGTAATTTAGCCAAAAGCGTTACGGTCGAATAAATTCATGCGCATTCTCTTCATCGCCCCCTTCGGCTTTTGCCAAAAACAAACCGTTTCTCGTCGTATGTTTCCCCTGGCCAAAGAACTGGCCGCCCGCGGGCATGCGATGGAGATTCTCATCCCGGCTTGGGATTGCCCTCATGAAGCCAACCGCGTGGAGGAGCGAGACGGGGTCGCGCTTCGTTTTCCTCGCTTGGGCCCCGCCCCTCATCGCCTGCTCGATCCCTTCTTGCTTCGTCGCATGATGCGAGCCGTAGAGGCGTTTCAGCCTGATGTGGTTCATATTTTCAAGGCCATTGGCTACGCGGGGCAACTTATGGATGCGGCCCGTCATCAGGCCAAACATTGCGTATTCGTCGATGTAGACGATTTGGAAAACCAGGAGGGATGGGGCGCGGCGCGGTTATGGCCTCTTCGTCGTTTTGGCGAGGAGCAAGAACGCCACGCCTGGCAGCGCGCGCACGGCGTGACCGTCGGCTCCTTGGTTTTGCGCGCCCAGGTGGCCTTTCACACCCATTGGCGTGAGGATATCCATTATCTGCCCAACGGCCTTTATCGAGCGCACGAGCCTGCACCGGTGGCCGAAAATCCCCCCGCGCTTTTGCTTTATGCGCGCGGCAATGACATGGATGCCGACCGAGTGACCAAGTTATGGCTGGCCATCCATGAACAGGTTCCCGAATCGCGTTTGCATATTGTGGGCGATTGGAAAGAAATGGCCTCGTTGCCCCATAGTCATTATTTTGGTTGGCTAAAAGGCGACGAACTTCGGGCCGCGATACGCGGCGCGGCCGCCGCCCTTTTCGCCGTAAATGACGACGCGCGCACCCGCGCCAAGAGCCCGGCGCGGGTGCTCGATTGCCTGGCCGAAGGGTTGCCTGTGGTCACCGATGGCGTGGGCGAATATGGCATTTTGGTGGGGCGCGGCGGTTGGGTGGTGGAGCGCGAGGACGAAAACGAGCTCATCCGCGCCGCGGTGACGCTCCTGCGCGACCCTGAATGTCGTGCGGCTGTGGGGCGCGCAGCCTGGCAATGGGCCGAAAAACACGAATGGCCGCGTCGCGTAGACGACTTGCTACAATGGTATCAAACTAAATCACCTCGCGCTTCTCGCACGCCTCCCGAGCCAGGACAATGAATTCCTCCACCGACATCGCGCCCAGCCGCCGCCCATTGCGCAGACGCACATTCACGGTCTGTTGCTCGACCTCGCGACCGCCGATGACCAGCATGTAGGGGATTTTCTGAAGCTGGGCGTTCCGAATCTTCGCGTTCATGCGGTCGTTGCTATCATCCATCGTGACGCGCAACCCCGCATCGCGCAGACGAGCGGCCACGCCGGCCGCGTAGTCATTTTGCTCATGGGTGATGGGAATCACGGCCACTTGCACGGGCGTGATCCAAACCGGGAAAATGCCGCCGAAGTGTTCGATAAGCACGCCGAAGAAACGCTCCATGCTGCCCATGAGCGCGCGATGGATCATATAGGGTCGGTGTTGCGCGCCGTCCGCGCCCACATAGGTGAGATCAAAGCGCTCCGGTAAATTAAAATCAAATTGAATGGTGCTGAGCTGCCAGGGCCGCTCCAGCGCGTCCTCTACATAGATATCGATCTTGGGGCCGTAGAACGCGCCGTCGCCCTCATTGATGTCGAAGGGATGTCCGCTTCGTTTGAGCGCCTCGAGCAACGCGGTTTCGGCCGCGTCCCATTTCTCCTCTTCGCCCACGCGCTTTTCGGGTCTGGTGCTCAAGTAAAGTTGAAAGCGTTCGAAGCCAAAGTCTTGTAGCAAACTAATGCTAAAGTGCAACACGCGATCGATTTCCTCGGGCATTTGCTCGGGCGCGCAGAAGAGATGCGCGTCGTCCTGCGTGAACCCGCGCACGCGCGTAAGCCCATGCAACACGCCCGACCGTTCGAAACGATAGACCGTCCCCCATTCGGCGAAACGGATGGGCAGATCGCGATAGGAGCGCACGCGGCTCTTGTAAATTTGCACATGAAAAGGGCAATTCATGGGCTTGAGATAATATTCCTGACCCTCGATTTCAATGGGCGAATACATGTTCTCCTTGTAGAAATCGAGGTGACCGCTCGTCTCCCATAACACCGAGCGACCGATATGGGGCGTGTAAACGAACTCATAACCGCCCTCCAAATGCATCTTCTTGGCATGCTCTTCGGCCAGATGGCGCATGAGCGCGCCCTTGGGATGCCAGAGGATGAGTCCGCCGCCCACCATTTCGTGGTTTGTGCTAAACAGGTCGAGTTCGCGGCCCAGGCGACGATGGTCGCGCTTGCGCGCCTCTTCCAGGCGATTGAGATAGGCCTTGAGCTGTTTCTTGTTTTTCCAGGCCGTGCCGTAAATCCGTTGAAGCATGGGCCGATTTTCGTCCCCCCGCCAATACGCGCCCGCCACATGAAGCAGCTTCACCGCATCGGGCGGAATTTGCCCGGTATGTTCGACATGCGGCCCGCGACACAAATCCTCAAAGGCGTCCTGTCGGTAAGTGGAGATTTCAACCGCGCCCTCAACAGGCTCGCCATATTCATCCACGCCGCCTTTTTCCAGACCCTCGATCAATTCCAACTTGTAAGGCTGATCTTTGAACAACTCTCGAGCCTCATCCGCGCTGATCACGCGCTTGATGAAACGATGCTTCCCGGCGATGATCTGGCGCATGCGTTTTTCGATGGCTTCCAGGTCTTCGGGCGTGAAAGTGCGCGGTGAACCATCTGGATTGCGGCCCAAATCAAAATCATAATAAAAACCATCCTTGATGGGCGGCCCGATCGCGATCTTGGCCTCGGGATAACGCTCCAGCACCGCCTGCGCCATGACATGCGCGGCCGAATGGCGAATCTTATACAAATCGTCGTATTGTGAGTTGTTCTTTCCGTTGGACTTTTGTTTGGGCATGAGGGCACCTGGTTGTCGAAAGAA
>JAADII010000038.1 GCA_013151415.1 Chloroflexota bacterium
AAGCAAAGGAGGCTTTCCCATGAAGACCATCGTCATCGCCATCGTGATCGGAGTGGTCTTGCTCGGCCTGGCCATTCAACTCGTTCCCTATGGCCGCAACCACACCAACCCGCCCGTCATCGCCGAGCCCAACTGGGACAGCCCGCAAACGCGGGAGATGTTCTTCCGCGCCTGCGGCGATTGCCACAGCAACGAGACCAACTGGCCCTGGTATAGCAACATCGCGCCCATCTCCTGGCTCATCCAGCGCGATGTGGATGAGGGCCGCGAAGAGCTCAACGTATCGGAATGGGGGCTTGGCGAGAGCGAGGCCGACGACATCGTCGAGGTCGTGCGCGATGGCTCTATGCCGCCGCGCATCTACACGCTCATGTATGCTTCGGCCAGATTGTCCGACGCGGAAAAAGAAGCATTCATCCGCGGCCTGACGGCCACCTTTGGCGCGGGTGGCGAGAGTGATGGGGAAAACGAAAGAGGTGAGGAGCGAGAGGACGACGATGACTAGGAAAACCAAGCACTATCGCGCTGCGGGGGGCGTGGTCCTGGACGACGCGGGGCGGGTGCTGCTGTTGGAGCGTCGCGTCCCGCGCGAGGGCGAAATGCGCCACGAAATTCGCCTGCCCAAGGGTCACATCGAAGACGGCGAAACGCCCGAAGAGGCAGCGCGGCGCGAGGTGTGCGAGGAAAGCGGTTATTGCGGGCTGGAAATTCTGGATGACCTGGGCCTGGCCGTCACCGAATTCGATTTTCGCAACAAACACATTCGCCGCGTCGAGCATTACTTCCTCATGCGCCTCGCCTCCCCCACCCGTCGCGCGCCCCAACCCAAAAGCCCCCACGCCGAAGAAGCCCTATTCGAGCCGCTTTGGGCCGAGGATTTGGATGAAGCCGAACGTCTGCTCACCTATGAATCGGAGAAAGAGTTCATTCGCCGGGCGAAAAAGGCGGTGTGATTGTTCGATCGCGCTCAAAATAGACCTACAGTGCTCGGGCGCACGCCGAAACAGATGAAAATCGCTTCGCCGACCAACGTAGACCAAAGTAGACCAAGATAGACGATGGGCCTTTTGGTCTATGTTTGGGCCTTTTGGTCTATGTTGGTCTGAGCGCTCATCAAGGCCTGTGCGACCGACATCGGACATTGGACGCTTATTTTCGAAGCGGAATAGCGCTTTTAGGTCCACAAATGCGCGTATTTCAGGCCCGAGCCGGTGTTGAACAGCACCACGGTCTCATCGGGTTGAATCCATCCGCTTTTCAGCAATTGCACCTGCGCGGCCAGGCACGCCGCGCCTTCAGGAGATGGAAAAATGCCGGTGTGTGCGGCCATGAACCTGGCATAGTGCAACATATCTTCGTCCTTCACGGCGACCGCCGTCCCCCCGCTTTCGTATAGCACTTTGAGGATGAGGAAATCACCCACCGCGGCAGGCACGCGCAGGCCATCGGCGATGGTGGCCGCGTCTTTCCACGGCGTCGCCTCACTCGCGCCCTGCTCGAAAGCCCGCACCATGGGCGCGCAGCCCTCGCTTTGCACCACCACCATGCGCGGCCGTTCCGAACCGATCAACCCCATGATCTCCATCTCCTCGAAGGCCTTCCACATCCCGATCAGCCCCGTGCCCCCGCCGGTGGGATAAATAATCACATCGGGCAACGTCCAATCGAAACGCTCGGCCAGTTCGTAGCCCATGGTCTTTTTCCCTTCCAGCCGATACGGCTCCTTGAGCGTGCTCACATCGAACCAGCCATGTTTCTCGACCCCCTCTCGCACTTTCTTGCCGCAATCGGTGATCAGCCCCTCGACCAGCGTCACCCGCGCGCCCAGGGCTTCGCACTCGACGCGAAATGTGGCCGGGACGTCGGCCGGCATGAACACATGCGCGGGTAAGCCAACGGCCGCGGCGTAGGCGCTCATCGCGCCGGCCGCGTTGCCCGCGCTGGGGATGGCCAGCTCCTTCGCTCCCAATTCATAGGCCCGACTCACGGCCACGCCTAATCCGCGCGCCTTGAAACTACCCGTAGGATTGAGCGACTCGTCCTTGATGAAGGTCTGGCGGCAACCAACGGCCTCGCCCAGCCGCTCCACCCAAAACGTAGGCGTGTTTCCCTCCCCCAAGATGATGGCGCGCTCCCACTCGCGCACCGGAAGCACCTCATGAAAACGCCACATTCGGCCCTCTCGCAACAGCAACGAGCGCTTGGTCAGGGTTTTGGCCGCGCGAGCCAGATCATAACGGGCCAGCAGGGGCTTGCCGCAAGCGGGGCACAGGTTCCAAAGGCGTTCCGGATCGTAAGTCGCGGCGCAAGCGCTGCATTCGAGATGAGTGAGGGCGGAGTCGGTGGGATGCATGGGGGAGAGGGAATTGAAAAAGTGCTATTGGACGAATATCAGGGGTGATGTGGTACAATAGTCATGGATACTCGGCGGCCGGCCGTTCATTTTGAGAGGAGATTCCCTATGCCAAAGGTAAGATTTTCGCCAGAAACCATGCCTCAGTCAGGCGAAGAGTTGAAACAAACTTTGCAGGACGCGCTCGCACAAACAACTCCTCTGAACGATTTCGTTCAGATCATCAAGGACTTGACCTGGTATGAGCTTCAACATGGACTGAGTTCCGAAGAATTCTATAGCCGCTTCGAGGCCGGAGAGTTGGGCGATGATATCGAGTTAATTCGTTGGGCGAATAAGTATGAAATCTATCTGGAATCGAAAGGCGAATTCGAGCAGCTAATGACTCTCGTCGAATCTTATGCTTTGCCGGTGATGGTTTAATGACTCGGCTCCACCGATATCTGGCTCGACTTTATGATACGATCCTGTCACGGCGAGAAATCCAGATAGAAGAACTGGAAATCTTCGATCGTTCGGATGAGCCGGGGCAAACCAGTGAGTTCTACGCTCGACTGCGCTTTCCGGACGATTCGCAGTTACAAGTGGTGGAGAAGCTGATCGTCGAGCGATTTACGATTATCAAGGCTCGTTATTCTTACCATTATCAGCGAGCCGACGGCGCTTTGGTGTTTCGTTATGACAACGCGCCGCATCATCCTGAAATATCGACTTTTCCGCATCACAAACATGTGGGGAAGGCCGTGGTTCCGTCTTCGCCGCCCGATCTTATCGAGGTGTTGCGAGAAATCGATGGAATACTGTATGAAGTCTGAGGAGCGGAACTGGAAAACACGCCCAAAAACGAATCAGGTTTGGGTGATGCGATGGCCCATGATATATGTTTCCAGTTGGTCGATCATGAACTCCTGTTCGGAGAGGATGGCTTTGACCACATCGCCGATGGAGATGATGCCCACCAGCTCCCCATCCTCCACCACAGGAAGATGGCGCAATCGCTTCCGGGTCATCAGGGCCATGCATTCTTGCACGGTTTGATCGGGGCGCACCACCAGCACCCGCTCGGTCATGATTTCGGAGACGGGCGTGGTGCGAGAGGAGCGGCCATGCAAGACGACTTTACGCGCATAATCCCGTTCCGACATGATCCCGCAAATTCCCTTCGCGTCCGTCACCACCACCGCGCCGATGTTCTTATCGGCCATGAGCTTGAGCGCATCGAACACCGTGCTATCCGGTGTCACGGTCCACACATCGCGCCCCTTCTCGTCCAGCAGTTGTTTCACCGTTTTCACAATGCAGACCTCCTCATTGAGTGAAGAACTGGAATCTGGCGAATATGATTTTGTCTGCTTTTCAGACTATTTTTTGACGCGAATTAAGCGAATTTGACGAATGTTTCTTGCTTTATTCGCATGATTCGCGTTGGTTCGCGTCAAGAGCGAAAAAACGCCAGTGTCCAATAAAGAATCGAGACCGAAGAGCAAAATGCAGCAGAGGTTTGCAATTGTACACCATCCCCACTTTTGCGATCAAATACAAAGCGCCGTCCCGATTTTTAGGACGGCGCCAGGATTATCGACAAAGAATCCTATGTTTCAATGGGCCATGATGCGTGGCCGGAATTTGTATCCATACTGGATCAACCCCTCGTCGCCATCTTGCATCAATTTGCGGGTGACCATCTCGACGGGCATGCCAATATGAACCTGATTTGGCTCCACGTCCGTTAGTTGGGCGGTGAGCATGGGCCCCTCCTCTAATTTGATCAAGGCGATGCTGTAGGGCGCTTGCTCTTGGAAATTTGCGGGCGGTTCGTATACGGTGGTGAAGCTATATACCTCGCCCTTGCCGCTCAGTTGCAAGGGATCATAGGCGGGCTGGGCGCATTCAGGGCATACGTCGCGGGGAGGGAACACCTTCGAGCCGCAATGATGGCAAATTTCACCGGTAAGGCTGTATCGTTGTTTTTTGACTCGCCAATTTCGGGCAATGTGCATAGTTTGGCTCTCCTCAAATGACAGGATATCAAATTTGCTGCACCTTATAGCCTACGCGCAAGGCGCTGCCAAAAACCATCAAGCTCGGCCACACAGGGCTACATGCCAGTTTTTGACAGGGGTTGTCGATGTTTTGTTTGTGATTTGTCCGTATTTTTTCTTGTTTGTCTGGGTTGGTCTCGCCCTCGGTGGAGAGACTACGCAATCTATGGACGATGGTCTGTCCGATTTCGTCGCGGTCTCATTCTTCGCCTATGAGGATGTGGGTGATGACGGTGGCGCCCGAACCGCCGATGTTTTGCGCCATGCCAATGTGCGCGTTCGCGACCTGGTTAGGGCCGGCTTCGCCGCGCAATTGCTGCACCAGCTCCACGATTTGGTAGACGCCGGTCGCGCCCACGGGATGTCCGCGCGCTTTTAGTCCGCCCATGGTGGTCAGTGGAAGCTTGCCGTCCAAGGCGATCGCGCCCGACCCTCCTAAATCGACGCCGCGCCCGCGCGGTGCAAAACCGCACGCCTCCAATGAAAGCACCGACATAATGCTAAATGCATCATGCAATTCGAACAGATCGATATCCGCCGGCGACAGTCCGGCTTGGGCGTAAGCGCGATGACAGGAAAGGTGCGCGGCTTCGAGGAAGAGCGGATCGCGACGATCGTGCACGGCTAGAGTGTCGGTGGCCGAAGCCGAGGCCGCAATTCGCACGATGCGTTGCCCTCGCCCCCCAAACTCTTGCGCTCGCTCCCAGGGAACCATGACAACAGCCGCGGCGCCGTCGCAAATGGGCGAGCTATCGAGAATATTGATGGGCGGCGCGACCACGGGCGCTTTTTCATATTTCTCCACCGTGATCTCCATATGGAACATGGCGTTGGGGTTCGTGCGCGCGTTGCGGTGCGCGTTGATAGGAAAAGGAGCGAACGCGCGATGGGGAACGCCGTATTCATGCATATATCGCTGCATGAGCATGGCGTTCAGCGCCAGAAAAGTGGCGCCCTCCGCAACTTCATATTCCTGGTCTGCGGCGAGGGCCAGCCCGGCCGTTGTTTCATCAGGCGGGGTGTCGGTCATCTTTTCCACTCCGGCCGCGATAACCACATCGAGAAGCCCACTGGCCACAGCCAGATAACCCATGCGCACCGCGGCCGCGCCCGATGCGCACGCGGCCTCGATCTTGGCGGCCTCGATCCCGCGTAGACCCACGAAATCGGCGATGAGCGTGGCGAGATGCTCCTGCCCGGCCAGCTCGCCCGAAAGCATGTTGCCCACATAAAGCGCGTCCGCGCGTTCAACGCCAGCGTCTTGCATGGCCGCGATAACGGCGTCGTGTCCGAGCTGGCGCAAGGATAGCTCCCAAAGCTCGCCCACGCGCGTTTGGCCAATGCCAATGATGGCTACTTCTCTCATGATTTGGGGGTCTCCGTGGTTATGGGGTTGAACAAGGTTGTTTTTGGTTTGCGTCGTACGTATTTTTCATGAAAAGCAGGCGTCAGGGGCGGCGGCCCGCCCATGCCGGTGTAAAGAAAAGCCCTTATCTCAACTGAATCGGCAGATATAGAGGAAAAGCGTTGGAGGCGACGGAGGTTGGGGTGGGTGAAGCCGAGGGATCGGGTGTGATGGTTAAGGTCGCTGTGGGCGTGATGCTTGGGGTTGGCGTCTGGGTGGGGGTGATGGTGAGGGTGGGGGTTGAAGTTGGAAGGGGCGTTGGCGTGGGGGTCAAGCTGGCGGTGGGCGTGGGGCTGGGCGTAGGCGTGAGTGTGGCGTCGGTGGGCAGGGCGTAAACCAATCGCAAGTAAGGCCCTGTATAGGGGCGTTCGTGCGCGTCAAAGACTATCCAACGCGTGCGAGATTGCGAAGGCGCATCGATCTCCAGGCCGATGCCGTATGCGGGCCAACGACCATCCACCCAGCCTTGCACCAGTTCTCGGACATTCAGCTCGATCCAATCGCCCGTCAGGGGCGTGTCAGACAATGTGGTTTCTCCAATGCCTTCGGCCATCAAGCCTGAAGCGTTGTTTGCCGTGAGCTCGGTTTCATTCCAGTCTATGGCCAGTCGTCGGGCGCGCAAGATGAGGCCGCGAGCGTCTTGCGCATCTTGGATGCGTAGAGCCAACGTCGCCTGGCGAATTTCCGAGCCAGGCGGGATATTGGCCAGGAAAAACCCGCCAATAAAACTTTGCATCACCCCGTTTTGTTCGTCTCGGCCCACTTTGAGCGCGAAATCTCGGCCGAAATTGGCGCTGGGCGAGGCTGCGGCCGTGTATGCGTCCTGCCCGGCGCCCAGTTCGATGATCCGCCCCACGGGTAAAGGCGTGGGCGTGGCGGTGGGTGTGTGGGTGGGCGTGGGCGTACGGGTGGCTGTGGGCGTGCGGGTGGGGGTGGGGGTGGCTGTGGGCGTGCGAGTGGAGGTGGCCGTGGGGCTGGGTGTGAGCAGCGCGTCCTCGCCCGTAGTGATATTGGCGCGGATCATCAAATGACCGACATTGGCGGGATCAGGCCAAAAAGCGTAATGCTCTTGCCAGGCGCTGAAGTTCTCGCCGTAAAAATTGCGCTTGGTCGGGATGTTGAGGCTGTCGTCCAGGCCCAACCGCGGAGGCGTGGCCGAGGGCGAGGCTTCCGAGCCAATGGAGATGATGATGCTGTCGCCGTACTCATTATCCTTGGGGTTCCAATTGATGGGCAGCGCGTACCAACCCGCTTGTTCCAATCGAATACGGGCGCGTTTTGTGAAGAGGGGTTGCGCGGCGCTGGGCGCGTTGTTTTGAATCTGTTCGAAACGCACCAGAAAGGGCCAGGAGGCGGGCGCGTCTTGAGGCGGGTCGAGGTAAATCTCAATGCTGTCGATGCGGATGGGTTTGTCCGCGGGATTGAAATCGAGACGCACCGCGACCGATCTCGCTCCCACCAGGTTATCGAAATGGCCGCCGACCACGCCGCTATCGTTGGCCAGCTGCGCGCTGCCCACCGGCTCGGCGCGACTTTGGGATAATCCAACCAGGGCCAAGGAGATCGATATGACAAGAAATAGCGCCATGCGAATGCGGCGACGAATAAAATACATGAGCCACGTCCTTTATTCCTATATCGAGGGTGCAGTGTCATCGGCCATAGGTTGAGCAATGACCGGGCGAACTGCTATTGTACTGCCACCTGCCAAGATAGAAAAGGCGGAGTAGCCCTCTTGCCCGCCGCGCGCGGGTGGTGTAAAATCGGTAAGATACGCAACAATGGCCTTTTCTTTTGAAAACGACCGCTTCTCACCCCTCACATGATGAATATGTCCCAGGCCCTTCGAACCCATATAAGCATTCTCAAGTTGGCCCGCGGCCGACGCGAACGCCACACCCCCACCGCGCGCGTGGTCGAGCCCGCAACCGGCATCGCGCCGGCCCGGGGCAAGGGGAATCTCTATGTTTTGATGGAGTTGGAAGGACCGGCCCGAAGTCGCGCTCGCATCTATCGGGAGATGTTGAATACGATTCAGGAAGGGTACTATTATCATAGTGGAGACGCGGCCGAATCGCTCACCGCAGCCCTCCAGGCAGCGCACGGCTATTTGCGAGAGTACAATCAATATCACGCCACCGATTTTAGGGCGGGGGCCACCTGTCTTGCCGCCACAGGGTCTGAGATCGTCCTGGCCCAGGCTGGGCCAACGATTCTCGCGGTGCGTAGCGCCGCGGGCCTGCAATGGTATTCGCCGCTGAACAACGAGGATTATCGTTCGTTGGGTGATGATGAGCCGCCAACCGTGGAGGTGGCCCGAACCGAAGGCGAGGCCGGATTGGTGATGGTGGCCATGAACAGCGCCTGGGCGAATTATCTTGATGTGCGACTGACGCACGAAGCCACGGCCGTGCCCGACGCGCAGGCCGTGGCGGACCAAATGGCCGGCATCGGCATTGATGCTGAAGAGGAGCTCACATTGCTGGTGATTGCGCTCACCGAGTCGGACGAGGCGCCCGCACCTGAGATGGAGAGACCGTATCGGCCCGAGTCAGGGATGGCTGCGGCTCCGCCACAGGTCGAGGAGGCATGGTCGCTCGAAGCAGGGCCCGAGGAGCTTGATCTTGGTGAAGCGTTTGGCGATATGGACCAGGTCGCGGCGCGCGGCGTCCGACGCAAGCCTAAAATCGAGCTCAAAAGGAAGCCTCGCGCCAAAAAGCCCAAACCCGCCAGACCCAAGGGGCCGCCGCGTCGCATCCCATACGCTGTGGCCATTTTGGTGACCCTCATCTTGATTGTGGCCGCAGTCACCGCGGTGATGTGGTTCATGCAAGGGCGCCAGCGCGCCGACTTATTCGAGCAATATTTGAATGGCGCTCAGGTGAATTTAGATGCGGCCGCGCGCGAAGTCGATGAGAGTCAGGCCCGAATTTATTTGCAAGCGGCCGATGAACAATTGGCTCAGGCCGCGCTGTTCTTCCCCGACCATCCAGAAGTGGAGCGCATGCGCATTCTCATCGACGAGATGGGCGCCAAGGTGAATCGCGTCCAACCCATGTTGACCGGATTCGACACGCCTTTGGTGAATTTCGATCCCGGTTCCGAATCGCCCACGCGCGTTTTTGTGGATGGTTTGAGCATTTATGTGTTGGATCCCAAGGCCGGGACCCTGGCGCGTTATCAATTGGATGAAGCCACTGGCGACCGATTGGCCGATGACGGCGCGGCCGAGGTGTTGTTGCGCGCGGGCGAGAGCGTGGAGGGCCGAACCATCAATGAATTGGCTCATGCTGTTTGGGCGCCGGCCATGGGCAATCGCACGGCCACCGGCCCTTTGGCACTGGATCGCGGCAATCAGCTGTTTGGTTGGGTCGAAGGCTTGGGCGCTGTGAATGTGAAGATGGCCGAGAATCCCGATCTGGGCTTTGTGGCCGATATGGAGTATTATTTTGGCAACATCTATCTTTTAGACAAGAGCGGCTCCGAGTTATACCGTTATCGGCCCAGCGGCGAAAGCTACACCGAACCGCCCGAATCCTATTTCGCCGCTGAAACCCGCGTCAATTTGAGCGGCGTCATCGATATGGCCATCGACGGCTCGGTGTGGCTGTTGCATCCCAACGGAACCGTGCTTAAGTTTTTTGGCGGAGAGCAAGAAGCTTTCGCCCTCGATGTGGTGGATCCTCCCATTGGCGACGCGGTGAGCATGTGGGCGAACGAAGTGGATTCGCCCGGAGGTCGTCTTTATATTGGCGACCCGGCGCACAACCGCGTGCTGGTGTTCGACAAACAGGGCAAGTTGCTTAGCCAGCTGACGCCCGCAGGACGCCCCAATGTGCTGCGCAGTTTGCGCAGCATCTGGGTGGATGAAGCCACAGACTACCTATACGCGCTCACTGAAACGGCCTTATATCAGGCTCCTCTGCCGGCCATCGGCGCCGAGGAGTGATGATGGAAAAACCAATGACTTCGCAAACAAATGACCATTTTCGTTCGCAAACGCCGCGACCTCGTATTGTATCTGGTCTTTTGCTGACCATATTATTGCTCATATTTCTGGCTGCGTTCGGTTACGCCAGCTTTCTCTTTTTCCGCACGGCCCGAGCCATTGCTCTGGCTTCGCCTCAGCTTGCGGCCTATGTGGCTGAAGAGGCCGCACCGCCTCAGAATAGCGAAGCCAGCGCGGGTGAAGAGATTGTGGTCGGCGCGCCGGTGGCGCGCGCCGCGGCCACGCCCAATCCTCCCAGCCTGCTCGGCTCGTTGTTGGCCCCTGTGCTGAACGATCAAGAGCGAATCAACATCCTTTTGTTAGGCATCGACCAGCGACCGGGGCAAAAAGGCTATTATCGCACCGACACCATGATTGTGCTCACGGTCGATCCAAACACGGGCGATGTGGGCATGCTTTCGTTGCCACGCGATCTCTATGTAGACATCCCCGATTTCCCCAATTACGGTAAGCGCAAGATCAACACCGCGCACGTCATCGGCGATCTAGAGAAATATCCTGGCGGCGGCCCGGCCCTGGCGAAGAAAACGGTTTCGCAATTTTTGGGTCAACCCATTCATTATTATGTGCGCGTCAACTTCCAGGGTTTCCGCGAGATTTTGGAGCGGGTGGGCTGCATCGATATCGAAGTGCCCAGAGACATCAATGATCCGTTGTTTCCTGACGACAACTACGGATATGATCCCTTCTATATCAAAGCCGGGCGTTATTGCATGGACGCCGAAACCGCGCTGAAATATGCGCGCACGCGCCATGCAGATAGCGATTTTGGCCGCATGGAGCGCCAACAGCAAGTGCTCATAGCACTTAAAGACAAGGTGCTCAGCACCGGCCAACTACCCAATCTCATCGCCAACCTGCCCGCATTGCTCAGCGCTCTCTCCGATTCCATTCAGACAGACATGCCTTTGGGGCGAATGCTGAGTCTGGCCAATCAGGCGCGCAAGATGAACGTATCCGAAGTGCGTCGGTTGGTTATCGACCGCTCCATGGTTCAGGCTGATCGCAACGAGCGCGGCGCGTATGTGTTGATTCCGAATATGGAGATCATTCGACCGGCGGTGGATGCATTTTTCCATCCTGAAATCGCGGCCGCGCCCACCCCCTCGCCCGACGACGCGCGACGGCAACAACTGGCCCAAGAAAACGCTCGCATTGTGGTGCTGAACGGTTCGCCTCATCCTGAGATCGCTTCTCAAGTGGCCGAGATGCTGGCCGGACATGGCTTCAACATTGTGGGCGTGGGCGAGGCAGACCGTCAGGATTACGCCCAGAGCCAGATCATCGTGTATCAAGACAAACCATTCACCGTGCGCCAACTCATCGAGCTGTTTGCCATCACCGATGAGAATATCCGTCCTGGCGCAGGCGCGAATGCGCGGGTCGATATTCAGCTCATTGTAGGAGCGAATGTCCGCTACTAACGAATCTCTCTCGCATGCTCCCGTTATCCAGGCTAAACTGAAGACCTTGCCCACCCGGCCGGGGTGTTACCTCTTTCGCAATGAGCGGGGACGGGTGATCTATGTGGGCAAGGCCGTGAATCTGCGCGCTCGCGTGCGCTCCTACTTCCAAAAACATAGTCAGCACACAGCCAAAACGCGACGCATGACGGCCGAGATCGCCAATCTGGAATGGGTGGTCACCGACACCGAGCTGGAGGCGCTGATCCTGGAAAACGAGTTGATCAAGCGCTATCGCCCTCAGTTTAATGTGCGCCTGAAGGACGACAAACAATATCCCTATATCAAGGTGCATTGGCAGGATGATTTTCCCAAAATATCGGTGGTGCGACGCATGCTGCCTGATGGCGCTCGTTATTACGGCCCGTTTACCAGCGGCCATGCCGTGCGTCAAACGCTAGATGCGTTGCGTAAGGTGTTTCCTTATCTCGATTGCAACCGCGAAATCACAGGGAGCGACGAACGCCCTTGCCTTTATTTTCACATCAAGCGTTGCGCCGGACCTTGCATCGGCGCGGTGGACCGAGAGGAATATCGGGAAATCGTGGATGGGTTGTGTCGCTTTTTGGAAGGGAAGACGGACGAGGCCCTGCAAGAACTCACTCAGCGCATGATGCAAGCGGCTGAGCGCATGCAATTTGAGCGGGCGGCCATTTACCGCGACCAAATTCGCGCGGCTCAGCGCATCGTCGAGCGGCAGAAGGTGGTCTCGAACAAACAAGAGGACGAGGATGTGATCGCATTTGCTGTGGACAAGGGCGCGGCCTGCGTGCAAGTGTTTTTTATTCGTCGCGGACGTCTCATTGGCCGCGAGTCGTTCTGGATGGAGGGCGTGGGCGAAGATGAAAATGGCGAGCTGTTGGCCTCGTTTCTCAAACAATTTTACGACGAAGCTGCTTATTTGCCGCCCGATATCTTACTGCCGCGAGATTTGGAGGAACGCGATATTATCGAGCAGTGGTTGCGCAGCAAACGCGGCGCGAAAGTGACTCTTCGCATCCCCAAGCGTGGAGCAAAAAAGGCCTTGGTGGAGATGGCCACGGAGAACGCTCGCACCGCGTTGGGGGCCATGCAAGCCGAATGGGAAGCTGACGCGCATCGGCACACCGAGGCCATCGCCAACCTGCAAGCCGCTCTCGATTTGCCCTCTCCGCCAACCCGCATCGAATGCTTTGATATTTCGACCTTGCAAGGCGCGAACACGGTGGGGAGCATGGCGGTGTTTGTGCGCGGCGCGCCGCGCAAGAGTGATTATCGCCGCTTTCGCGTGCGAGCGGTTTCGAGAACAGGTCAACCCGATGATTATGCCGCCATGCGCGAAGTGCTCCAACGGCGCTTTCGCCGCGCGCTAGAAGCCTCGGAGCCCGGCCCCGGCCAGCAAATAGACCCGGTTTGGCGCATACTGCCCGATCTGCTCATCGTCGATGGCGGCAAAGGGCAATTGAATGTGGCGGTCGAGGTGTTGAAATCGTTGGATTTGTTCGAGGTGGTCCCCGTGGTGGGATTGGCTAAACGGGAGGAGCTGTTGTTTTTGCCTGGTCGCCAACAACCGGTCAGGTTGGCGCGGCATAGCCCAGAATTGTATTTGGTGCAACGCATTCGCGATGAAGCGCATCGTTTCGCCATCACCTATCAACGCCATCTTCGCCGGAAAGGCATGACCGGCTCAAGATTAGAAGAGATCCCCGGCATTGGCATGAAACGGCGTCAGGCTCTGCTTAAGCATTTTGGCAGCATCGACGCGATTCGAAACGCCAGTGTGGATGAGATAGCGGCCGTGCCGGGCATGACGCGTGCGGTGGCTCGTCGGGTGAAGGAGATGCTGTGAGAAGGCGCATCGTTTGACCGAAGGCCGCGGCCAAGGCTATACTTGTTATGTTGTGCATGCATGCGGCGTCGAGTTTGCCTCTCTTCGTCCGCAAATCTTTGTTTTTTCGTCACCGAGAATAGCGATCATGCCTCAGGTTGTTGGCGTACAGTTCCAGCCTGTCACGAAAATATATTATTTCGATCCCGGCGATTACACCGATTTGCTCCCCGGCGAATGGGTGATTGTAGACACCGCGCGCGGGCGGGAAATGGTGCAAGTGGTGCATCCCGCCAAGGAAGTGGACCCTGAAGAATTGGGCGGTGAATTGAAACCTGTTTTGCGTCGCGCCACCCTTCGCGATCACGAACAGCGCGCTTATTGGAGCTCGTTGGAAGATAAAGCCATGCAGGTGGTGAAACGGAAAGCCGTGGAGCATGGCCTGAAGATGAAGGTCGTGCGTTGCCGCTATGCATTCAACGGCAGGCGTTTGGTGGTGGAATATACGGCCGAAAAGCGAGTGGACTTTCGCGCTTTGGTGAAGGACCTGGCTCAACATTTCGCCACGCGTATCGAGATGCGGCAAATCGGCGTGCGCGACCAGGCCAAATTGGTGGGTGGCTATGGCAAGTGCGGCCGCGCTTTGTGCTGCGCCAGTTTTCTGCGCGAATTTCATTCTGTTTCCATCAAGATGGCCAAGAACCAAAACCTGCCCCTCAATCCCGCCGATATTTCGGGCTCGTGCGGTCGTCTGCTGTGCAGCCTGGCTTACGAAAACGCCATGTACGCCGAAGCGCGAAAGCATCTGCCCAAATTAGGGCAGCTTGTGGAGACGCCCGAAGGCGTTGGTCATGTGCGGCAGATCAACATTCTCATGGAGCAAGTGACGGTGGAATTTCCCACCGGTTCGCGTCTGCAATGGCCAGCCTCTTCGCTGCATCCCATCGGACGACCCGAGGAGCGATACGGCGGTTATTGGGACGACCCCCCCGCGAACTGAGTTCACAAATTGCGGTAAAATATCGGGAGCATATTCGACCGCGTCGATGAGGATGCGGCGATCTCAATGATGAGGAGAATGACCCCATGATTCCGAGACAAATGGAGGCTTTTTTGCGCGCGGTCTTGCCCGAGCGCACCTGGCGAAATCGTCTGCAACGAGATGGCGGTTTACGCTTCATGGAGTTTCGCGCCACCGATGTCGAGCGTCTGCGCCGTTTGGGCGTGGAGCC
>JAADII010000014.1 GCA_013151415.1 Chloroflexota bacterium
CTTTCGTTGCGGCGAGATTGGGGATACGGCGGGTTCGCGGGCGACATTCAGGGGACGTTCACCATGAAGGTGGAGGGGCCGGACGATCTGGTCTCGGTGGATTTCTATATCGACGACCAGTTGATCGGCACAGATACAGAGCCGCCCTGGCGCTTGCGGTTCGTGACCGATGATTACCCCCTCGGCGTGCACGAACTGCGCGCGGTGGGCCGGCCACACGGCCGCGGGCGAGACCCTGGTTTCCAACACGGTGACGCGTGAATTCGTGCCTGCAAGCCGGGGTTGGATGGTCGCGCTCAAGATCGTCATTCCCGTCATCCTTCTCACACTGCTCATCGGCCTGATCACCATCATCATCGAGCGCAAGCGGGGCAAAACGCGGCGGGGATATGGCATGTTCGGCGGGGCCGTGTGTCCACAATGCGGTTATCCTTATGCACGGCATTGGTGGGCGCCGAATCTGGGAACCGTGAAATACGACCGCTGCCCCAACTGCGGCAAGTGGAGTCGCGTCCCCCGCGCGTCGGCCGACGAACTGGCCAGGGCCGAGGCCGCGTTCTTTGGTGAGGAAGGCGAGCTTCCCGCGCAAGAGCTTTCCGAGGAAGAAAAGCTTCGTAAACGGCTCGAAGAATCGCGGTACGAGGATGTTTAAAAGAGTCGGCGACTGTGAATCGGGCAACAGAATATGATACAATGCCTGACTCGAATTGAGCATTCAATTTCTATCTCCATCCTCTCATGACCCGTCGATATCAAACCCGTTCCCGCTCCTGCCTGGCGCTGGTCATTATTTTCTTCCTGGTCATCATTCTGCTGGTGCAATGGGCCATATTCGCCCGTAACAAAGAGCCGGAGGTGGTGGAGCCGCCTACGGCCACGCCCACGGCCACGTTCATCAGTCGCGAGGCCGTCGCTGCCCTGCCCACCAACACGCCTTACCTGCCCTATACGCCCCTTCCCACCTTCACAGCCACGCCCACGGCCACGCAGACGCCCACCCTCACACCCACCTCCACGCCCACGGCCACCCTGACGCCCACGCCCGCGCCCACGCTTGCCGCGCAAGTGGGGCCGGTGTTGGCCTATCTGCGCAGCGGCCCCGGCACACACTACGAACCGACCATCATCCTGGGCGAAAGCGAACCCATTATCCTGCTTGGACGCACCGCGGATGGGCAATGGCTGCAAGTGCGCACGTTGAACGGTGACGAGGGTTGGGTCTTTGCCGAACTCATCGTCGCGCCCGCGGCCATCAATGTGCTGGCTCCGCTCACCCCACCTCCCACGGCCACGCCCACCGCTTCTCCCACATTCACGCCGACTCTCGCGGCCACACCCACGCCGCCGGCTTCGCCCACTCCCACGCCGCTTCCGCCCCCGATCGTCAACACCGAACTGGCCAATCTGCGTCGCGGGCCGGGCGTGGCTTATGAAGTGGTGGACCTGCTTCCGCAAGGGATGAGGAGGCCGGAATCAAGCCGGAGACTGGCTGGCCGTGCGAGCGGAGACGGGTCAGGAAGGCTGGCTGTTCGCGGATCTGGTCGATTTTGCCGGCGACATCATGGCCTTGCCGGTGCTGAGCGCGCCGCCGCCTCCCACTCCGGCCGCGGTTGCGCCGGCCGCAAACCCGCAGCCCGCCTCATTCAATACAGGTTCGCGCCTGGTGTTGGCCAACTATTTCACCTGGTACGACATGGGCAGTTGGGATGATTGCAACATCAGCGCGGGCGACCGCCCTCTGCAACCATACGCCTCGGACGACCCCGCCACCATCGCCCGCCATATCGACATGGCCCGAAATGCAGGCATCGATGGCTTCACCATGCAATGGGCCGCGCCCGGCGACCGCACCGACCGCAATTTCGCGACCATATTGGCCAAATCCGCGGGCTCGAATTTTCGCTCCACGGTGATTTTCCTGCGGCACATCTGGCCCGGCGCGAGCCAGGCCAACACCATCGAGGCGCTGCGCTATCTGATGCAACAATACGCGGGCCATCCCAACTTTCTCAAGATTCAGGGGCGGCCGGTCATCTTCATCACCGATGTCTATCGGGTTCCGGTCGTGGGCGGCCAGACGCCGCAACAGGCCTGGGCCGCAATCCGCCAGCAAGTGGACCCAAATCACACGGCCTGGTGGATCGCGGAAGGGCTGGACCCCAGTTTTTTGGCCGTGTTCGATGGCCTGTGGGTGTATAAAGTGACGCACGCGGCTTATCCCAACGATTACGTCAAGGCCAGGCGTTGGGCCGCGCGAGTGCGCTCTTGGGCGCAGAAAACCGGTCGGCCCAAGCTATGGGTGGGCACGGTGATGCCGGGATGGGACGACCGCCGCGCGGGTTGCCGACCCGATATTCGCGTTCCATCCGCTCCCTTTGCCCGGGCGCGCGACAACGGCGCTTTTTATCGCGCCACCTTCGACGCGGCCCTGAAAAGCAATCCCGACCTCTTGTGGGTGAATAGTTTCAATGAATGGGTCGAGGGCAGTTACATCGAACCCAGCCAGATGTACGGCGATCTCTATTTGAATCTCACGCGAGAGCTGGCCGCGCGATTCAAGGGCGGATGAGCGCGGCGTCGGGGCGGCTGGGTGTATTGTCATGATTGCGATAAACCCATGAGGTGAAGGAAAATCGCTTCACCTGGTCGGATAATGTTTCTGCAGATTAAAGTAATAATACACACAACGCCGAGAGCATTAACTTTCACTTGACAAACCTCGCCCGGTATAGTAATCTCGCTCACGTATTGGTCTCTCTCGACGACACTCTGTTCGCACACTCGCACACTCGCACTACGCAATACGAACCCCATGCCCACTGTCGCCATCACCATTGGAAAAAATCACTACTCGCGCATGTTCAATCAAAATGCGTGGGACGCGCTGGCCTCGTTCGCGGAGGTCGTCCATCATCCTGGTCCTGAGCCGGCCACCAAGGAGGACCTGATCGCGCTTTTGCCCGCGGCCGACGCGTGCATCACCAGTTGGGGCGTGGCGCGGCTCGACGCCGACGTGCTCGCGGCCGCGCCCAGACTCAAAGCAATGGCTCACATGGGCGGCAGCGTCAAACGGTTCGTCTCGGATGCTTTGTGGGAAAGGGGCGTGCATGTGACCAGCGCCGCGCCCATTCTGGCCGTGGATGTGGCCGAGACCACGCTGGGCCTGATGATCGTGGGCATGAAGCGCATCTGGCCGTTGGCCCAACATGTGCGCGAGGGCGGCTGGCGCGAGACTTCGTGGTGGCCGGCGCGCGAGTTGGTGCATAAGCAGGTGGGCATTATCGGCGCCAGCAATGTGGGTCGTCATGTCATTCGTTTGCTCCAGTCGTTCGATGTGACGGTGTTGCTCTACGATCCCTTTGTGTCTGCTGAAGAGGCCGCGGAACTGGGCGCGGAGAAGGTCTCGTTGGAGGATTTGTTGCGTCGCGCGGATATTGTATCGCTGCACGCGCCGCTCAAGCCCGATACGCGTCACATGCTCGACGCAGCGCGGCTGGCGCTGATGAAAGACGATGCGCTGCTCATCAACACGGCCCGCGGGGGGCTTATCGACGAACAGGCGCTCATCGCCGAGTTGAGCAAAGGCCGCTTCTTCGCCTTTCTCGACGTCACCGATCCCGAACCGCCCGCAGCCGACAGCCCTTTGCGTCGTCTCGACAATGTGGTGGTGACCCCGCACATCGCCGGTTGCATCGAGGATTGTTCGCGCATGGGTGAACTGGCCGTGGAGGAGCTGCGACGCTTTTTTGCAGGCGAGCCGGCCATTTATCGCATCACGCCCGACATGTTCACGCGGATTGGGTGATGGGAGAGATCGGCGCGCTCCGTCTTATCGAAGGGACGCCAAATCCTCGTGGCGAGGCCGAGGCGCGGGTTTTTCTTTTGGTGGGCAACCCCACCATTGCGCCGGTGCGCCGCATCATCTTGGACAACGGCGTTCAACTGCCCGAAAGGCGTTCGTTCACATGGAACGAGCCGGGCCGCGTGAAGGTGCTGCACATCAATGACTTGCACGGCCATATTTGCCGTTTGAGTCCTGGTGGTGAGACGCCGGTGTTCTCGAAGATTGTGGGTCATATTCGGGCCACGCGGCGACAATATGAGCAAGATCCTAATGTGGCCGTGTTGGCCATGTCGGCCGGGGATGATCTGGTGGGGTTCGTGTTCGATGAGCTGCTGGGCGACGATGAGAGCGATTTTCAAATGCATGTGGGCTATCATTTGTATTCCGCTGGCGGCATGGATGTGGCCGCGTTGGGGAATCATGATCTCGATATGGGCGCGGCCGCCTTGGCGCGTTCCATCCGCCATGACGCGCGTTTTCCCTTGCTTTCGGCCAATCTTGTGGCCAATCCGCCGCTGGATGGTCTTTACTTTCCTGCGGCCCTGTTTGTGAGCAAGGGCATTCGCGTTGGCGTCATTGGTCTCACCACGCCCGGCCAGATTCGTCAGTTGCTGGACGCCAACATTCATGTGGCCAGCCCCATTCAAGTGGTTCACAATCTGCTTCCGGCCTTGCAGCCTTTGTGCGATGTGATCATTATTCTTAGCCATTTGGGCTATAGTTTGCAAAGCCGCACGGCCAGCGTGCGCGACGCAGGCGATGTGGAGTTGGCCCGCACGTTGCCGCGTGGCGCGGTTCATCTCATTGTGGGCGGTCACACGCACCACGCGCTCAACGAACAGGGACTCTCGCTCGACAATATCGTCAATGGCATTCCCATTGTACAGGCCGGCACTCTGGGCCAGTATGTGGGCGAGGTGGATATCACCGTGACCGAACAACCCGCGGTCACCCATGTTCGTCTCAATCGCACCCCCTATTTGCCCACGGACGAAACGTTCGAGCGGGAATACGTCCGGCCCATCGCCGAGCTGGCCATGCCTATTCTGATGCGCGATCTGGGCCGAACCGCCGATCATCCTGATCTCAGCACCGATTATGTGCGCAATTATTTCGCGCGCGGGGAGTCGGCCTTCGCCAACTTCATGGCCGACGCGCTGGTCGAACGCGCTCGCGTGCATGGCTATGCCGCAGACCTGGCTTTTGTGGACGCGTCAACCGCGCGTATTGGCGTGCCCGTGGGCGAAACGCTCACCTTTGGCGACTGGTTCAATGTGATGCCCTTCGCCGACACCTTGCGGCTCTACTGGCTAACGGGCGCGCAATTGAAACAATTGGTGGAGGACAACGCCCGGCGCGTCGATCGACCCGGCGAACCCCACACCGAACGGGGTTTTCTCCATTTCAGCCGCCAGCTGCGCTACACCATTATTTTGGGCGAGACGCGCAGCGACGCTCGCGCGGTGGACATCCGATTTCAGGGCCGGCCCATCGACGAATTGCTCGATCGCTCTTTTCTGGCCGTATGCAGTAGTTTCATACGAGAACCGGCCGCGGCCTGGGAGAATCGTATGGCGCGGCGCTTCCCCCTTATGCAGTTGCGCGACCTCACCCACCTGGACACCGGCCTTTTTTTGCGCGATGAGATGGTGTTTTATATTCAAGAGCGCGGCGGCGTCACCGAGGAGGCCGGCGCGCGCCGCGATGGCCGAGTGGTTTGTCTTTGACGCGTTCCCAGCCGGTTTTCTGGCCTCTTGCTTCTGGCTGGCCCGGTCGCTTTCTCCTTTCCCACCCGACGATGGACGATGGGTCGATGCGCGTTTCATTGACCCGTCCTCCGTCTCCGCTCTTCTCTCTCTTCTTCAATCATGTTCACCCGACGACTGCATCATATCTTTCAAGCGGATGGCCGCGCGTTGATCGTGGCCTTTGATCACGGACTCATCGACGGCCCCGCGCGGGGCATGGAACAGCCCGCGGCCGTGTTGCGGCAAATCGCGGCCGGTCGCGCGGACGCCATTCTCACCAGTTATGGCACGGCCCTGCGCTTCGCGGCCGAAATCGCTCCCCTTGGCCTGATTTTGCGGCTCGACGGCGGCGGCACCAAGCTGGGCAAGATGGGGCCGGGTTCGCAATTCTACACGGTCGAGGACGCGCTGCGCTTGGGCGCGGACGCGGTGGCCGTATCCGCGTTTCCGGGCGCGGCCGAGGAGGAAGACACCCTGCGCACCCTGGCCCGCGTGGTGGGGCTGGCGCACCAATGGGGCGTGCCGGTGATGGCAGAGATGATTCCCGGCGGGTTCGACAGCGGCCCCGAATACCGCACAGCGGAGAGCATCGCCATCGCCGCGCGCGTCGCGGCCGAACTGGGCGCGGATTGGGTGAAAATCCCATACAGCGATGGCTTCGAACATGTGGCCGAGACTTGCTATGTGCCCGCGGTCATTCTTGGCGGCGCGAAGAAGGGTGATGAACGCCTCATGTTGGAAACCATCCGCCGGGCGCTGGACGCGGGCGCGAAGGGCGTGGCCATTGGCCGCAACATCTTCCAGGCCGAAAACCCCCAGGCCATGACGGCCGCCATCGCCGCGTTGATTCATGACGACGCGTCGGTGGAGCAGGCGCTGCGGATATTGAAATGACAACGCCCGCCGCGGATTGAAAACCGTCCGGTGTGGAAATGACAGCAAATTTTGGAATGAAGCGAATGGCGCTCGTCGGAAGGATAGGGGTCGTGCGGAGATGATGGGGGTGCATAGGTGAGTCGCACCTGCGAGGTGCAACTCACCTGAGCGCGCCGAGCGCGAGGGCCGACAGCCCCTTCCACCGAACTGGCCCAGCGCCTTCCAGGCCTGGATTGTTGGTTATTGAGGGCGGCGCCTCCGCCTTCTCCGAGCATCTATGCTATAATCTTCAAGCAGGTCGAACAGCGGGCTCGCCCGCGTCGATGCGGCTGAAGATCGCTTGCGCCGACCAAAGTAGACCAAGATAGACGATGGGCCTTTTGGTCTATGTTTGTCCTGTGGTCTATGGCGGTCTGGCCGCTCATCACGACATGACCTGTTCAACCGATCTCTGACTTTGGATTATTTTCGAAGCACACAACCATGAACTACGATCTCGTCATCAAAAACGGAACCATCGTGACCGCGGCCGGTCATTATCAGGCCGATGTGGCCGTGCGCGGCGAGCGCATCGCGGCCATCGGTCAGGATTTGCAAGGTCATCGCGAGTTGGATGCTCGGGGCAAATACGTGACCCCCGGCGCGGTGGACATTCATGTGCACATGCAAATGCCTTTGGGCGAGGGCGTGATCTCGGCCGACGATTTTTTCACGGGCACGCGCGCCGCGGCCCTGGGCGGAACCACCACCATCATCGATTTCGTAGAGCCAGAGCCTGAGCAAAGCATGGTGGACGCGCTGGCCGCGCGGCGCGCGGAGGCCGATCCCAAAGTGGTCATCGACTACGGCCTGCACATGACCATCGGCCCCGCGGAGATCGCCAAGCTGGAGCAGGTCCCCGCTGCTTACGAAGCCGGGTGCACCAGCTTCAAGCTCTATATGGCCTATGGCTTTCGCCTGAACGACGGTGAGCTTTTGCAGGCGCTGGAGGCCGTGCGCGATGTGGGCGGCTGGCCGGTGATTCACGCGGAAAACTGGGATATCATCCAAACTCTCATCGCCCGCAACCTGGCCGCGGGCCGCACCGAGCCGCGCTGGCACCCGCGCAGCCGACCGGCAGCGATGGAAGGCGAGGCCGCGGGCCGGGCCATCGACATCGCCGCGTATGTGGGCGTTCCCCTGCACATTTTTCATGTCTCATGCCAGGCCGTGGTCGAGCGAATCCACGCCGCGCGCGAGCAGGGGCTGCCCATCACGGGCGAAACCTGCCCCCAATACCTGTTTCTCACCTGGGACGCCTACGATGCGCCAGGGGTGGAGGGCGCATTGCCCGTGTGCTCGCCACCCATCCGCGAACAGGCCGAGCAGGACGCGCTGTGGCAAGCCCTGAGCCGCGGCCATCTCCAGATGATCACCACCGACCATTGCCCCTTCACGCGGGCGGACAAAGCGCGCGGGCTGGGCGATTTCAGCCAGATTCCCGGCGGCGTTCCCTCCATCGAGATGCGCTTCCCGGCCATTTACTGGCGCGGGGTGCGCAGTGGGCTGTTGAGCCTGGAGCAATGGGTGAATGCGTGCTGCACCACGCCCGCGCGGCTGGCCGGTCTTGAGGGCAAGGGCGATATCGCCATCGGCTACGATGCAGACCTGGTCATCTTCGATCCTGACCAACGCCGCACCCTCTCCACCGAAACCCTACACGAAAACGTGGACTGGACGCCTTACGAGGGCCTGGAAATTCAGGGCTGGCCCCACACTGTGCTCAGCCGTGGGGAAATCATTGTAGAGAAGGGTGATTTTTTGGGCGAACCGGGACGTGGACGATTCATTCATCGCCAATGAGCATTGCTCAATTGGCCCCCGCGCACCATGAATGCATCCCGACTTACACTTGCAATTGTCGCCGTAAGTGGACGAATTCTGAGCGAAAATCTCGTTCTAAGGCGGCCTTGCGTTTGGCCGGAAGAAAACTGGCGTGAAGCGCGTTGAGGGCGATGCGTTCGAGCTCATCGGCGTCGAAGCCGAAGTGGTCGATAAGCGCGATGTATTCCTGATTGAGCGTCGTGTTGAATAGAGGCGGATCGTCGCTGTTCACCGTGACATAGACGCCCGCGTCCCACAACTGGCGCAAGGGATGGGACGCGAAATCAGGGTAGATTCCAAGACAGATGTTCGAGGTCGGGTTCACTTCCAGAGGAATTTGTTGTTCGACAAGACGCTCGATGAGGGTTGGGTCTTCGATGGAGCGAACGCCGTGCCCGATGCGCTCTGCACCCAATGCGCGCAACGCGCCCCACACACTCTCCGGCCCCATCAACTCACCGGCATGGGGGACGCTGTGCAGCCCGCCCGCTCGCGCGGTTTCGAAGGCGTGAGCGAAAGGTTCGGGCGGCGCGCCGGCTTCGTTGCCGCCCAGCCCCAAAGCCACCACGCCCCGATCGCGCCAGGCCAGGGCCATCTCCACCGTGGGATCGGTGGCCGCGGCCGTGTATCGCTCGCCGTCGAAGCTGAGATTGCGGGGGATGTCCAGCACCCAGGCGATTTCCACGCCGAAATCGCGCGCCGCGGCCCGGCGTCCGGCCTCCAATCCGGCGATGATGTCGTCGGCGGACACGCCTTTATCTTGCCAGAGATGCGTGTAAGGCGTGAAAGTGACCTCGGCGTAGCGGATGTTCTGCCGCGCCATTTCTCGTCCGAAATCATAGGTGATCAGCTCGAAATCTTCGGTTGAGCGCAGCAGGTTTTGAATGGTGAGATAGACCTGAATAAAGTGGATGAAATCGCGAAAGCGATACCATTCTCGCAATCCGCTCTCGTCGTTCGCGGGCAAGGGCAGATTGTGGCGCCGCGACAGCTTCAACACGGTCGCGGGCTGGATCGCGCCTTCCAGATGCACGTGCAACTCGACTTTGGGCATGGCCCGGGCGAATTCGCGCAGTCGCTGGATGCGATTCATGGCTCTAGACATGATGTTTGGATGAGTGAGTCGATGGCTCGGTTTCGAGCGAGAACGTCCACTCTTTTTTTACTTTAGCGCTCCCCGCGCTTATATGGAATGCCCAGCGCGGCCGGCGCGCCGATATGACGTCGCACCTGCTCTTGCGTGGCGATGATCAGCACCAACACCGTAAACACATAGGGCAACATGCCCAGGAAATAGACGGGAATGACCACGCCGATGGTCTGCAAACTGAATTGCAGCGACTGCACGCCGCCAAAGAGATACGCGCCCAACATGGCCCGGCCCGGTTGCCAAAAACCAAAGATGACCAACGCCACCGCAATCCAGCCGCGACCGGCCGTCATGCCCTCGATCCAGCCCGGCGTGTAGGCCAGCGAAAGGTTTGCGCCGGCCAAACCGGCCAAAACGCCGCCCACGAACACATAGAAATAACGCGTGCGGGCCACGCTCACGCCCATGACGTCTGCGGTGGCCGGGTTTTCGCCCACCGCGCGCAGATGCAGCCCCGGCCGCGTGCGGTGGATGTAGTATCCGGCCAGAGGAACCAAAAGAAAGGTGAGGTAGACCAAAATATCGTGCTCGAAGAGAATGGGGCCGAGGAAAGGAATCTGGCTGAGGACGGGGATTTTCAGCGCGGCGAATTGCGGCCCGCTCACGCCCACATAGTCCTGCCCCAAAAACGCGGACAATCCTGTGCCGAAAATGGTTAGCGCCAGGCCGCTAACCACCTGGTCTACGTACAACGTCACCGTAAGAAAGGCGTGGATCAGGCTGAGCAGGCCGCCGGCGATCATGGCCGCCAGCAGGCCGGTGGTCGCGCTGCCGGTGTTCACCCCAACCATAAATCCCACCACCGCACCCACCAACATCATGCCCTCGACGCCCAGGTTCAATACGCCCGCGCGCTCCGCGAAAATTTCGCCTATGGTGGCATATACGACCGGCGTGCCCGCGCGGATGGCCGCGGCAAGCGTGGCAATGATAAATGCTTCGTTCATGATGACATCCTTAAAGTTAGGCGCTGTGAGCGTCGTCGTTTTGCGTTAGGGTTTCGTCGGTCTTATCGGAATCGAATCCGATATTGGCTCAGCACATCGCCGGCGAGCACGAAGAAGAGAATGAGACCCTGCAAAATGAGGGAAATGGACGCGGGAAGGCCCATGGTCATCTGAATTTGCTCGCCCGCGACCAGCAGACCGCCGAAGAGGATGCTCACAAGAATAATGGCGAAGGGGTTTAGTTTGGCCAGCCAGGCGATAATGATGGCGGTAAAGCCGTATCCGGGCGAGAGGCCGCGTTGCAAGCGGTGCGCCACCCCGGCCACTTCCGACATGCCGGCCAAACCGGCCAACGCGCCGGAGAGAAACATGACCAGCACAATGTTGCGGGCGATGGGCATGCCGGCGAACCCGGCCGCTCGCTTGTTGAGGCCGATGACCCGCACCTCATAGCCCCATTGCATTTTGGACAGCGCATACCACATAAACGCGGCGGCAATGATCCCGAAGGCCAGACCCAAGTGCACGCGATGCGTGGGCGGCAAGAAGAACAGAAGCGCGCCCAACTTGGGCAACCAAATGGCTTTGTCCAACGGAGCGGTGTTGGGAAAGCCCAAACCGCCCGGATCGCGCCATAAAATATCCACGAAATAGAGCACCCAAAAGATGGCCACAGAATTAAGCATCAGCGAAGTGAGGATTTCGTTGACGTTGAGATAGGCTTTTAGCGCGCCGGGGATCGCTCCCCACAGGCCGCCCGCCAGCATCGAGGCCAACATCATCAGGAGAATGGCCAGCCAAGGCGGCATGGGGATGGCCGCGTAAAGGAACAGGCCCACTCCGGCCGCGGCCCAGGCCCCCATCCACAGCTGTCCTTCGGCGCCGATATTCCAAAGCTGCATGCGAAAGGCGATGGCCACGCCCAGGCCCGCCAACATGAGCGGAATGGCCTTGACCAGTGTTTCGGCAAAACCAAAGCCGGAGCCGAGCGCGCCGCGATACATGGCCGCGTAGGCCTCGATGGGACTGGCGCCTTGCGCGGCGATGAGAACCGCGCCGACCATAAGAGCGAGAATGATGGAAACCACCGGCGAGGCCCACGAAACCCAGCGCGGGGTGCTAAGACGGGGTTCGAGTCGGATGTGGATCATGGGATTTGGCCATCTCGTCAACAATTTCTCGTAATCATTTTTGGGTATTGAGGTGTTGGATATTTAGATATTAGGGTATTGGGTATTGGATATTTGGCACTGGGTGCTGGGTATTGGAACAAACGAACCATTATCCAATATCCATTATCCAGTATCCAGTATCCAACATCTAGTATCCAACCTCCTGGCGTTGTCCGGCCATCATAAGGCCGATCTGGGCCCGATCTGCCTTTTCGCCCGACGCTTCGCCCATGATTTCGCCTTCATAGATCACGAGAATGCGGTCGGAAAGCTGCATCACTTCGTCCAGGTCTTCGGAAATAAGCAACACGGCCGCGCCGGCCGCGCGTTGTTCCAGCAACACCTGACGCACGTACTCGGTCGCGCCCACATCCAGGCCCTGTGTGGGATGCATGGCCACGATGAGCGCGGGTTCGGCGCTGAGCTCGCGAGCCAGGATCAGCTTTTGCAAATTGCCGCCCGAAAGCAGACGCGCGCGCGTATCCAGGCCGGGCGCTTGCACATTGAACCGGCTGACCAACTCGGACGACATCTCCCGGGCTTGGTTCCAATCGATCACTGGGCCGCGGGCGATAGGCGGATGACGATAACGCTTGAGAATGATGTTTTCGGTTAAATTCATGTCGCCCACCGAACCGTCTGTATGACGGTCCTCAGGCACATGAGCCACGCCCGCATCGATGATCTCGCGGGCGGAAAGGGTCGTGATCTCGCGACCATTGAGAAAGATGCGGCCGCGAGTGATGGGCCTTAAACCATTGAGCGCCTCAGCCAGCTCGCTTTGTCCATTGCCCGAAACGCCGGCAATGCCCACGATTTCGCGTGCACGCACATAAAAACTGATCCCGCGTAATGCGGGCAAGCCCTTATCGTTTTCCGCGTGAAGCTCTTCCACGCGCAACACCATCTCGCCTGGCTCCAGCGCGGGGCGATCCAATCGAAACAACACCGGCCGCCCCACCATCATCTCCGCCAATTCGGCCTTGTTCGTATCTCGAGCATTTACGGTGGCCACCACTTTGCCGCCTCGCAACACCGTCACCCGGTCCGCGATGCTCATCACTTCATCGAGCTTGTGGGAAATAAAGATGATGGTGTGGCCTTTGGCCACCATATCTCGCAAGGTGATGAACAACTCTTCGGTCTCTTGCGGGGTGAGCACCGCGGTGGGTTCATCGAGGATAAGAATCTGCGCCCCGCGATACAACGCTTTGATGATCTCCACCCGCTGTTGCTCACCCACGCTCAGTTGCCAGATGTAGGCTTTGGGATCGATCTTCAGACCGTATTGTTCAGAGAGTTTGGCCACGTCGGCCTCGGCTCGCGACATGTCCAGGCGAAAACGAGGCGCGTCCAACCCTAAAATTACGTTTTCGGTGACGGTTTGCGTCTCCACCAATTTGAAATGTTGGTGGACCATGCCGATGCCCGCAGCGATGGAGTCTTTGGGCGAACGAAACTGCGCGGGTTGGCCGTTGATTGCGATTTCGCCCTCTTCCGGCGTGTAAAGCCCGGTGAGCACATTCATTAACGTGGATTTGCCCGCGCCGTTTTCCCCCAATAAGGCGTGAATCTCACCCCGTCTGGCCTCGAAGGTCACGCGATCGTTGGCCACCACACCAGGGAAGCGCTTGGTCACTTCTCGCATCGAGACAACGATTTCATTTTCTCTTGAGACGGTCTGTAGCGTCGATGTGGAGACCACGGCTCAGCTCCCAAAGTAGAATGGAGTAAGTGGTTGGAGATGAGCCGCATCTTACCAGAAAGAACGATGATCCACCAAAAAACGCCCCGATGTCGGGCGAACATCGGGGCGCATGGTGATGGGGGCGATAGGGTGGGATTTACTGGCAGGGCGGTTCTGCGTCCGGGATCTCACCAATAACGCCCTGCACAAACCATTTCATGGAAAGCAGCTCGCCGTCGGTCATGGCTTTACCTTCAGGCACGCCCAGGCAACCGCTCTGCGCGTAGATGGGGCCGGCGAAGGGATCGAATTTGCCATCGATCATCTCCTGTTTCTTCGTATTGACGGCCTCCTTGATCTCATCGGTGGCCGCAGGGCCAAACTTGAAGTCCACGATGCCGTCCGCTACGCCGGGCCAGGGCGCGCTGGGCTTGAATGTGCCGGCGCGCACTTCTTCGATGATTTTGGCGTAAGAGGGGCCCCAGTTCCAATGCGGCACGCCGATGCAGCCATCGCCGGCGTTATCACAGGCGTTGTCGCTATCATAAGCCAGACCCCATTTGCCCGCTTCGCTGGCCGCCTGCACCGGGCCGGGCGTGTCCGCACCCGTGATGATCACATCGTTGCCGGCCGCGAGCAAAGTCTCGGCCGCTTCGCGTTCGACCGGAGGATCGAACCATGTATTGATCCAAACCACTTGAACTTCAGCATTGGGATTGACCGAACGAGCGCCCAAAGCCGCCGCGTTGATGTGACGAATCACCTCAGGAATGGGGAAAGGCGCCACATAACCGATCTTGCCCGTTTCCGAGCGCATGGCCGCGGCCATGCCGGTCAGATATTTCATTTGGTACATGCGGCCAAACAGGTTGTCGAAATTGGTGTCGTTCTTCTTATAACCCGAAACATGGATGAACACCGTGTCGGGAAATTCGGCGGCCACGGTCTCGGTGGCGTCCATATAGCCAAAGGAGGTGGTGAAGATCACATCGTAACCCTTCTGGGCGAAATCGCGGATGACGCGTTCCGCGTCCGCGCCTTCAGGCACCGATTCGATATACGCGGTCTCAACATTGGGAACGTTTTTCTCCACATACAGGCGTCCCTGATCATGGGCGTAAGTCCAACCGCCATCGCCGATTGGCCCTACATAGACCCAGGCGGCTTTGATGGGTTTCTCCTCAGCCGGGGGTTGCTCGGCAGGCTGTTGAGCCTGGCAGGCGACCAAAAACAAAGCGACGATCAACAAAAGCGCCGCTATTTTCCAAATGGATCGCGTGTTCATAGCGCTTCTCCTCCGAAGGGGGTGAAATGAGCGTAGAGAGCGAAGTGAAGTCGTTTNNAGTCGTTTGGGGTCGCGAAATGCGAGCCGGCCATACTATACAATGCCCGCTTTTCCTTGTCAAAGAGCATTGATTCGCGCGCTCACATACGCGGTGGCGGTCTGCCAGGGAACGATTTTTTGGGTCAGTTTGCGGCGGAAGAGGGCCTCGACCTCCGCGATTTCCTCTTCGCTCATGGCGGCGGCCAATCGCTGGCGATAGCTGGGCCGGGAGTCGCCCGTGGGCGCGAACCAGCGGTCGAGCAGGGCTTCGGTGATGTGGAAATCGACCGTCTCGGTCTCCACAACCACCTCGCCCTTCAATCCGGCCTGGACCAGGGCCGCGGCCAGGGTGTTTTCGTCCCAGTTCAGCGCGGGATCGGTCTCATCTTCATAGATGGCCTCTTCGGCCGCGATGAGGCGCTCGGCCAGCGGGGACGCGAGTTCGCTCAGGTCGAGAAGACGGTGGAGACGCTGACCGCGTTTGGGCACGGCTTCGGCCAGGGCCAGCCGGCCATCCGGGGCCAGCAACGAGGCCAGGAGCCGAAACGCCGCGGCCTTGTCGGGATGACGCATGAGCGCATTGCGACCGATGATCGCGTCGAAGCGCAGGCCGGGTTCGACCGCGGCCAGGAGATCGGGCAGGCGGTCGAGCGGGCCTTCGAGGATGATGGGGCGGCGCAACGGGGGCAGGTTCGCGGCCATTTGCTCCAGGGCCGCGGCCTCGCGCGGGGTGCGGGCCAGGGCGTAGACGCCCCCCTCGGCCGCGCGCCGCGCGGCCTCCCAGGTGAGCAGGCCGCTGCCCGCATTGAGATCGAGCACAAGATGATGGCGTTCGATGGCCGCGGTCTCGAAGATGCGCTCGCGCACCCGCGCCAGACGCTCGCCCGCGTTGGAGATGGTGCGTTGCAGCCAGCGCTCGCTGTCGCGGTCCACGGCTTTGCCCGTAAAGGTGAGGATTTCGGGCGGCGCGGGGAACGCGCCCTCCACCATCGCGGCCAGTTGCGCCTCGCGACGCCGCGCCACCTGGTCGGCGATGGTCGCCTCGTAGCCCTGAGCCGAGGGCCTGTAGAAAACCTTGCCCTGCAAGCTGTCGGGCAGGTATTGCTGGGCCACCCAATGATCGCGGAACGCATGAGGGTAGAGATAACCCTCGCCGTGGCCGAAGCCCTCGCGGTCGCGGCTGGCGTCGCGCAGATGCGCGGGCACCTCGGCCTCGCGCTCCTGCTCCACCGTGCGCAAGGCCTCGAAAAAGCCCATGGTCGTGTTCGATTTGGCCGCAGTGGCCAGATAGAGCGCGGCCTCGGCCAGATGAAAGCGGCCCTCGGGCAACCCCACATAGTCGTAAGCCTGCGCGCAGCTCGCGACCACCTGAATCGCGCGCGGATCGGCCAATCCCACATCCTCGGCCGCGAAGATGAGCATGCGACGGAAGATGAAGCGCGGGTCTTCGCCCGCGTAGACCATCTTCGCCAGCCAATAGAGGGCCGCGTCCGGGTCGGACCCGCGCAAGGATTTGATGAAGGCGCTGATGGTGTCGAAATGAACGTCGCCCTCTTTGTCGTAGAGCACCGCGCGGCGCTGGATGCTCTCCTCGGCCACGGCCAGGTCGATGTGGATAACGCCGTTTTCGTCGGGCGGCGTGGTTTCCACGGCCAGCTCCAGCGCGTTGAGCAGCGCGCGGGCGTCGCCATTGGCCACATTGACCAGGTGCGCCAGCGCGTCCTCCTCGATGTGCACGTTCAGCTTGCCGTACCCGCGTTCGGGATCGCTGAGGGTCCGGTGCGCAATGACGTAAAGGTCTTCTTCGGTGAGGGGTTTGAGCTGAAAGATGCGAGAGCGGGAGACCAGGGCTTTGATGACCTCGAAATAGGGGTTTTCGGTGGTCGCGCCGATGAGGATGATGGTCCCGTTCTCCACGTGCGGCAAAAGCGCGTCCTGCTGGGCCTTGTTGAAACGATGCACCTCATCCACGAAGAGGATGGTTTTTTGCCCGAACATGCCCCGCTTTTCCTGCGCGATCTCGATGGCCGCGCGGATGTCTTTCACCCCGGCCAGGACCGCGTTGATGGCGATGAAATGGGCGCGGGTGGTGTTGGCGATGATGCGGGCCAGGGTGGTCTTGCCGGTTCCGGGCGGGCCGTAGAAGATGAGGGAGGAGAGCTGGTCGGCCTGGATCGCGCGGCGCAACAACCGCCCCGGACCGACGATGTGGTCTTGCCCCACGAATTCATCCAGGGTGCGGGGCCTCATGCGCGCGGCCAGGGGTTGTTCTTTTTCGATCAGGTCCTGACGGTGAACGTCGAAAAGGTTGGGCATGGGGGGAGGCGGGTATTGGATATTGGGTATTTGTTTGAGGGTGGGGTTTTGGTGTTGAAGGGAGGTGGGACGATGGACGATGAGACGATGGGGCGACGGGGTGATGGGACGATGGATGCCGCCAACCCAATGGTCTTTTCGTCCATCGTCCGTCGTCTGCACTCAAAACAGAAACCAATCCGCGGAATCCGTATTCGTCCGCGTGCTATTTTTCAGAAACAGTCCGACGGCGGGCGAGCCCGCTCCGATACGGGTGAGAATCGCTTGCGCTGACCAACGTAGACCAAAGTAGACCAAGATAGACGATGGGCCTATTGGTCTATGTTGGTCCTATGGTCTATATTGGTCTGGCCGCTCATCAGACATGACCTGTCAGACCTACTTCGGACTTTGGACGCTATTTACAAGGCAGTATACGAAATCCCGGACTCACATACAACCAAGGAGCGTTTCAAGGCGGGGGCGGCGGGGGTGGATGGTCATAAATCGGAGATGATTGAGCGGGCCGAGGCGCTTTTTTCGGATAGTCATTTTTACGCATTCAACCCCCAATTCAACGCGAATTCGGGGGTTTTGGGCCGAAAAATGGCTGAGAATGGGCGTTTTTGCGATTTGAATTGCTGTACTATACGAAATTTTGTGTTAGCGCCCGTCGGATTCGCAATCCGACTCGCACGGATTACAAAAATGAGGAGAGCCGCACTTCCGAAGTGCGGCTCTCCTATGAGTAAGCACTTTGCCAGGCTATCGGAGTCGACTGCTCGGCAACGAATCGCCGGGCGCCATTACGCCTGTCGTCCGCAAGGATATTTTCAATGGCGTCGATGTCGAGCTAGCGATGGGCTTGAACCCACCGTCGCTCGACGTCGATAACCTCATCTATGAGTTCGGTGCTTGACATTTGCATTTCGATTCAGAATGCCGGTGGCTAGCGACTTGTCAGAGGCAATTATTTTGGCCATATTTTTGTTCCGATTGATTTAAATTTACTAATACTCAACTGACCCCTCTCGTTGCGCGCCTTTGATCCAGGTTCTCGCAAAGCGTTTACTACTGCGTCCCCCTCTGCTTCGTAAATTTCTAATGGGTTGAAGTCTTCATCCATTATTACCAACACCACCGAGTCCCATTCCTTGTCTATTTTTATAGAGCCAATCCTCGCCCCTGGATTGAACTTTGCAGGCAAGCATCTGCCTTTGATTTGAATCTTCTTCTCCTTCTCATTTTCAACACGGATTGCATCATAGCCAGACTGCCTTGCCTCTGCCAGTTCTAAACCTAAGAGGGAAGCTGCCGTAACCTCTGCAACTTCTCCTGTTATGCCGAGAGGCCTTCCCGTTAATTTTTTATATTTTCTGGCGACGGATTTCGCTTCTTTCAATACTTCTCGTATTTCTTCTTCCTTTGCCATATATGCCTCTAACGAATTAAGGATTGATGTGGCGCGTGGTGGGTAAAAAAAGAGAGGCGTAGGCCAGCAAGTTGGTCGGTTTCGGGAAATTGGCTGGGGACAGGAAAAGCCGCCACATAATCCCTCGGAGAACGAAGCCGCCCCCAGGATCATTTCCCATTTGGAATTTTAGGCGGCGTTCTCTGTGGCGAAGCGCCTTGCCACCATTGATCTTGAGCTTCGATTGTAGCTAACGTTTTCAGGTGGCGCAAGGAAGGGTGCCAGCGAGGGTGCGCTTTAATTTCGGGGCGAAAAGTTGCACGTCATTGCTAATGAGGCGTCAGCCCCGTCCGGTGCATGGGGTTAAGTGTGCATCTCGCGGCAATGCCATCATCTTGTCACTGCGCCGATTCACCTGCCATCCGAATTCATGCCATGTTCGCGCTGATATTGCCGGAGACGTTCTTCTGCATTATGGCGTATATCCATGTAAA
>JAADII010000080.1 GCA_013151415.1 Chloroflexota bacterium
AGGCGAAATTTTCCCCCAAAGGTGGGAAAGCTACACCATGCTCTTTTACGGCCTGGATGTGGACGACGCCACCGGCCTGGGCGTGGAGTAACGCTTTTGCCGTTCTTCCTGCTAAAACACACCTTTTCCCTCTGAGCCCACCAGGCGATCATATAGCTCGCGAGAGATCCGGAAGTTGCTTTCTATGAGCTGATCTAAATCACCTTGAATGCTGTCTATGACGCCAACTTTTCGAGCGAGCAAGAGAACGCCTACGGTTCCCGTCACAGCCAAACCCACCAAACCCGCTTTGTTGCGCGCAGCTCGATCATCTAACAAGACTCGACGCACGTTGATCTCGCGGGCCAGTACAAGGGTCTCGGCCTCTCCTATGTCCAATTCGTCCAGAAGATTTTCGACCGCTATACGATCTTGAACAGCAATCCGTCGTAGCCACCCATCGTCGATAGCAATCTGTGTTTCCTTTGCACCAGGTTGGCCGCTCCCCCGAACAACAACCTCTTCATAAACAGCTTCGGGGAGATAGACTTCACTGAAAAGCCGATGGAGTAGCGAGAATCGATTGAGAAGCGCCAGGTAAATCAGAGGGCTGGCATTGGTCACCACTGCTGGCGACTTCATCCTTGATCCGCCTCCATTGATGCGATAAAGGCCAAATCTTCTTCATATTCGGTTTGTGTGTATTCATAGGCCGGCAGGCCAATTCGTTTCAAATGCATGGCGAACTCGAAGCGGTTCATGCGCGCCAGGCTGGCTGCTCGCGCGAGACTGATCGCCCCCTCGGCGAATAGACCGATAGCCAAGACAGACTTAACCCGCTCCTCTCTATTGATCTCGCCTCGCACATGGCTCCATAATGCAGCCGCCACATCGGCCGGGAGAGATAATTCAATAGTCGTTTCGATCATTAGAATCCTCCAGAAAGTCATAGTCTCTTATTGACACCATACCGTAATCATATGCGTCCTGTCAAGGCTTTGACTCGATTTCGTAAATCCCCGGACGTCAAACCACTTTTTCGAGGACGTTTATCGTCCCATCGTCTCATCGTCCCATCATCCAGCATATCCTAATGTCCCAAACCCTCCTAGCTCAACTCAACCCACAACAACGCCAGGCCGTGGTCGCGACCGAGGGGCCGGTGTTGGTGCTGGCCGGGCCGGGCTCGGGCAAAACGCGCGTGCTCACCCATCGCATCGCCTATCTCATCGATGAACTGGGCGTCGAACCCTGGCGCATTATGGCCGTGACGTTCACCAACAAAGCGGCCCAGGCCATGCGCGAGCGCACCGAAACCCTCATGGGCCGCGAGCTAAGCGGCATCACCCTGGGCACATTTCATCGCATTTGCGCCCGTTTCCTGCGCATCGAGGCCGAACGCATCGGCCTGAACCCGCGTTACGTCATCTTCGACGCGGACGATCAGCTTCAGGTGGTGAAACAGGCCCTGAAAGACCTGAACATCGACGATAAGCGCTATCATCCCCGCGCGGTGAAAGCAGGCATCTCGCGGGCCAAGAACGAGCTTCACACGCCCGAAAACTTCCCCATTCGCGACTACTTCGATGAGATCGTGGCCCGAGCCTACGAACGGTATCAGCATCTGTTGGAAACCAGCAGCGCGCTGGATTTCGACGATCTACTGCTCAAAACCGTGTTCATGCTGCGCGAACACGAGGAAATCCGCGAAAAGTATCAGCGCCGGTTCCAATACGTGCTGGTGGACGAATTCCAGGATACGAACATGGCCCAATATGAGCTGGTCAAGCTCATCGGCGGGGGCTGGCGCAATGTGTTCGTGGTTGGCGACGAAGACCAGTCCATCTATGGCTGGCGCGGCGCGGACTATCGCAATGTGCGCCGCTTTCGCCGCGACTTTCCCGACGCGACCGTCATCCTGCTGGAACAAAACTACCGCTCCACCCAGAACATCCTCGACGCGGCCAACGCCATCATTCGCCGCAACCGCCATCGCACGCCCAAGAAGCTCTTCACCACGCGCGGCGCGGGCCCACACATCATCGTGCATCAGGCCTACGACGAGTACGACGAGGGCGGGTTCATCCTGGACGAAATCGCGCGGCTCAGCGAGACGGGCGAGGCCCGGCCCGGCGATTGCGCGATCATGTATCGCACCAACGCGCAGTCGCGCGCGGTGGAGGAGGCTTTTCTGCGCCGCGGGGTTCCCTATCGGCTGGTGGGCGCGATCCGTTTCTACAGCCGCAAAGAGATCAAGGACGTGATGGCCTACATGCGGCTGGTGCGCAACCCGGACGACGACGTGAGCATGAGACGCATCATCAACACGCCCCCGCGACGCATCGGCGCAACCACGATCAATCGCCTGGGCGCGTGGGCCGCGTCGCTGGACGTCAGCCACTTTCAGGCCTTGCGCATTTTGGGCGGCGACGCGGAGCCGGAACTGGCCCAACGCGCGGCCGCGCACCCCTTTTCCAAGCGCGTGCTCTCCAATTTACTCAATTTTTATGTCCAGTTACTGGAATGGATGGACTTGCGCAGGCAGCTCACCCCCGCGCAGCTCATGGACCGCATCCTGGAGGAATCGGGCTACCGCGAGTGGCTGCGCGATGGAAGCGAGGAGGGCGAGGATCGTTGGGCCAACGTCATGGAACTGCGCAATGTGGCCACCGTTTATGATGAACTTCCCCTCGAATTGGCGCTGGATGCGTTCCTGGAAGAGGTGGCTTTGGTCAGCGACGTGGACAACTACGAACCCGATCCCAACGCGCCCACCCTACTCACCCTGCACGCGGCCAAGGGACTGGAGTTTCCGGTGGTGTTCATCGTGGGCATGGAGGAGGGCTTGTTGCCCCACTCGCGCTCGCTGGAAGATGAGGAGGGCCTGGAAGAAGAACGGCGCCTGGCCTATGTGGGCGTGACGCGGGCCAAAGACCGGCTTTACCTGCTCCACGCGTTCCGCCGCGCGCAATGGGGCGGCGCGGATGTGGGCGTCCCCTCCCGTTTTCTCAAGGACATTCCCCGAAACGTGGTGGGGAGTCAGGCGCAGATCCGCGACGCGCGGCGTCGGGCCGCCACATGGGGGTCGGATCGACGCCGACGAACGCCCGCGCAACGTTATGGCGCTCAACTTCAGTTCCATCCCGGCCAGAGCGTGCGCCATCCCAAATTCGGCGAGGGCATGGTCATCACCTCGAAGCTGGTGAACGGCGACGAAGAGGTCTCGGTCGCGTTCCCCGGCAAAGGCGTCAAGCGGCTGCTGGCCTCGTTTGCGAATCTTGAGGCGGCCGACGGATAAGACGAACCACAGAACACGGATGCCGGAACAGCGTCAAGAGCCTTTATGGGCCGACGCATGTTCGAGAAGTTGTCCGAACCGCATGTTTCCGGCTAAAATATCGCTAATGTCGTCACGAAAAGTCCTATAAGAGGCGAATTTTTACGAATTTCTGCGCTTTTTTCTTCGTAGCATTCTGTGTAAATTCGCGTCAAGAAAACGCCGACGCTCGGCGAAAAGGGCAATCTCTTCCATGAATCATCGAGGCAATTCCTATGACTCGTCCCCTTCTCATGATCCCAGGCCCTATCGAATTCACCGACGAGGTGATGATGGAGATGGGCCGCCCCACGTATAGTCATGTCGATCCCGCGTTCATCGCCATTTTTTCGCAGGCGTTGCGCGATCTGCGGGCCGTTTTCCTGGCCGACGACGACCATCAACCCTTCATCCTGGCCGGTTCCGGCACCCTGGCCATGGATAGCGCCGCGGCCAACCTGGTGGAGCCGGGTGACCGCGTGTTGGTGGTGAACACGGGTTATTTCAGCCTGCGCATGGCCGATATCTGCCGGCGATATGGCGCGCAGGTGGATGCCATCGACGCCGCGCCCGGCGAAACTGTGAGCGCCGACCAGGTGGCCGCGGCCTTGCAACAAGGCGACTACGCCATTGTCACCATCACCCATGTAGACACCTCCACAGGCGTGCTGACCGACGTCAAAGGCATGGCCCGCGCCGCGAAAGAGGCCGGCGCGCTGACCATCGTCGATGGCGTGTGCGCGGCTGCGGCCGAAGAGATGCGCCAGAGCGAATGGGGCGTGGACGTCTATCTCACGGCCTCGCAAAAGGCCATCGGCGTTCCGCCCGGGCTGGCCTTGCTGGTGGCGTCGCCGGCCGCGATGGAAAAATGGCGCGGGCGCTCGACCCCGGTGGGAAGCTACTACGCGGACTGGAATCAGTGGCTGCCCATCATGGAAGCCTACGAAGGTCGCCGCGCGGCTTATTTCGCGACCCCGGCCGTCAATCTGGTCATGGCCCTGGCCGTAAGCCTGCGCCAAATCCTGGACGAAGGCATGGACGCGGTGTTCGCCCGCCATCGTGGCCTGAGCGATGCAGTCAAGGCCGGGATCCAGGCCCTGGGTTTGGCGCAGGTTCCCTCGGCCTATGAACACGCGGCCCACACCCTCACCTGCCCCCGCTATCCGGACGGGGTGGACGCCTCGTTCCTGGCTCATGTGCGAGCGCATGGCGCCATCCTGGCCGGAGGACTTTATCCCAGCATCAAGAGCGAGTATTTCCGCATCGGCCACATGGGCGCGGTCGGCCGCGGCGATGTTCTGGCCACCTTGGGCGCGGTCGAGGCCGGATTGCGCGCGGCCGGATACGCAATCGAACCGGGCGTCGCTCTGGCCGCGGCCCAGGCTGTTATGGACGCATGAACATGATCGACCCAACCCTACCCCTCATGGACCTGCACCGCCATCTCGATGGCTCGGTGCGGCTGGAAACCATCCTCGACCTCGGACTCAAGCACAATCTACCCCTGCCCGCGCGCGATCTCGAAGGCTTGCGGCCCTATGTGCAGGTCACCGAACCGCAGCCGGGCGTCATGGCCTTCATCGCCAAGTTCGAATGGATGATCGGCGTGTTGGTGGACTACGACGCGGTGCGTCGCATCGCCTATGAAAATGTGGAGGACGCCAAGCGCGAGGGCATCGACTACATCGAGTTGCGATTTAGCCCCTGGTTCATGTCCGAGCCACACGGGTTGGACCCGGCCGGGGTGGTGGAGGCCGTGGCCGATGGCGTCGAATCCGCCGCGCGCGATACGGGCGTGCGCGTGAATCTCATCGGCATTCTCAGCCGCCATTACGGGCCAGACATCGCCTGGAAGGAGCTGGACGCGCTGCTGCAACACCGCGACCGCTTCGTGGCCCTGGACCTGGCCGGGGACGAGGCGAACTGGCCGGGCGAGCTGTTCGTCGAGCATTTCAAGCGCGCTCGCGACGCGGGATGGCGCATCACTGTGCATGCAGGCGAGGCCGCGGGGCCGGAAAGCGTGTGGCAGGCGATACGCGAATTGGGCGCAGAGCGCATTGGTCACGCGGTGCGCGCGAGCGAGGACCCGGCTCTGCTCGATTACATGGCCGAACGCGGCATCGGCATCGAGGCCAACCTCACCAGTAATGTGCAGACCTCCACCGTGCCCGATTACCCTTCCCACCCCCTCAAATCCTGGCTCGAACGCGGGATTCTGGCCACCATCAATTCCGACGATCCCGGCATCAGCGCCATCGACCTGCCCTATGAATACAATGTGGCCGCGCCGGCCGCGGGCTTAACCCCCGAGCAGATTCGTCAGGCCCAGGCCAACGCGGCCCAGATCGCGTTTATGACATAAATGCCGCGAGAAGAGAGCGTGTTTGGCGCGCTTTACAGGCGTCGCCGCGACCGTCCTCCCATATCGATGAAAACCTCTCGCCAAGCCGCCAAGAGCGTTAATATTTTTTTCCTTTACGTTCTTTGCGCCTTGGCGAGAGGCTTATCTTCAGAGCGGTGCGCGGTGAACTATTCGCTATGAACGCGCAAGTTTTATCGTCGGCTCTTCGTTACGTTTTGGGAACAGGCGTTAGCCAACGCCTGTATTTCGGCTCTTGGCCGCGCACGATGCGGAAATAAAGATCGCGAATTCGCCGGGTGATCGGACCAATACGACCCTCTCCAACGGGGCGATGATCCACTGAGGCGATGGCCACAATCTGCACGCCCGTGCCGCAGAAGAAAGCCTCGTCCGCCACATACAGCTCGCTGCGGTCAATGGGGCGCTCTTCCACCTCGACATTCATCTCTTCTTGGGCCAGGTGCATGATGGTGCGACGGGTGATCCCTTCCAGAATGTTGCTATACACAGGCGTGGTGATGAGTCGCCCCTCGCGCACGATAAAAAGATTTTCCGCGCTGCCCTCAGCCACCTGACCGTTTTGATTGAGAACAATGCCCTCGTCGAAACCGTTGAGCATGGCTTCGGTCTTGATCAGCGCGCTATTGATGTAGCTTCCGGTGAGCTTGCCGCGCGCGGGGATGGCGGTGTCGTCCACCCGTCGCCAACTGCTGGTGCAGACTTTCGCGCCTTCTTCATCTTGAATGTATTTGCCAAAAGGCAGCGTGAAAATGGCCACCGCATCGCGCAGGTCATGAATGCGGATGCCGATGGCCGTATCCGCTTTGTAAAGCAAGGGCCGAATGTAGCAATCCTGTCGCCATCCCTCCAACTTGAGCAACTCCACCGTGATCTCGACCAACTGCTCGGGCGTGTAATCCATTTGGGCCAACAGATATTTTCCACTTTGGATAAAGCGGCGGTAATGGTCCAGCATACGGAACACATAGAGTTGCTCCTGCTCCTCGTTCCAATAACCGCGAATGCCCGCGAACGCGCCTGTTCCGTAATTGAGCGCGTGGGTCATGATAGAGACTTTGGCCTCCTCGATGGGGACGATTTCGCCCTCGAAAAACGCATATTTCGTCATGAGATTCCTGCTCCAAACGCATTAGAGAGATCAGATGCCAAAGATAACATAACGAAAAACAGGCGTCGCCCATGATGAGCGACGCCTGTGTCTGCACGAAAATGTGATCGTCGGAGGACTTAGAGGATGCCCAACTCCTTGAGCTTGCTTTCGGGAACCACGCCATTCTCCCAGCCGCGAGCCGCGTAGTATTCTTCCAACATGGGTTCGAGCTCGCACACCTGGCCTTCAGAGCCGGGCACATCGCTGGGCTCTTCCAGGAAACGCTTGGGTAGATAATCACTGCCTTCGCGGAAACCGGCCAGATTGTTGTAGTAGCGCTCCAGGTTATAAATGCGCTCGCCGGCCTGCATCAGCTCCTCACTGCTCAGATTCGCGCCCGTGAAGGTGTTGTATTGAGCCAGATACTCATCCATACCCTCGGCGAAAGCGCTAAACTTGCAGATGTCGAAGCTGTCGGAGACGGCGTGGACATTTTGGAATATGGCGGTCAATTCGCCTTTGCCCTTCCACTCCAGCGGATCCACTTTGAGCGAACCAAATGGCATGACGCCCAACTCGGCCGCGGGCGTGTACGCGCGCAAGTGGCACGCCCCGCGGTTGCTGGTGGCGTAAGCGATGCCCATGCCCTTGAGCCCGCGCGGGTCGTAGGCGGGAATGGCCTGGCCTTTCACGGTCATGCCGATCTCAGGATGACCAAACGCTTTGGCCGCTCGCGCGGTGCCCTTGCCCAAGGTGCGCGCCAGATCGTCCTTGGCGTAGGCGATGCGTTCGATCATGTCGATCTGGCCGTCCGCGTCACCCCAGTTCAGGCCGTCCTGGATGTAGCCCTTCTCGGTGGCCTCCATGCACGCGCCCAGCACATTGCCAAGCTCGATGGTGTCCATGCCATACTGGTTGGCCTGATCGATCATGTAAGCCACGGCCTCTTTGTTGTCGGTGCCGCAGTTCGCGCCCAAAGCCCAGATGGACTCGTACTCCACGCTTTCCATATGCACCTTGTACTTGCCCTCTTTCACCTCGACCTCGATCTTGCAGGCCACTGGGCAGGCGTGGCAGGTGGGATCGCCCACCAGAATCTCCTCGCGCACCCGTTCGCCCGAAATGTGCTCATATAGCTCCTCGCCATTGGAGCGGAACGAGGCCTTCTTCGAGTTCCAGGCGGGCAGCGCGCCCATGCTGCCGGTGATGTTCATGAGCACGTTGGTGCCAAACACACTGAGACCGCCCTTACGCGGCGCGGTGATGTTCTCTTCGGCCATGATCGCGGCCAATGCTGTCTTATCGGCCTCCTTGAATGCATCGCGATCGGCCGGTTTGGGCTGATCGTCTTTATCGCCGATGAACACGATGGCCTTCAGGTTCTTGCTGGCGCCCACTGTGCCGGTGCCGCCGCGACCGCAAGCGCGATCGTCTTTGTTGATCCAGCTCGCGAAAAGCACGCCATTTTCGGCCGCGGGTCCCACTGCCATCACATCGACATAACGACCCGGATGACGCTCCAACAGCGTCTTATGCACTTCGTGCGTCGTCTTTCCCCACAGATCGCTGGCGTCTTGGATGCTGACCTTGCCCTTCTCACAGACGAGATAGACTGGATTTTCAGCCTTTCCTTTGATGAGCAGCGCATCAAAACCTGACCATTTCATATATGCTGCGGTCCAACCGCCCATATGACTATCGGTCACGGTTCCGGTGAGCGGGCTTTTGGTCACTGCGCATAAGCGACCGCTCATCTTCACCTCGGTTCCGGTCAAAGGTCCGGTCATGATGGCCAGCAAATTATCGGGAGAGAGGGGATCCACATCCGGCCCATTGTCAAACACATACTTGACCCCCAGACCGCGACCGCCCAGATATTTCCGAGCGTCTTCGTCATTGATGTCCTCGTAGGTCACAGTCCCGCTGGTCAGATCGATGCGAGCAACGTTGTTGACGAAACCCTTGAGATCTGTTGCCATAATTTGCCTCCGTTGGCGAAAGAGAGCCTTCATCGAGGAAGGCGAGGACAAGAAAATACGACTCAATTGAGAACAGAAAAACAAAAAACGCTATGCCTTCATGACATAGCGTTCGGCTCACCAAAAACGGCCCCGCTGCAAACAGCCTTTGGGCAAGTGGATGTCAAACAACGCCCGCATTGCGGGTCTACTTGCAATCGAAAATCCATGTACACCAAAACCAGAGCATAACTTTTTCCGAACGAACTTTATTTTACTCTCTTTACTCTCGCCTGTCAAACAGACGAAAAGCCATCCGCCAGGATTCTTCGTCATTGGCAGGATATGATACCATAACTTGGCTCTGCGATGTCTCTCGCGTGCTCTTCTCGCCACTGGTTTGAGGCCGACTCCACCTGATATCTGGAAAGATCCCACCATGACACCCGCTATCCATCCTCTCAAACGCCTTTGGCGTTATGCTCGCGACCACCGCGGCGATGCGCTCCTTGCTTCGGTCTACTCCATTCTCAACAAGCTCTTCGATCTGGCTCCGCCGTTGCTCATCGGCATGGCCGTGGATATTGTGGTGCGACGAGAACAATCCTTTTTAGCCGAATGGGGTCTGGTGGACGTGCGACTGCAATTGCTGGCTCTGGCCGCGCTCACGCTCATCATCTGGGGCCTGGAATCGGTGTTCGAATATGCATTTTCGGTGAAATGGCGCAACTTGGCCCAGGATATCGAACACGAATTGCGCACCGACGCCTATGATCACGTTCAGGGCCAGGACCTGGCCTTTTTCGAAGATCGCAGCACGGGCGGCCTGATGGCGGTGCTCAACGACGACATCAACCAGTTGGAGCGCTTCCTCGATGTGGGGGCCAACGACATCATCCAACTGGCCACGACCATGCTGGTGGTGGGCGGCGCGTTCGTGATCATGGTTCCATCCATCGCCTGGATGGTGCTCATTCCCATGCCCATCATTATCTTTGGCTCGTTGCGATTTCAGCGCTTGCTCGCGCCACGCTACGCGGCCGTGCGCGAACGGGTGGGCCTGCTCAATGCGCAGCTCTCCAATAATCTCAGTGGCATCGCCACTATCAAGAGCTTCACCGCGGAAAAACACGAGTCCTCGCGCATCGCTGAGGAGAGTGCGGCCTATCGCGACGCGAATCGTCGCACCATCAAGGTGAGCGCGGCGTTCGTGCCCCTTATTCGTATGGTGATCGTGCTCGGTTTTGTGGGCATTCTCGTATTCGGCGGGTTCCTGGTCTTGAACGACGAGTTGAACGTAGGCGCGTACAGCGTATTGGTCTTTCTCACCCAGCGCTTGCTATGGCCCCTGACGCGATTGGGCCAGACATTCGATCTCTATCAACGCGGCATGGCTTCCATCAACCGCATCTTCGATCTGCTCGACCTTAGCCCCAGTATTGAGGATGGTCATCGGCCACTACCGGTGGAGCGCGTGCGCGGCGAGGTGACGTTCGAGCGCGTCAGCTTCGAGTATGGCGCGGGTGATGGCAATGGCCAGACTCCACGCGCCCATGTCCTCCACGACCTCAGCTTGCACATTCCCGCAGGCGAAACTGCGGCCTTGGTTGGCGCGACCGGGGCGGGAAAGAGCACAGTGGTCAAGCTATTGCTGCGATTTTACGATGTGCGTAGCGGTCGCGTGCTGCTGGATGGATATGACGTCCGCGAACTGCGCATCGAAGACCTTCGCCGCGCCATTGGCTTCGTCAGTCAGGATGTTTTCCTTTTCCACGGCACAGTGCGCGAAAACATCGCCTATGGAACGTTCGACGCGACTGACGAACAGATCGTCGAGGCGGCTCGCATTGCCGAGGCCCATGATTTCATCATGGCTTTGCCTCATGGCTACGACACCATCGTGGGAGAACGCGGTCAGAAACTTTCGGGGGGCCAGCGCCAGCGCATCTCCATCGCTCGCGCGGTTTTGAAAGACCCGCCCGTCCTTATATTGGACGAGGCCACTTCCTCGGTGGACAACGAGACCGAGGCTGCGATACAGCGTTCGCTGGCGCGCATCGCGGTGGGGCGCACCACCATCATCATCGCCCATCGCCTTTCCACCGTGCGCCATGCGCACCGCATCTTTGTGCTAGACCAGGGACGGCTATGCGAGCAGGGAACCCACGAGGAACTGGTGGCCGCGGGCGGCGTATACGCCGCGTTATGGCGGGTGCAGACAGGTGAGGCCGTTCCCATCCCCTCCTGAATCGAGAGCTAATCCAGCGCAGCGCTTCTCTCCACATCGGGAATTTCGAGCACAAAATCCGCGCCAAAGGCCAGAGCAGGGGTGATGGCTCCGACCGGAGGCTGAGCCAGGATTCTCTCCACGCAACGCACTCCGGCCAAGGCCGTGAAACGGTAACCTTGTGGAGTGACCAACCAGGCTTCAGATTCACTCTGCGGGCCTGCCGCCCGCGCCCAAATATATGTGCGGCCTCGCTGCAATTGCGTTTCATTCGGCCCGCGCACGAGCCGGTCGATGAGCGCGTGGACCATACGGCGGGCCGAACGAGACGCAAACAAAGTGGGAAGCAGACCGCCCACACGGCGAATCCAACGGATCATGGACGAGGGGAAGGCCATGTAAGTGGTGATGTTGGGGATGCCGGTGGTTCGGAAGGCCGTGGCGAGATCACCCCAAGGAATGGCAATCACCGTGCGTTCGCGATCCATAAAACGCACGCGACGTTGGCCCCAACCAAAGGGAATTGGTTGATAACGACCTTGTCGCCGCACAACATTGCCTTTGTGTAGGCCCTTGAGCATGGTGTGCGCGGTGCCGGCGCTGGTTGAGCCGCCCACGCTTGCCAGCGCCAGTTCGAGTTCGGTGGCGTCAGGCGCGCGTTGGGCCACAAAACGGGCCAAACAATCGGTGGGAATCACATCCAAGCCCACACCGGGTAAGAGCGCGATGCCGGCATCGCGCGCGGCCTGGTTTAGCGTAAACGCTTGCTCGAAGACTGGTATCTCGCCCGTGATATCAAGATAGTGTGTGCGAGAAGCTATACAAGCTCGCATCATAGGCGGCGCCGTGAAAACGAACGGCCCGGCCGCGTGCAAAACGAGATCGAATTCAGCTATGGCCGCGGCCAATGCGCGCTCATCCTCCAAGCCAAAAACGCGATAATCCAACCCCAAGCGCTCGGCCAAAGCGCCCAAGCGGGCCTCTGACCGACCCGCCAACAAAGGTCGATGCCCGCGTCGCAGCGCCTCTTCGGCCAACAACCGTCCGGTATAACCATACGCGCCGTACAGCAACCAGGCGCCTGTGGCGCGGCGACGTTGAGCGCGCGCCGCTTGGTCTCTGGGGCTCATGACAGGCTCACTCCCATGTTGTCAATCATGCCTCTGACGCGTAATGGAATCGGCTCTCTTTCCAGCTACCGATTGCGGCCATAACGTTCATGGCTGGAGACCCAATCAGAAGAGGAAATGGCCGCCGCCAACGAGATTTCACCCGCCAACACCACGCCCGCCATGATTTCGGCCAGCTTCTTCACCTTGCCCTTGCCATAGCAGCCCAACAGTTCCAAACACTCGCGCTGGGTGGCCAACCCCGTGCCGCCGCCATAAGTGGCCACGATAAGCGAGGGCAAGGTGATGCTGATGTACAAGTCCTTCTCTTTGGTCAACTCCACATAAAGAATGCCGGCCGAAGATTCAGAGACATTGGCGACATCTTGCCCTGTGGCGATAAACATGGCGGTAATGCCGTTGGCCGAGTGCAATCCATTGTTATTGGCCCCAGAAAGCACCGCGCCCACATTGGCCACGCCATAATGGTAATAGAGGCTTTCGGGCTCCACCCGTAGATGCTGAATGAGCACATCGCGAGGGATGGTCGCTTCAGCTACAACGCGCTTGCCGCGCGTGTGCATCACGTTCACTTGAGATGCTTTTTTGTCGGTGGCCAGATTGGATTCGAGATAAAAGTGTCGAATTTTGGGGTGCTCGTCGATAATCCAACTACATGCGGCAAACGTCGCGCGACCCACCATGTTTTGCCCGGCCGCATCGCCCGTGGTGAAATTAAAACGCAAATACGCGAATTTGCCCGCGAGATAGGTCTCGATATGCTGTAGTTTAGCCACACTTGAAGTCGCTTCGGCCTCTTCGCGAATTTTTTCGAAATGCTCATCCACCCAGGCCACGAAATCTCGCGCCTCGCGGGCGTCGTCGAATACGAACACGGGGGCGCGTTGCATTGCGTCACCAATGACGGTGCATTTCACCCCGCCCGAGAGATTGAGCACTTTCATGCCGCGATTGTAAGAAGCCACCAATGTGCCTTCAGCAGTGGCCAAAGGAATAATGAACTCGCCCTGTGCATGCTCACCGTTGATCTGAATCGGCCCGGCAAATCCCAAAGGAATTTGGGCAACGCCGGTGAAATTCTCAATATTGCCCTGAGTGATGTGCGGATCAAAAGAATAGTTGGGAATATGCTGCAATCTCACGCCTGTAAACTCTTCCACAAACCTTTGACGCTCCTTGATAATGGTCTCCGAATAATTGTCCCGACGATCGCGTGGAAGGCGAATCATAGTATCCGGCTCTTCGGCGATCGCGCCCTCGACCTTGAGCTTCAGCTTGCCAAAAGGCTTGGTTGAAAAACGCAGCTCGATCTTATGCTTCCCCACGGGCAAAGGTTCGATATCGGCAATGATATCCAGTGTGCGACGTAGAGGGAAATCCACAGGCGAGGCGGCTAAATCGTCAGGCGTGAGCACGCGGCCATCGTCCAACTCGATAAGGATTTTATCACGCGGAACCGGGCTTCCGTTGAAAGATAGGCTTTGCAAACCGGTGATGGTTGCATCATCGAGCCGATTCTTAATGGAAAATTCCACGCCCCGATCGGTATTGCGCAAGCTGCCAAAGGTGTAGAGCTGCTTGAGAAGCAAGCTAGGAACGCTGAAGAGCATGGCGGATAACCTCCCTGTAAGGTCTATCTACACGATGATGTGCATTATCGTGGAAATCTGTTCAATGCCAAACGCCTTCAATCACCATAACCTTCTCGCTGATTTCCACTGATTGAATGCAAGCTCCTTCGCTGGCTTGAGTAAGCCGCGCCAAATAGGGCGCTAACAGACTCTCAACCTGGTTTCGCACGAAGGCTGGGGCCTCGGCTCCGTTGACCAACACCTGATCAATCTGCGGTTCGGCTTGGCAATCGCGCACCAAAACCGTGATGATAAGCGAAAGATTGGCGGGGAAGAAACCCAACACCACGCGCCCCCCGGCTTCAAGATAGCCCGGCTTGAGATCTACATAAGGGTCTTGAATATCGAGACCGCCCTCTTGCGCCAAGCCCTTTTTCAACGTCGCGTTCATCTCCGATTCGCTGACCACAAAACGAAAATAGGGGTCGGGCGTGGCGGTGGGCGCGCTTGGAATCACCGCCCCTTGCCCGCTTTCATCCATGCGGACTTGAGTTGGCGTGGGCGTAGGTGTGGTGGTGGGGGTGCGAGTGGGGGTCGCGGTGGGCGTAAAAGTGGGTGTGGGCGTATCGGTGGCCGCGGGCGTGGGGGTAAACGTGGCCAACGCCACATCATTGGGTGTGGGAGCGGAGGGCAAGAACGACTGACACGCCGCGAACGCCGCGGCCAAAATGAACGCGGCGACAAAATACGCCGGCAAAGTGCGAAAACGCGTTTGTAGTTTCATGGAAAAATGGTCCTCACATCGAGCATCATATACCGAGACAATCCGCAATGCCAAACCAGACTCGGAAGGAAATGTCGACAAAGGGATGCGGGTTGAGCTGAAAGGATTCGCGTTTATGGCCATAACGTCAGATAAGACGCCAGGCCAATAACGATATTGTATGTGGCATGGGCGATAATGGCTGTGGATGTGTTGTGGCGCATTCGCGCCCATCCCAACGCAAGAGCAACAACAAAGACGATCAACGTACTGGCGCTGAGACCATAATTGCTGTGAAGCAAAGCAAAAATGAGCGAGGTGAAAAGGAGGCCAAAGCGGGGTTGCAATGCTCCGCGCAACAACATTTCTTCGCCCAAGCCTGCCGCCAAACCCAATGTGAGCACGCCAAACAACGACTGTGTGAGGGGACCCACGAGCTGTTCGGTCAGTCGCTCTACATTTTGATCAAACACCCCGCCTATAAAATCCAGAGGAAGCAACAACAAAACCATTGCCACGCCCAGGCTTACGCCGAGCAACAGGTGGCGGCCAGTGGGCCGCTCCAGGCCTAGCCGTCGCAATACAGCGCCAAGATCGCGTCTGGCCAACCACCCCACGCCCACAAAAGCCATGATCATGAACATGATCGCCTGCACCCACAGCGCACCGGCCAACGCGGTCGCGTCTTGCTGCGGAGCGGCCGCCAACATCTCGGCCAACGCATCGAGGCCAATGGCCAGTGTAAACCAGAGATTGAGAACAACCAACATGGTGTAAGACAGCGCGACCGCATGCACAGGATTGCTCGCATCGATGGGAACGATCCGCGCCACTCCGCGACGCACAAAGGGCAAAAGCAACGCGACCCCGCCCAGCGCGGGCAGCGCCAACGACAAACCCACCTGTGGCAGCCGAGTGAACACCCCCTCGATCACGATGGGATCGACGCCCATTTGCTCGTAAGTTCGCACCATCTCGGTCGGAAGCGTCATCCCCGTCAAAGACCAACCCAAAATGGTCAGGATGACGCCTGCAAAAAAGAAACCGCCCCAATAAAGAACCAACAACACATAAGCGACCACAGCCAGAGCGCCCCCGCGGTCACTTTTCTCCCGCTCGACCACGGCCAGATTGGCTAGCCATAGGATCAGAAGAAGAGGGAGGAAGAGAAAAACGATGGTCACTGCTTCCATAATCTACATCTACTCCTTACGGCTCGATTCTCTTTTCCACTCATGACGAAGGATGCTCATGAAAAGCAGATCATGCCGGCGTCCATGTCGCCATTCGGCCTCGCGAAAACGACCCTCATGCTCAAAACCGACTTTCTCATAGGCGCGAATCGCGCGCTCATTCTCGGCGAACACGCGCAGATAGATGCGATGGAAATTGAGGTAATCGAAACCGTAATGCAGCAGCGTGGTTAGAATGTCCTGGCCCAAACCCATATTCCAAAGTGATTTTTCACCGATGAATAGGCCCGCCTCCGCGCTCTGATGTCGATGATTGATGCTGGTGAAACCGCAGCCCCCAATATGTTGGCCCTCCATCTCCACCGCAAAAGCGACCGTGGTCTCATCCTCCAACATGAGTTCATACCACTTTTCCTCCTGCGCCAGATTCAGGGGCAAATAAGGCCCGAAATATTCCAACACCTCTCGGTCGGCAAACCAGCGGACGTAGTTAGGCAGATGCTCGCGCTCGATGGGAACAAGGGTGACGCGTTGACCTTGCAACATGAGGATGACTCCGGAAAAGTGAAAAAATTAAGAATGAGAAGATCGAGTCTTCAAGATGAAACAACCTTATGGCGACAATGCTTACCCTTCGCTCATTGGTCATAGTATTCTACCCGAAAGGCGCATCCCCGCCCAATCGAGAATTTGAGGTAGGACGCGACGAATGCTTTGACAGCCAATCCGCTCTATTGATATGATGGGTTTCTATCGACTATCATACATCGCCTCATCGTCTTATCGTCGCTATTGACGATAAACGACCACTCTCGACGCAACTTCTGTTTATCCTAATCCCATGCATCCACAACATCCTCCCACCCTCGATCCTTTGGACTGGACCACCATTCAGCCTCATATAGACGCTCTGCTCGCGGTTGATCTAGAACCGAGGCAGGTGCGAGAGTGGCTGCAACGCTGGAGCGATCTCGCTTCGGTGTTGGATGAAGCCGGAACACAAATATATCGTGAAATCACCGAGAACACGGCGGATGAGGAAGCGGACGCCCGCTTCAAGCGTTTGGTGACGGAAATTATGCCCAGGATTGCACAAGCTGAACAGGCGCTGCGCCAGAAACTGCTTGCGGTGAACGGTTATGAACCCACCCAGGAGACCGCGCAACTCCTCCGATATTTCCGTGCGGAGAGCGACATCTTCTGTGAGGCGAACATTCCTATCCTCAGCGAATTGCAGCTTATGGGCAAACAATATATGGAAATTATCGGCGGTCTTGGTATTCGGTGGCGTGGGCGAACGCTCACTATCCCGCAGGCCGAAGCGCATCTCAGCGACCGCGACCGCACCGTGCGCGAGCAAGTTTGGCGATTGTCTCTAGACGCTTACCTCGCCCATCGCCAGGAACTGAACGATCTTTTCCTAAATATGCTCGCTCGACGCAAACGACTGGCCCAAAACGCCGGGTTTCCAGACTTTCGCGCCTATCAATGGTTGGCCAAAGGGCGGTTCGACTATACGCCCGAAGACTGTTTCATTTTCCACGATGCTATCGAACGCGAGGTGACGCCTCTGGCCACCGAGATTTACCGAACTTTGGCCGATAACCTCAATCTGCCCTCCTTACGACCCTGGGAGCTCAGCATCAGCGGACCGGCCAAACCAACAGTCGATGCTTATGAACAGCCATTGCGTCCTTTTGGCGAACCAGCCGAGTTGGAAGAAATCGCGCACCGCATTTTCAATCGAGTTGCACCTGCATTTGGCGCATATTTTGCAGAGATGCGCGACGGCTATCTTGATCTGGAATCTCGGCCCAATAAAGCGCCTGGAGGCTATTGCAATAGTTATCCTGTGAGCGGCAAGCCCTATATCTTCATGAACGCGGCCGGAACGCATCGCGATGTGCGCACTCTCATGCATGAAGGGGGGCACGCGTTTCATTTTGCCGAAGCATTCCGACGCCAATCGTTGTTGTGGAACTACCATGGGCCCATGGAATTCAATGAAGTCGCATCCATGGCTATGGAACTCCTCAGCGCGCCTTACTGGAACAAGACGAACGGGGGCTTCTACAATGAAGAGGATTTTGCCCGTGCATACGCCGAGCAACTGATCGACGCGCTCCTCTTCCTCCCTTATATGGCCGTGGTCGACGCGCTTCAACACTGGCTTTATGTCGAGGCCGGCGAAGAGGTGGATGCGGGAGATATCGATCGCAAATGGAGTGAATTATGGGACCGTTTCTTGCCCGGCATCGACTATTCGGGCCTACAAACAGAAAAAGAGACGGGTTGGCATCGCAAAGGCCACATTTTCGGCTCGCCATTCTACTATGTTGAATATGGCCTGGCGCAACTGGGCGCGCTTCAGATCTGGCGCAACGCGCTTGAGGATCAGGAAAACGCCGTCGCGGCCTATCGTCGGGCCTTGGCCGCGGGCTACACCGAACCCCTTCCCCGTCTCTTCGAGATGGCCGGCGCGCGTTTCGCATTTGATCGTGAAATCGTGGGCGAACTCGTAACCCTCGTTCGCGACCAACTGGCGCAATTGTAATGGCTGCATTGAGTGGCATCGAAATGAACGCATCCTTTGTGGGCGCATCTTCTCACCAATGCCCGACCATAGGACGAAGAGCCGAAGGGGCGATAAGGCCATCGTCCTATGGCCCCATGATCTCATTGTCTTGAGTATTCATGCCGCGTCTTGTCATCAACGGTTGGTTTTGGGGGCAGACAACGACCGGGTCGGGCCAATACCTACGCGGGCTGCTCACCCGATTGCCTTCGGCCCTGCCCGATTGGGACATCGTCTTGCTTTTACCAGAGGGCGTCGGGTCACTTTCGGCGCGCATGCGGCGCGCAAAGCCTCCATCCGGGGTGAGGATGCGCTGGACGCGATTGCCGCGGTTTGCGCGCGGCGCGCGGCTGGAAAAACTGGCCTGGGAGCAGCGCGTCTTTCCGGTCGAATGCCGCAAGCTGGGAGCCGACGTCGCTTTTGCGCCTTATTGGGCCTCGCCCATCCTTCCGCCCTGCCCCACGCTAGTCACCATTCATGACCTCATCCCGCTTCTACTGGCCGACTATGCCACGAAACCTACGGCGCGCGCTTACACCTGGTTGGTCTCTCGCAGCGCGCATCGCGCCGCGGCCGTGCTCACGGTCAGCCAGTCGGCCCGCGACGATATCATCCGTCATCTGCGCATACCTGGCCAACGCGTCCATGTCACTTATGAAAGTCTGGGCTATCCTCACGCGCCGGTGACCGATGCGGCGGAGCTGGCTCGCGTGCGCCGGGCTTATCATCTTCCTCCGCACTATCTCTTTTATCTGGGCGGATTCGATCCGCGCAAAAATGTGCCGCTTTTGCTTCGCGCCTATGCGCGGGCATGGAAACAAAAACCGAGTTTGCCGCCCCTGCTCATCGCCGGGAAGCTGCCAGAGCCAAGTGACGACTGGTTCACCGATCCGCGACCGCTCATTGCTCAGTTGGGGCTGGAAGCGCGTGTGCGCACCTTGGGCTTCGCGCCCGATGAGGACAAGCCCGCGCTCTACACCCTGGCCGATCTTTTCATCTTTCCCTCTCGTTATGAAGGCTTCGGTTTGCCGCCGCTTGAGGCTATGGCTTGCGGAACCCCTGCATTGGTAAGCAATAGCAGCTCATTGCCCGAAGTCGTGGGCCACACTTTGCCCCCCGTTCCCGTAAATGATGAATCTGCGCTCGCTCAAGGCATCCTCGACGCACTCGAGCATCCTCCCCCTCGCGAACGCCTTCTGGCCCAGGCCGCGCGTTTTTCATGGCGCGACACAGCGGCCATCATCGCTCGCATCATTCGAGAACATGGCTGACGCCGCTCAACTTCCCGTTCAGGACAAGTATCGCCAGCCCGAAGTCATCGAATTCTGGCGGCGACTTAGCTTGCAAGGCCTGCAGGCTTGTGAAGAGGCCGCGATTAAAAAGTATGCTTCCGCGCCCGGCCTCGCGCTTGACCTGGGTTGTGGAAGCGGTCGCGCCATCCTCGCCCTCCAACCACGCGGCTATCGAGTCGTCGGCCTGGACATCACTTGGGAAATGTTGGACGCCGCGCGTGAGCTTTGTGCGCAGCGTCATCTCCAACCGCATCTCACCCAAGGTGATCTACGCGCTCTGCCCTACGCGCAGGCGAGTTTCGATCTCGCGTTGATTCTCATCGCCGCTCTGCAACATATCCCGCAACGAAAGGTCCGACAAGCAGTCTTGGCCGATATTGCGCGCGTGCTGCGCCCCGGCGGCGTCCTCATCCTCGCGCTCGACAACCTCGCGCCTGCGCTGCGCTGCTATGGGTATTGGGGCCTGCGCAAGCTCGGAGCCTGGCTCAAACCATCTTCTCACGGTCGGCCCTCACCCGCTTCATCTCCTGGCGCCGCGGCCGACCAACTTCTCAGCGCGCGGCGAGCGAGTATGAACAAAGTCATCTGGCATCTACGCGGCCTGGCTCGAACCCTGCGTTGGCGCACATGGAATGGTTGGGTGGATGCAGCCCGACGAGCGGGATTGGCAAAGGGCGAACCAGGAGACGCCGCCATCCACCAGGTGAGCCTAACCGCAACCCGCGGCCGCGTTTATTACCACATTTACCGCCACGCCGAACTGGTGGCCGATGCACAAGCCGCCGGCCTGGAACTGTTGGGCTATCATGCCTGCGATGAACTGACCAGCGGACGCGAAACGCCCCCGCGCATTCGCCAACTAGACAAACAAATACTCTACGCGTTCCGGCGCCCCTCAAAATAGACCATTGTTACGCAAACTATACTATGTTACAATGTCGTCGGAGAGGTCTTTTTCCCTCAGCCATCAACTCCCTTCGCCCATGATCATCACGAAAGGAATCCCTTGTGGACTACGACATCGCCCTCAAAGAGATGTTGCGGCTCTGTAGTCGCGAGATTCTGAGACGATGGCTAAACATTCCTGTAGCCAAGAGCGCGGTTATCGAGGATCTGCCGCAAGAGACCACATCACTTCGACGCAGTGATTTGCCCCTCCGGGTGATCACCGAAGACGGTGACGAACTCCTTGTTCTCATCGAAATCGAAACGCGCTGGCGAAAAGAAACGCCCTTGCGCATGCTGGAGTATTTATGTCGTCACAAGCTTAAGTTAGACAAAATAGATGTGCCGACTCACTCCGTGGTTTTCTTGCTGACATTCTCGTCACAGGCCAGCGACTACTACGAAGATGACCAGGTGCGGTTCCGATATCGACTCATTCGCGTATACGAAATGGACGCAGCCGACATCGTACAAGAAGGCCTGACATGTATGGCGCCTTTGGTTCCTATCATGCAAAATGGCGAACAGTGGTTCAATCAGGCGGACGAACTCATTTATAAAAGCGATTTACCTACAGAAACCAAGGCCGATATGTACACGGCCATGAGCATCATTTCTGGTCTGACATCAAAATCACTACTCCAGAGGTTGCTCCTTCGCAGGAGGGAAATCATGATCGAATCAGCATTCTTTGAAATCCTTAGAGAAGAGATCGAGAAAGAGGTCAAGGAGGAAACCTGGCGAGAAGCCTGGGAAGGCGGTATGCAACAGGGTATGCAACAGGGTATGCAACAGGGTTTTGAAAAAGGACATGACGAGGGATGGCGTGAGGGCTTGCGCGATGGATTGCTACAGGCTATTGCCCTGGGTTTGGACTTGAAATTCGGCGTAGAAGGTTTGAAACTTATGCCGGAGATCGAGCGCATCGATGACCTTGGCGTGTTGCGCGCCTTACGCGAGGCCCTGCGCAGCGCGGAGTCGTTGGATGAATTGCGTTCTCTTTATCAATAATTCATGCTGATCCATGCACACAAGCACCCGCATCATCCACGAAAACGAACAACGCCTCGAGCAACATGGCGCGATCAACCCGCCCATTTATCACGCCTCGCTCTTCGCCTTTCCCTCTATGCAGGCCTTTCTCGATTTTCGAGCCGGCCGCAGCGAGCGCTTTCTCTATACGCGCGAGGGCAATCCCACCATTCGCGCTTTGGAAGAAAAAATCGCCATGCTGGAAGGGGCGGACGACTGCATCGCCACCGCCTCGGGCATGGGAGCAATCACGGCCGCGATCATGGCCACGGTGCGGGCGGGCGATCACGCGCTGGTGGTCGATAGCTGCTATGGCCCCACGCGTGAGTTTCTCGACGACCTCATGGCCGGGCTGGGCGTGGAAACAACCTATTTCCATCCCGAGCAACGCGACCTGTCCTCCTATTTTCGCGACAACACCCGCTTGCTCTATCTGGAATCGCCGGGAAGCCTTTCTTTCCACATCCTCGACTTGCCCGCGCTTTGCCGTCAGGCCCGCGAGCGTGGAGTCGCGACCATTGTGGACAATAGTTGGGCCACGCCCCTTTATCAGCAGCCGCACGACTTGGGCGCAGACATCGTGGTGCATTCAGGGACGAAATATATCGCCGGACATTCCGACCTGGTTTTAGGGCTGATCACTGCCAATGGTGAACGAGCCGAGCGATTACGCGAAGTGGCCATCCTCTTGGGCGCGACGTTAGGCCCGGCCGAGGCTTTTCTGGCCCTGCGCGGGTTGCGCACCCTGCCTATCCGCATGGAAAAACACCAGAAAAACGGTCTCGCGGTGGCTCACTGGTTGGAGCAACATCCCAAAGTCCGCCGCGTCATGCATCCGGGCCTGCCTTCTTTTCCCGGCCATCAATTGGCCAGGCAGCAGATGTCCGGCTGGTCGAGTTTATTTAGCTTCGAATTGCTCCCACCAGGCACGCCTGAACAACGCCATCGTTTCATGGACGGCCTGAAGCTTTTTTCCATTGGCGTCAGTTGGGGCGGTTACGAGAGCCTTATTATTCCTCTGCTTTATGAGAACGAGAGCAAGCGCGCGCGCCTGAGCCGCATTGGCCTCAACGACGATTGCTATCGCATCTCCATCGGCCTGGAAAACCCTGACGATCTCATCGCAGACCTCGCTCAGGCGCTGGAAAGGTATGAAACATGCAATCACTGTCAAGAACCACCATCACCAACGCAACGCGATTCGCTTACCCAACTCGAATAGCCAGGCGACGAGATGAAGCGCGCGGGGAGATGGCGTTGAATCGAGCAGGGGATAGTCGTTCTGCGCGGAAATGTCCGGCCCGCGCAGGTGAAGGGTGAGCAAAGCCGCGGGGTCGCGGGGGGAGGAGGAGATGGGAGGCCGGGGAATGACAGCCACGCGAACGGCCTCGTTGGGCCGGGGTTCGACTTCCCCTTCCCACACGATTTCCCCGGCTATGGACGCGGTCAGGACGCAAGGGCCGGGCGAATCCAACCGGTCGTTCACCACCCAAAGCTCAACGCGCTCATCCAGGATACGCGCAAGGGGCGCGACGGGCGCATAAGAGCGACGCACCTGCTCGTAAGCCCGTTTTGGCGGCTCCCAATAAGGCGCCACGCTCCAACAAATTGCAGGCCAGGGTTCGTTCCATTGCCAGATGAAACAACCCACGCCATCTTCGCGCAGGCGATAACTCTCCATGCCCACCTGCAAACCCCGCGCCTGGGCCTCTTGCGACGCGGCCACGAACGTTTCCAGATCGGTTTGTTCGGGATCGACGGAAAGGAACAGACGTGCATAATGCCGCAGCTTCTCCCACTCGGCCTTTCGCTTACGCCAGCCCGGACCGGGCGGCCAAAGATGGTCGGGGGGCAGCATCTCGGCCAGGGTTTGCACGGACGGCGGCGCAGCCAGACCGAATTCACTGAGCAAGGGCGCGGGGTCTTGAGCATAGGCCCGGATGGGCGCTTTGCCGTGCCAGACCTTCCAATTATGACTGTCCCCCGGCCCCGGCGAAGCAGGACGCCACAGCCGCGAGGGGTCTTCTTGGGCCACGGTTTCACTCAGTGCACCCGAGAGGCGCTTATGCCGTCCCGGCCCCCACTCGTTGCCGCCCACCCACATCATCAGAGAGGGATGTCCGCGCAGCTTGCGCACCATGCCGCGCGTCTCGCGTCGCGCCAGGGCCAGAAACGCCTCGTCCTCGGGCAAATGATCCATGAATACACAGGCGATGGGCAATTCTTGCCACACCAAAAGACCCAGTTCATCGCAGATGTCGTAGAAGACCTCGCGCTCGCGGCCGCCCCCGCCCCACACCCGGATGGCGTTCACGCCCGCATCCGCCGCGGCCTGCAAAAAGGCGCGCATCCGCGCTTCCTCGTCTTCACCCCCGCGCAGCAAATCCAACGAAGTCCAGTTGACGCCTCGCAAGCGCAGGCGATGGCCATTGAGCAACAGGGCCGCGGCGCGACCATAGCCATCCCAACCAATGGTTCTGGCCCCCACGCGCACGCTTCGCTCGTCCAGCAGGCCGGTTTCATCCTCTATTTGCAGCGTAAGCCGGTAAAGATGGGGAAAACCGCGGTCATGCGTGCTCCAGGGGCGGAGATGCGCTTCGGGCCAAGCCAGACGCCGCGTTCGCCTCCCCTCTCCCGCCCTCATTTTCCAAGCCTTGTCCTGCACCTCGCCACGGAAATTGACGGGTTCGAGTCGGCCGCGAAAGCGCACCTTTCGCGGCCTGTCCGCGTCCAGCTCCACCTGAATCATCAACCCATACTCCGGCCCCCAGTCCGCGCGCGGCCAGATGTCGGCCAGCCGCACCCCGCGAGCCGTGTGCAAAATCACATCATCCCAGATGCCCGCGGCCAACAAACGCGGCGCGAAATCCCAGCCAAAATGCAACGGCGCTTTCAACGTGAGCAAGCGGTCATCGAACGCAGGCAAACCGCCTTGCAGCCATCCCGCCAGGCGTCGCGCGAGTCGCAGGCGCAGGCTATCGGGCCAGCGCGGCAACGCGCCCCCACCCCACACGCGCACGCCCAACTCGGCTTCATCGCCGCACAAGAAAGAGGTCACCTCCCATTCGCGGGCCGCGAACATGCCCGCGCCGCGACCCAATTCCTCGCCGTTCAGCGTCACCGCGGTCAGGTAGTCAATGCCCTCGAAACGCAACCAGGCCCGTTCATCCGCGCTGATGGCGGGCAAACTGACGCGATACCACCAATCGCTCTCATCCACCCAGGCCAACACCTCATCCAGATCGAGCGTGCGATAAAGGTCGGGCAACAGGCCGGCGGCCATGAGATCGCGCTGGATCGCGCCGGGAACCGAGGCCGGAAGCCAGTCCTCGGCCTGAGCGGGATCGTCCAACGCCGCATCAAAGGGAATGCGCCCAACGCGGGCCAATTTCCAGGGGAGGTTGTGCAGCCTGGTTATAGGCATGAGGTGAGGGTGGGGTTGAGGTTGAGGTTAAGGTTGAGGTTGAGAGTTATCATTGTTGTCTCGTCTGAGACGGCTATACTATGCTATAATTCCCTCATCTTGACAATATCGAGGACGCGTCTACTGTGAATCAAATCCTAAATTTCGTTCTAATGATGCTGATCCTGGTCATCAGCATCGCCATCCATGAATTCAGCCATGCCATCGTCGGCGACCGACTCGGTGACCCCACCCCGCGGCGACAGGGTCGCGTCACGCTCAACCCCCTCGCGCATCTCGACCGCGTGGGCACGTTGATGATCGTGATGTCATCGCTGGCCGGATTTGGCATCGGTTGGGGCAAGCCCGTGCAGGTGAACCCTTACAACTTCCGCACCACGCCCCAGGTCGGCATGGGCGTCGTGGCCGTGGCGGGGCCGATAAGCAACGTGCTGCTGGCCATTGTGGGCGCGTTGGTTTTTCAGGTGATGCAGGTCGCCCCGGGCGATTTTCTGGCCGCGTTTTTGATCAATTGGGTGATCATCAACATCGCCCTGGCCTTGTTCAATCTTCTGCCGGTGTTCCCACTGGATGGCTACAATGTGTTCGTGGCCATTCTTCACGCCCTGCGTCAGGATTGGAGCCTGCAACTGGCCCGATTTTGGCAAAAACAGGTGCAATATGGCCCCCTCTTCCTGGTCTTGCTATTGATTGATTGATTGTCGATTGGCAGTTTCCCCAATTCTCGCCCATCAAATGGGTGCTCGGCGAGCCATTGTGGGCCATCGTCAGGACGTTGTTAGGATAGAAAATGAGCCGCGTCCTTCGTCGGATCGCGCGGGGGCTGGAAAACCTGTTCATTGGCTTCCGGCAAGTGGACGACGGCCCGGCCGAAGCCCTGTTGGCTCCACCGCTGCTGGCGCTGTATCGGCGCATGAGCAAAGCCGACCGCGCGCATAGCTTGCGCGTGCTGCAATGGCTGCGCGAGCGGGGCCAGGATGACCCCGACCTGCTCGCAGCCGCGCTATTGCACGATTGCGGCAAGGCCGCGGCGCGATTGGCCGTATGGCAACGCACGCTCAAGGTGCTGCTCAAGCGTTTCGCGCCGCGGCAATGGGAGCGGATTTCGCGGCCCGCGCAACCGGATAATTGGCGTTATCCTTTCTACGTTCTGCGCATTCATCCGGCCCTGGGCGCGGACTGGGTGGCCGAGGCCGGGGGAGGCGAATTGCTGGTGTGGCTGATCCGCTTCCACGAAATCGACCCCGATCCCGCAGACCCGCGTTTTCCCCTGATGCGCGCGCTTCAGGACGCGGACGCGGCCGGCTGACAAAAGCGCAAAACGCATCTTTGGGCCCAAAACTTACCATTCTCGCCGAAAAATGGTAGACTAATAAGAAGTTCCGATGACTCATTCATGATGAATCGAGAGGTTGTCTATGGCTACAGTACAAGCCACGCGCGCACTTCATACTCTGCAATCCCTCTATGCAGGCGGCCTTGATGACACATTCATCGATAGGGCGTTGCAAAAAGTAGTCGAACGCCAAATAGAACGGGACGAAACAGACCTGGCGCGTCTCGATACCGAACTCCGAGCGTTCGAGCATCGTTTTGGGCTGACTTCCGATGAATTCTGGCGTCGATACCAGGCAGGGGAAATGGAGGATAACGCAGATTTCATGGAGTGGAACGTCTTCTACAAAATGCGCCGTCGTATTCAACAACGGTTGCGTATCTTGCGAGGTGAGAATGGATCGTGAATGAACCAGGTTCTTATCTCGTTGAGATTGATCTGGCGTTGATCGGAAGTCCTATTATCCTTGAATACCAGGTCATCCGCTCTTGGAGTAATACCGATGACGGATACATTCGATTTCGTGCGACGCTGATCAACGGCGATTTTTTGGAGGCGGCGGAATACTTTATCATCCGACATGGCCAAATCGAAACAATCGATTATCATTATCAATGGATGGATGCAACCAAACAGCTTCTGAGGCGACGTTGGGATAGCACGCCACATTATCCAGAGTTGGAAAACTTTCCTCACCATATTCATGACGGTGATGAGGACAATGTAATCCCCGGACAAATGATGAGCATTTTGCAGCTACTTCGCTATCTTGAAAGAACTCTATCTCAATGAAAACAGATATCCTCGGAGCAAACAACATGATGAGTTGTTCGACCGCCTCCATGTCTTTTCGGCCTTCATATCCTTGGGATTACGATATCGACGAGGCGACCTTTTTGGATATTTTGCGCGGACGTCGCACCCTGGGTCGATTGGATCGAGACTGGGCCGCGGTGCGTTTGATAGAATACGGAACCTATTCAGACATCGTTCGTTTGCTTGGATACGATGCGCTTATCGAGGGATGGCCGCGATGGCGTTCGCGTATTCGTTCCGAAAGCACCCGGCGCGGTCTGGATTTTCTTGTGCAGTGGTTGCCAGAACATCACCCTGAACTGCTCCAGGCGCACGAAAAAGACCTCGGACGCGGACGGGAAGATTTCCATCCGCGTCCATAATAGGCTGATCAATCGCGTTTGAAATTGCTATAATCGGGCGAGCGATAGTGGGAGACGCCCAGGCCTTCGATTTCCAGCATGGCCTGCACCTTCATGGGCAAACCGAAGAGCTTGATGAAACCCTCTGCATCCTTCTGATTATAAACATCATCCTCATCAAAAGTGACGTAATCCTCACGATAAAGACTGTACGGACTCTTGCGACCCACCAAAATCGCGTTGCCCTTGTACAGTTTGAAGCGGGCCGTGCCGGTGATGCGCTTTTCCGTGGTCTGAACGAACGCGTCCAGGGCTTCGCGCAAAGGCGTGAACCATTGGCCGTTATAGACCAGTTCCGCGTAGCGCAGGCCCACCTGCTGCTTGAAATGGAGCGTATCCTTGTCCAGGCAAAGCTGCTCCAGAGCCGCGTGGGCTTCGTAGAGCAAAGTTCCGCCTGGCGTCTCATAGACGCCGTGAGACTTCATGCCGATGAGCCGGTTTTCCACCAGATCGACGCGGCCAATGCCGTGCTTCGCGGCCAGCGCGTTCAACGATTCCATAAGCTCGACCGGGCCGTGGGCCACGCCGTCGATGCGCACAGGAACGCCCTCTTTGAAATCGATCTCCACATACTCCGGCTCGTCGGGCGCGTTTTCGGGTGCGGTGGTCACCGTATACATGGCCTCCTCCGGCTCGTTCCAGGGGTCCTCCAGCAGGCCGCCCTCGTGGCTCATGTGCCAGAGATTGTGGTCGCGACTGTAGATGGACTCCTCGGTGGCCGCGACCGGCACGTTGAACTCCTCGGCATAGGCCAACGCGTCGCGACGCCCGCGAATATCCCACTCGCGCCAGGGCGCGATGATCTTGAGCTTGGGATTGAGGGCCATGACCGTCAGCTCAAACCTCACCTGATCGTTGCCTTTGCCGGTCGCGCCATGAGCGACCGCATCCGCGCCTTCTAATTCTGCGATCTCCACCATGCGCTTGGCAATGAGCGGCCGGGCCATGGACGTGCCCAAAAGATACTTGCGCTCGTAAATCGCGCCGGCCTGCATGGTGGGGAAAACATAATCGGTCAGGAATTCCAGCCGCAGGTCTTCGATGTAGATCTTGCTCGCGCCCGAGGCCAGGGCCTTCTCTTCCAGGCCCTCCAATTCTTCATATTGGCCCAGGTTGGCCGTAAAACAGACCACCTCGCAGCCGTAATTGTTGCGCAGCCAGGGCACGATGACCGAGGTGTCCAGCCCGCCCGAATAGGCGAGCACAACTTTTTGGACTTTGGGTTTCGGGGACATGAGATTGACTCCTTGTTATGAAATACGAAATAACCATGCGATAAAGAAAAAACCACGAGGAGAAACTCCATCGTGGTTTGGGTGCGGGATCGAGATAGGCTCGCAGGCGCGACGTGGCGAATCAGACCTGGGGCCTGATCTCGCTCCCGATAGTCGAACGCCTGCGAATTGTTTTCATGACGCCTGCATCATACCGCATCTGGGTTGAGCTGTCAACATCCTTTCAATGAGCAGGGCGTTTCAATGTCGGGGCAAAAAAGGTGCGCGTCATTGCGAAAAGGACCTAGGCGCCCCGAAGCCATCGCCAACTCCCATAGCGGCGTCCACCTGGACGTTGGGGAATGACACTGATGAACGCGCCCCCATTTTGAAACGCCCCCTCAATGATCACCCTTGCCGGCGGGAATGATCACGCCGCGAGAGGAGCGACCATCCACCTTGAGCAACACCGGTTCGGGCAAGCGTACATGGGCTATGTGGTTGGTTTCCGCGGCAATAGGTTGGGATAAAAGCCAATCCCAATGAATGAAGCCATCGTTTCGATTGGAAATTGTGAAATAATTGATGCCCAGCGTGGTGAGGTTGTAAAAGAAATGGGACCCCTGAGAAGGCTCTGCGTTGAGCCGCTCGTGGGGCGCTTCCACGATGGCGCTGACGCTCGAGATATCGGCCCAACGCACCGGAATGCCCAACCAGGGATCGGCGGTGCCCCAGCGTCCTGGCCCAATGAGCAAAAAGCGTCGATCGTCGACGCTAAGAGCCGCGTTTAGACGATTGATCTCGCGAGCAATGGTGCGAGTGGCCGCGGGATCAAAGCGATCCGGCTTTACATAGATGATATCGGCGATGTTGTTCTTGACGACATTGCCCAACGAACGCGTAGAATAACAAAAGGCGGCCTTGATATCGGCCTCGGTGATCGTCACATCGCGCAGATCCGCGCGCGCGCTCATGGGGCGCAATTGCAGAATAGCAAATTCGGGCTTGCAACGCTGATCCTGCCGTAAGTTGACGGAAAATTCCAGCTCGACCGCAGTCCCCATGCCCGCTTCGCCCATATCCAACAAATCGGCCAGCAGATCGGCCAATGGGATCTTCTTATACTTGAGCACGTTGGCGAAGGTGAGCACCCGCGGGCCTGGAATGGCGGTGGTGTCGCGAATACGATGCTCCGAAGGAATGTAAGTGCTGGAAAGGAATTTCACGGGCGGCTCTTCGGCCGCGTCGGCAACCTCGCGACGCACCAAATTCGCGCCGCTGCCGATATCCAATGCGTGATAATCTTCGCCCATTTTTAGCGCGTAGAAATATCGCTGCGCGTTCTCGAGAATGCCATCCACCGAGGCCCGCTCTGGCATAAGCAAGGGATGAGCAGGACAAAAACGCAGGGTTTTTTCGCCTTCGACCACGGCCATGCCAAATCCTAAAGCGATGTTGGCGATGCCCTCTTCCGGCTTCATGCGCGAAAAAGGATAATAATTGTAAGATTGCGCCACGCCCGAAATGGCCGGATAGAAAAAGTTGCCATACCGCTCACCCACCAATTGTTGCACAATCACGGCCATCTTCTCCTCTTCAGTGCGCCGTCCCACGCGTTGCGAATAGGCTTTGGGCGCCCGATAATAAGTGGAGGCATAGACAAGCTTAATGGCGTGAAGCAAATGATGAAGCCGAACATCAATGTGCGGATGCTCATTGGGCAACATGTAAGTGCGATACATGCCCGCGTAGGCGTGAAAATGGGCGTCCTCCAATAGGCTGGAAGAACGCACGGCCAAAGGGTAATGCACATGAGTGAGATAAGCTCGCAAATCATTTTCAAGATGAGCCGGAAAGCGAGCGCTCAAAAACGCCTCGGCCACTTCTTCATCTGAAGCGTCTGTCGTGGCCAAATACCCCAAATCATTCTCCGCCACGAATGTCTCAAATGCATCGGTGGTGACAACCAGAGTGCGGGGGATGAAGATGCGCACATCCGGGTATTTGTCGCGCAGGGCCTGATCGCGCTGCAAGAGCGCAGAGACAAAAGCCAGCCCGCGCGCTTTGCCGCCCAACGAACCCTGACCGATTTTTACAAAACGAGTGACCCAATCGAACTCTGCCGGATCGAAGTCGGCCACAACGCCCATCTGGCGCTCCTTGCGGCGCTGGTGCACCAACTGAATGAGATGTTTGCGCAACTCTTCAGGCGATTCAAAATCCGACACCGTCCAATCGCGGATGCGCGAAGCCAACACAGTTTCGGTGCGGGTGAAGAGCCAGCGTGAGAAATCATTGCGCTCGCCATGATAGATCAAAGACTCGGCCGGAATAATGCGCAGACATCGCTCTAAAGAGCGCAAATCCGAAGCCCGGGCAACCTCGGTTCCATCTGGCATGCGGAAAATAAAATCGCCAAAAGCCAGGCTGTATTGGAAAAAATTATGGATGTCCTCTTCTAGAGTGGGTGAATTTTTATCCACGAAGGTGGCGGAAAGTTCGGCCGCGCGTTGAGCATTGCCAGGATCGAGGCTGGTGATTAGCAAAGGAATGTCAAATCGCTTGCGTTTGATCTCGCTGAGCAGATCGAATCCGGCCGAACGGTCGAGCACGCCCTCCCGAGGAAATTGCACATCCGAAATGACGCCCAGCACATACGCTTCATATTTCTCGAAAAGCGCCATGGCCTCTTCGTAATTGTTTGAAATGAGTATTTTCGGTCGGGCCCGCATGGTGAGCAAACGGTGCTCTTCGTTAAGTTGCCCTTCCAGCACGGCTCGGGTTTGCTGAACCAGCTCGCGATAAAGCAAGGGGAGGAGCGCCGAGGAGTAAACAGGCGAGTTTTCGATATAGAGAATAACGCGCACGCCGGCCACAGCCGTGTCGTGCTCGACGTTCCAACGATCCTCGGTGCTCTTGACAATGGCCACCAACAATTCGGTGTTGCCCGACCACACGAACGCGCGATCGATGCCGGCTATGTGGGCTCGGTCCGCAAATTCCTGGGCTATGGGCGTGAGACCGTGGGTGAGAAGGATCACGGGCAGATCGCGACCATGCCTTTCTTTGATACGATGACCCAACGCGAATGCGTTGGCGTCGGCCACGCGCGGCATGGTGATGACCATATCGAAATGCTTTTCATCCAACTTGGCCAGCGCCTCTTCAGCCGAGGAAGCCCATGTAAGCCGCGGAGGCTTGCTTAAATTCAAGCCTCGATATTCATTGACGATGCGTTCGGATAGGCGGCCATCCTCCTCCATGATCCAGGCGTCGTAAGGCGTGGACACCAATAAAATGTCGCGCACTTTACGCTGCATGAGCTCATGGAAGAGCTTGACATTGGAATCGAGGCTGGTGGAGAGAAAGGGATCGGGGCGTTTCATGCTTCTAATTATGCCTCAGCCAAGATAACTTGAAAAGATAAGGCGAGCTTCGGCCGATGCTATTCTTTCATAAGGCCAAACTTGGCCAGACATGCGGAATATGCTAGGATCATGATAATCAAGCGCGGCAGTTTTAAGTGCGAATCATACCTTTTCAAGGCGGTTGCGAGACAATGACGTTTCGCTTTTCATTCACTCTGTTGCACCAATTCATGATAGTCGTTTGGGCCTTTGTCTGGGCTATGTTCAGGCTCAAACGCGGGGGGCCAGAAAAAGGGGCTACTTCTGAAACGGGGTTTGGGTTCGAGTTGGGAGTTGATCCTGGTTGTTTTTCAGGCGAGGCAATGCATGGTTTGAGCCATCGTCTCTGGCAAGCCACGCGTCCTCGCCTTTCATTACTCAAGCCAATACACCCACTTTTGTATCCAATCAAAGGAGAAAAAACGCCATGTTAGAGTACATGGAGCAAATCATTGCCAAGAACCCGAATGAGCCGGAGTTTCATCAGGCCGTACGCGAGGTGTTGGAGAGCATTCAGCCTGTGCTCGACCAACATCCCGAATATCGTCAGGCCGCGATCATCGAACGCATCACCGAACCGGATCGAGTGGTCATGTTTCGCGTGCCGTGGATGGACGACGAAGGCGTTATCCGCGTCAATCGCGGCTATCGTATTGAAATGAACAACGCCATCGGCCCCTACAAGGGCGGGCTGCGCTTTCATCCCTCGGTCAACCTCAGCATTCTCAAATTTCTGGCCTTCGAGCAAGTTTTCAAGAATGCACTGACCACATTGCCAATGGGAGGAGGCAAAGGCGGTTCGGACTTCGATCCCAAGGGCAAGTCCGACAACGAGGTGATGCGCTTCTGTCAAAGTTTCATGTTGGAGCTTTACCGACACATCGGTCCAGACACCGACGTGCCCGCAGGCGATATCGGCGTGGGCGCGCGGGAAATTGGTTATCTCTTTGGGATGTACAAGAAAATTCGCAACGAATTCACCGGCGTGCTCACGGGCAAAGGCCTGGGCTGGGGCGGTAGCCTCATCCGGCCAGAGGCCACAGGCTATGGCTCGGTGTATTTCGCATCTGAGATGCTGGCCACGCGCGGACAAACCCTGGAAGGCAAGGTGTGTTTGGTCTCGGGCGCGGGCAATGTGGCCCAATACACCACAGAAAAACTTATTGAGATGGGCGCGAAGGTGGTTACGCTCTCCGATTCGAACGGTTATATTTACGATGAGGAGGGCATCGATCGCGAAAAACTCGACTTCGTGATGGAACTGAAGAACGTGCGACGCGGCCGGATTCGCGAATATGTAGAGCGCTACCCCCATGCCGTTTACACCGAGAGCGACCCCACGCTGGACTATAATCCGATGTGGGATCATAAAGCCGACTGCGCGTTCCCAAGCGCCACTCAAAACGAGATCAACGGCAAGGATGCGCAAAACCTGGTCAACAACGGCGTCTATCTCGTATCCGAAGGGGCGAATATGCCCTCCACCATCGAGGCTATCAACATCTTCCTGGAGAACAATGTGCTCTTTGGCCCCGGCAAGGCCGCGAACGCGGGCGGCGTGGCTGTTTCGGGCCTGGAAATGACCCAAAACAGCATGAGGCTCAGCTGGTCGCGAGAGGAGGTGGATCGTCGCTTGCACCAAATTATGAAAAACATCCATCGCACCGCGCTGGAAGCGTCAGAGCGTTACGGGCGCCCCGGCAATTATGTAGTGGGCGCGAACTGCGCCGGCTTTGTCAAAGTGGCCGACGCGATGCTGGATCAGGGTTTGGTTTAAGTTTAGGCGCGGTTGGCAAAAACCCAATATCGCCATCGAACCCGGCAGGCGCAGGACAAACGGCCTGCCGGGTTTTTTTGCCGCCAGCTTCTGAAAAGGTTTGGGATCCGATTGAGCGAGGCGGGAAGGAGATGAAAGCGGCCAAAGAAAGCGCGCACATAGGAAAACCCGGTGCGACCTGAGCGCGTCCAGTTGACGCTGGCTACAAGTGCTGCTATAATGCCGTCCACATTGTTGCAAACAGTCGCAATAACCTACAGATTCCATCGACGCTACATCGTTTGCATTGCATTCATCGGATGCAGAACATCTTCTTTGCCTCATGAGCCACGATCTCGACGCCATCGCCGCACAATTGCGCCGCAACGGATTCCGCATGACCCCTCAGCGGCAATTGATCTTAGACGCCATCTGCGAATTGGGGGGACATGTGACGCCCGAAGAAGTGGTGCAACGCGTGCAAGCCATCACGCCGGCGTTGAACCGCGCCACGGTTTATCGCGCACTGAATTTCTTGGTTGAACAACGCATCATCACTGTAACGCTATTGCCTGATGGCAAGTTTGTCTATGAATTGGCGGAAGGAGAGCCACATCATCATTTGGTGTGCCGAGCATGCGGCGCATCGGTGCAGTTGCCCCATGCCGCTTTATCTGAATTCTACCGCTTGATGGAAAAACAATACGATTTCAGGGTCGATATGACGCATATCTCCTTTTTTGGACTGTGCAAAAATTGTCGGGAGGGGAGCGCTTGAAGATTGAACCACACCACAATCCAAATATGAGGTGACACCCATGCATCGAATCCGATTCTTGGTCTTGTTTTTGCTGCCAATAATTGCGGCCGCGTGCGCGGCTACGGCCGAGGAAAACGCAGGCGACAGCCGTTTGCGCGTCGTGTCCACGGTTTCGCCTATCACCAACATTGTTTATAACATAGGCGGCGACCGCATTATCTTAAGCGGCATTGTGCCCGAGGGCGTAAATTCTCACACTTTCGAACCCGCGCCGTCCGACGCCATCAAACTTTCGCAGGCCGATCTGGTTTTTCTCAATGGTCTCAACCTCGAGCTGCCCAGTTTGCGATTGGCGAAGGCGAACCTGAAAGAGGGCGCTGAAATCGTGCAGTTGGGTGAATTGACCATCACGCCCGATGAATATATTTATGATTTCTCTTTCCCCAAAGAGGCGGGAAACCCCAATCCCCATCTTTGGACCAATCCCATTTACGCATTGAAATATGCCGAGATCGTGCGGGACAAATTGATCGAGCGCGACCCGGCCAACGCGGATTATTATCGGGCCAATTACGAGGCGTTCGCCAAACGCATCGCGGACCTGGATGAGGCCATTAAGGCCACGACGGCCAGCATACCTGAGTCGCAACGCAAGCTGCTCACCTATCACGATTCTTTTGCCTATTTCGCGCCGCGCTATGGCTATGAAGTCATCGGCGCTATCCAACCGGCCGACTTTTCCGAACCGTCCGCGCAGGAAGTGGCCGCGCTCATCGATCAGTTGCGGGCCGAGCAGGTTCCGGCCATTTTCGGCTCCGAAGTTTTTCCCTCTCCGGTGTTGGATCAGATCGGTCGCGAGGCGGGCGTCTCTTACGTGGACACGCTACGCGATGACGATTTGCCAGGCGAACCGGGCGATCCCAACCATTCTTATATCGGTTTAATGGTTTATGATCTAAAAATCATGGCTGGCGCATTGGGGGGCGATCCCTCGCTGATGGATGGCGTGGATGTGTCCAACATTCCGGGACCGGACAACGCGGTGGAGCAAACGCAGTAGCATGGACCCTCTCATCGAACTACGCGCCGTCGATTTCACATACGGCGGCGCGCCAGTGCTCACCAACATCAATTTGCATATTCATCCGGGTCAATTTGCGGCCTTGGTAGGGCCCAGCGGAGCGGGCAAAACCACATTGCTCAAGCTGATACTGCGACTCTTGGAGCCCACGAGCGGGGTCTATTATGGTCGACGACAGCCGCCTTTGCGCGTGGCCTATGTGCCTCAACTCGAAACCGTGGATTGGAACTTCCCCGTCACCGCGGAGGAAGTGGTGATCATGGGTCTGACGCAACAGGCCGGCTGGTGGCCCTGGCCGCGCAAGGCTCATCGCCAACGCGCTCGCGACCTCATGGAACGTTTGGGCATTGGCCATCTGGCCAAACGACATATTCGGGACCTCTCGGGCGGACAACAGCAACGCGTTTTTCTGGCCAGAGCGCTCATCGCCGAACCCGAACTTCTGGTTCTGGACGAACCCACCACAGGCGTGGACATGAACAGCGCCGAAAGCATTTTTCACCAACTCACCCATCTCAATCAAGATGGGATGACCATCTTGCTCACCACCCATGATCTGAACATGGCCGCGGCCCATGCGCCATGGATCATCTGTTTGAATCGTCGCATCATTGCACAAGGCCCGCCCGATGCAGTTATCACAGAGCCGGTGATGAGTGAGACTTATCGAGCCGAAATGATGGTTATTCGTCAAAATGGCCTTGTTTTTGTGCAACAAAAACCCCATCACCACACATATCGCGAAGTCATTCCCGCCCCCGTGCCCGGCGGTGAACCGGGCCATGATGCAAAAAGATAATCCTTGGCTTGCGCATGGATATTCTTCTGCTTCCCTTCCAATATGAATTCTTTCGCCATGGCGCCATGGCCGCCGTGTTGGTGGGCGGCCTGTGCGGGCTTATCGGCGTCTATATTGTGCTGCGCGGCATGAGCTATATCGGTCATGGTCTGGCCCACGCGGTTTTCGGAGGCGCCGTAGTGGCCTTTGTTATGGAGATCAATTTTTATGTTGGCGCGGGGCTATGGGGATTTTTGGCCGCGCTGCTCATCAATCAAACCACGCGACGCACGCGCATCAATGCCGACGCAGCCATCGGCGTGGTGACCACCGCCAGCTTCGCGATTGGCGTGGCCCTGATCTCCCGCTACCGACGCTTCACCCAGTCTTTCGACGCCGCTCTATTCGGCAATATTTTGGGCGTCAGTCGGCAGGATGTGTGGGTCATCGTCGCGGTGACCGCGGCCGTAACCCTGCTGGTCCTGCTGCTCTACAAACAATTGCTTTTCACCACATTCGACGCGGAAGTGGCGCAGGTGTACGGCGTGCCAGTGGGTTGGGTGGACAGCTGGTTCGCGCTGCTGCTGGCGGCGACCATCATCGCCTCGATCCAAATCTTGGGCGTCACCATGATCGCAGCCGCGCTGGTCATCCCGGCCATCACCGCGCGATTGCTCACCGATAGTTTTCATCGCATGATGTTCATTTCGGTGACATTGGGGGCGTTCACCGGACTGTTGGGCATCTACATCAGTTTTTATGTCGATGTATCCAGTGGAGCGACCATTGTTTTGGTGCAAGCCGCGTGCTTCATTCTGGCGCTATTGCTTCTGGCCCGTCGTCGCGCCGTCCGCTTGAGTCAAACGCATTTATGATCGATGCACTGAATTGCTCACCCATCTCAACCCTGACGACGGGCAATGCTGATATAATACAACAACTGCAATATGGCTGTGATAGCCGCTGCAAGATAGGTGAGCCCGGCCGCAGTGAGCACCTTTTTCGCGCCTTGTTTATCTTCTGGCGTCACCAGCAAACCCGCCTCCTCCAATAAACGAAGCCCGCGCCTGCTGGCGTCGATCTCCACCGGCAAAGTGAGAACCGAAAACAACACCAACAAAGCGAAGAAGAATATCCCAATCCATAGCATGCCGGTCATATTGAACCAAAGACCGAGAAAGATGGCGATATAGGAAATGACGGGGCTGAACTGTAGGGCGGGAAGCAGAAACCCTCGCGCCTTGATCATGGCCGAACCAGTTTGATATTGTTGCACGTGCCCCAATTCATGCGCGGCAATGGCCATGGCCGCCACCGAATTCTTGCCCGCGGTGGTTTCGGAGAGGCGCACGACGTTGGCGCCGGGATCAAAGTGATCGCTCATATCGCCGGGCACGCGTTCCAAAGGAATGGGATTGAGCTTGGTGCGCTCGAACAATTTTTGCGCGACTTGAAAACCATATAGATTGGCGCCGTTCCGCACTTGGCTCCATTTCGCGACCGTTGATTTCAAATAAATCTGAACGCCCAGAGAAATGATCAACGCGGGAACGAAAACATACCAGAAATAGATGGGATCGATGTACCAGAACATTGTCTATCACCCCCAAATATAGATATACTCGGATTTTTCGAATGTATAGGTGCGATTACTACGAATCTGCACAACAATGCCAACGGCCGCGATCGCAAGAGCCGCCAGAAGCCAAAGGGGCGAAACTTGGGCGATGGCCAGCACTGCATCGCCTTGCACGCGCAGTGTGGCTGCGGTCAATCGCCCAAAGAGAACCAGCGCGCCCGTCACCACAGCCACGCCTCCGGCCCAAGCCGAGAGCAGAATCACGACATATTTCTGCAAATTAAGGGCCAATGTGATGACCATAATGATCAATGCAAAGAGGACGCCGACGAGAAAGGCCAGAATCCCGCCGCCCAGACCCACGAGCCCCATAAGGCCCACGCCCAAACTATAACCAATGAGACCCGCAACCACGGCCACGCCAAGAAAGTAGAAAAGATAGGAAAGCAGAGCCATGATCAAACCGAGGAAAAAGCCCACGATCCAACCCGTTGTGGTGGCCAGAAAACCATGACCAAATACGAGCGTCAAGGCTTGAGCGCCCAACCAAAATCCCGCGAAAAACCCCCAAACGGGAAGCAACACCAAAAACAATCGATAGCCCAGAAACACGAAGGTCAGGCCGATCAGGACAATGATCAACCCTCCGATAAAAGGGAATAGCATGAGAGCCTCCTGAATCGTCAGTGCAAAATGTGCGTTAAATCGTTTCCTATTGGTCGTTGGATGATACGGCCATCGCCATAAAAGAACAAATTATTCGCGAGATGCAATCCACGCCTGAGCCGCTTGCAAAGCCTCAAGCCCAGATTCGCCAACCGTTTCGGTTTCCAGGAAGATATTCTCGCGGCCAATGACGCGCATGACGCCGGTGCGAATGAGTTGTTCTTTCACATAAGGATGAACGCCCGCCAGCATGAGCTTGCTCTCTCGTTCGCGCAGGCTAGTGGCGTATCGCTCCAGCACCTCGAGCAACGTGCTGCCCACTTCGGTGACGCCGCGCAGGCCAATAATAACCACCGCGCATCGCGTGTCATCGCCGACATCCGGCAATTGCTCCTCGAAAACCGGGGCGGCCGCGAAGAAAAGACTGCCATAAGGCAACAACATGGTCACTTTGTTAGAGGGCACAATTTCGGGCGCAGGTTTTTCGATAGGCCATCGCCCCGGCTCCCACACCCATTCTTTCACCACCACTTTGCTCGATTGCTGAAAGACGAACAGCAGAACGGCCAAGGCCACGCCCAAAAGCACCGCAAATTGCAACGGAATGAGCAATGCGGCCACAAAGGTGAGCAGCATGACCACTTGCTGCACCAATCCTGTCTTCCACACAGTTTCCACCTGGCGCGGCTTGAGGGTGCGAAAACCAACAATGATCAGCAAACCGGCCAACGCTGGCATGGCCAACATGCCCACATACTTGCCAAACAGCAAAATGACCACAGCCATAACAATGCCTGCCGAAATGTTGGCGAAACGCGATTTCGCGCCGGCGTTGGTGACAATGGAAGTGGCCGACATGGAACCGCCCACCGGCGTGCCCTGGAACAGACCGGAAACCACATTCGCGACGCCTTGCCCCACGAAATCGCCCGATGCATTGGGGAACTTGCCGTCTGGGTTGGGGATGGACTGGCTAATGCTGGCGCCCTGCATGAGACCAACAAAAGCCAAAGAAAACGCCGGAATGACGAGGCCGGGAAATGCGGTCAGCGGTGGAAACGATGGGCGAGGCAATGAACTGGGAATCTCGGCGATGTCTTTGACCAAAGCCACCGAATCCCAACCCAAGGCCGAAGGGAGTAGCGACGCGGCAATCAGCGCCACAACCATGCCCAAAGCCTTCAACGCGGTCTTCTCTAACGTGAGAATGAGAATGATGGTGAGAACGCCCACCAACGCTGTGCGGGGATCAACTTGACCCAAATTGGCGAAAAGATCGAGCGCTTTGATGATCTTATTGGAGCCGACGCTTTCATAGCCGGTGAAATCATCGAGCTGCCCAAGAATGATGAGGAAGGCCACCGCATTGATGAACCCCGTCATGACCGAATTGGGCACAAAACGAATGAGTGACCCAAGCTTTAACAAACCCGCGGCAAGCATGATCACCCCTGTGATGATGGCCAGGGCGAACAAGGCCGCGTTGGGGTCGTTGCCAGAACGCACTTGCGGCACACTGGCGATGACCAAAGCCATGGCGCCGGTCGCCTGCACCGACATATACACCGAACTGGTGAAAAACGCGCCCGTGAACACGCCCATCATATAACCATACACCCCATAAATTGGATTCACCAGGGCCAACAGCCCTGAGGCCATGCCATCGGGAATGCTTTCGACGCCCAACACCAAACCCGCAGACACATCATCGACAATGGTGTCGGGATTGACGTATTGTCTAAAATTCATCGTTTCTTGGAAGATGAGCGCTATCGACTGAAGCGCGGTGGAACAATGGTCTCAAAATCATACTCCATCGGCTCCGAATGTTCAATATCGGAATGATGGGAATATTGACAGCGCGGCCAAGCTTCTCTACAATGCCCCTCGGCGCGCCTCCCCACGGGCGAGGTCGCCGTTGTTTTTTGCTCGAGCCGCATCGTCCAAAACTTGATGCTTTGTTGAAGAGCGATTTCACATCCACCCTCTGCATCCTCGCCGCCCTGTAGTTTCGCGGCGAACCCACCGTCCATCCAGGCCTTCATTCATCCATGCGACGAAATCCACTTCTTTACCTCGGCGTCTTTCTCATCGCTTTCAGCACTCTCATGCTTGAAATCGCATTGACGCGCATTTTCAGCGTGTCTTTGTGGTATCAGTTTGGCTTTATGATCATCAGCACAGCCCTTTTGGGCTTTGGCGCCAGCGGCGCATATCTGGCTGTGCGCCGTGAGGCGTTGTCTGGCGACCCCGCCACAGCCGCCGGACGCGCCCAACTTTACCGCAATTTGAGCCGGTACGCGGGCATGTTCAGCGTCAGCATTTTGGCGGCGTTTTCCCTCATGGTGCGCATTCCCCTGGACCCGTTGAAACCCTTGCTACCAGGGGTGAGCAATCCAACCGCGGCCGCGGTCGAGCTTGTGATCTATATGGTGCTGTATTATGCGCTCATTGTCATTCCCTTTTTCTTCGCCGGCTTGACGCTAGGCGCGGCCTTTTCGGCCTGGGCCAGAGAGATCGGCTCACTTTACTTCGCCGATCTTTTGGGCGCAGGATTGGGAAGCCTGACGGTGGTGAGCGCGCTTTATGTATTTTCGGGCCAGGCTGTGGTTATGCTGGCGGCTATTATCGCCTCTCTTTCAGCGCTCGCCTTCAGTTTGGCCCGGGCGCGAGCTATAGGTCGAGGACGGGCCCGCTGGAAAACGCCGGCGTTGTTGGTCGGTTATAGTTTACTGATTTTACTCATGTTGCCGCAAGCCTCCAACCTATTTCAGCTTTACATTCCTCCCAGCAAGCCCTTGCAAATCGCCTACGACAAGGAAAACTACCCCGATATCCAGCTGGAATACACGGGTTGGACGCCATTTAGTCGCATCGACGTGATGTGGCAACCGGGCATGAAAGGTCAGGCATGGGGTTTGAGCGGCGCTTACAAGGGGCCGCTGCCCGAGCAAAAATTCATCACCATTGACGCCGCAGCTATGACCGCCATCAACCAATGGAGCGGCGATCCCGAAGAGCTGGTTTGGGTCAACGCTTTGCCCAGCAGCCTTGTCTACCGGCTAAAGGAGAAGCCCAACGTCCTTCTCATTGGGCCGGGCGGAGGCGTCGATGTGCTGGTGGCCTGGTATAACGGCGCTCGCAAGATCACCGCGGCCGAGATCAATCCGCTGATCGTGGAAATTATGCGCGATGAATATCGGGAATTTTCGGGCGGCCTTTATAGCGACCTGCCAAATGTGGATGTGCAGGTCGCGGAGGGTCGCAATTTTGTGGCCCGCTCGCAAGATATGTATGACGTGATCCAGTTTTCGCAGGTGGACACCTGGGCCGCGGCCGCGGCCGGGGCTTACAGCCTCACCGAAAATTATCTTTACACTCAAGATGCGTTTCGAGATTATCTGAGTCACCTTAGTCCAGACGGGATGTTGGCCATTGGCCGCTGGTATTTCGATCCGCCTGGCCAACCACTTCGTTTGGTCACCATTGGCTCGGCCGCGTTGGCGGAGATCGGCGTGCAAGAGCCAGAGCGACATTTCATCGTCATCCGCGCGGGCGACACCTCCACCGTGATCATGAAAAAATCGCCCTTCACAAACGAGGAGATCGCCCGCTTGCGCCAGATCGCCGAGCCGCTCTATTTCACCATCCTCTACGCGCCCGATATGCTGAATCAATCGGGGAACCCCTTTGTCGATTTCTTCAATGCCGAGGATAAGAACGCATTCTACGCCGCTTATCCGCTGGATGTCTCGCCCACCAACGACAACAAACCCTTCTTCTTCGAATACTACGGTTGGACAAACTTCGGCACCTTCCGCAGCGGCAAACTGACGCTCACCATCCTGTTGCTCCAGGCCTTCGTTCTTTCGGTTGCGCTGATCTTGTGGCCTTTGTGGCGCTTCCGTCGCGAGGGCCTAAGCACGGCAGGCGCGCGGCGTTTCATGCTCTACTTCGCCGCCCTCGGCATAGCCTTTATTTTCATCGAAATAGGCTTCATGCAGCGATTCATCCTTTTCTTGGGGCATCCTGTTTTCGCGCTCTCGGTGGTGCTTTTCTCATTGCTCACCTTCAGTGGATTAGGGAGCTTGCTCAGCAACCGCATTGTGGGCCCAGATGCCGACCCTCGCCGCGGATTGCGCGTTGTCATTCCGGCTGTGGCCGCGCTAACGCTGGTTTACATCTTCGCGCTTCCACCTCTTTTCCAGGCTGGTTTGGGTTGGCCTTTGGCCGCGCGCATTCCCTTTTCCATCTTGCTCATTGCGCCGTTGGGGTTGCTTATGGGCATGCCTTTCCCGCTCGGCATCCGAATGGTGTCGCGCACCAACGAATTGCTCATTCCTTGGGCCTGGGGCGTTAATGGTTTTGCGTCGGTGCTTGGCTCCATCATGGCCGTCATGCTGGCCCAATCCATCGGCTTTGCTCTGGTTATGGTGGTGGCGCTGGTCATCTATTTTGCCGGATTGGCCGCGCTGATGACATTGAAACGGGCTTCTTCAGATGGCCTCGCGCTTTGACCGAAACCGCACGGTCACGGTTGTGCCTTCGCCCTCGCGTGAATCCACATCGATCTCGCCTCCATGCGTATCGAGGATGGCTTTCACCAGCGCCAGGCCCAAGCCGCTGCCGGTGCGGTCGCGGGCTTTATCCACGCGATAGAAGCGCTCGAAAATATGGGGCAAATCCGCTTCGGGGATGCCAATGCCCGTATCGCTCACCATCACCTGCACCCATTTGGCATTGACCGACGCGCGCAAATAGACCGCGCCGCCAGCAGGAGTGTACTTGATGGCGTTATCCACCAGGTTGCGCACCACCAGCTCACAATCCTCCGGCCCAATGCAAATTTGGGGCAGATCGGGCGGAATATCGGCCTGAAGGCTGACGCCGGCGTCATCGGCCAGCGGTTGCATAGAGGCGACAATCTCTTCCAAACAGGGCGAAAGCGCCGTAGGCGCGGCCGACTGAGCGCCTGATTCGGCCCGATTCAAATTGAGCAACTGTTGCAACAATCGGGCCAGCTTCTCCGTTTCCTCTCGAATTTCTTGCAAATAGCGGTTGCGACGCGCCTCGTCGCCGGAAGTCATCTGCAACAACTCGGCTCGCAGCTGAAGGGCCGTGAGCGGGCTGCGCAATTCATGAGAAGCGTTGGCCACGAACGCGCGTTCTCGGGCCAATAGCTCACTAATCTGTTCGGCCATGTGATCAAAGGCGGCGGCCAACGCGCCCAATTCATCCTGACGGTCCATATCCAAACGAGTGCTCAAATCCCCTGCGGCGAGACGATTCGCAGCCAGCGTCAACCGACGCAACGGGCGCGTGATCTGACCGCCCAAAATAATCGACGCCACCACAAACAGCGCCGTGAGCACCAACGCCGCGGTGAAAAGCACCGCCCACATGGCGTGCACGCGCGTCATGATCTCGGTCATGGGAACCGAAAGCTGAACCAGCCCTTCGACCGAGTCGCTGCTGCCAATGACCGCGGCCACGAACAGACGCTCTTCGCCCGTCCATTCATCGAGACGAATATCATGTTGCTCCGAACCGCGTAGCGCGGTGGTGATCTCGGGATGACGCTCCTCGATATGAATGGGCACGACGGGATCGGACGAATAACGCACATTAAGGGATGGGTCGAGAATAGTCACCCGAGCGTCCATTTCCTCGGCGTAACTATCGACAATGGTTTTCAAATCGCGCTCGCCAAAGGATACGAACACCTGGCGATGCCCTTCTTCATCCTCATATTCATGCTCTTCCTCATCTTTATCGTCGTACTCATCTTCGCTCTCCTCGAACTCCAGTTGCTTTTTCACGGGTTCGCGCAAGCCATTGGCCACAATGAGCGCGCGCAACTCGAGCTCATGTTCGGCCTCTTCGATGATGCTTTTTTGCAAGCGGAAACCCGTCCACGCGACCAGGCTCCCTAAGGCCAAAAAAATCAGAGCGAGATTGATCAAAATGATGCGCAGGGTGAGACTGCGCCGGGGATCAAGTCGTTTGAGCCAGTTCATCGGGCGAGGCGAAACGATAACCGTATCCGCGTACAGTAAGTATGAGTTTGGGTTTGGAGGGGTTCTCTTCCAGCTTCTCCCGCAGCCAACGGATATGCACATCCAGCGTGCGCGGGCTGCCGATCCAACCTTCACCCCACACCAAATCCAATAGTTGATGTCGATGCACCGCGCTGCCCGCGCGCGTCATCAAAGCTTCGAGCAATGCGAATTCCTTCTCGGTTAGGTCCAATGGCTTGCCATTGCGCCGCGCCAGATGCGCCTCGACATCCAGGCTGATAGGCCCGATTTCAATTTGTTTCGGTTGCGGCGCGGCGTTCTGGCGCTCGATCTGAATGCGGCGCAACGTGGCTCGCACGCGAGCAAGCAATTCGCGAAAGCTAAAGGGCTTGACAATGTAATCATCTGCGCCCGACTCCAGGCCCATCACCCGATCCATCTCCTGGTCTCGAGCCGTAACCATGATCACGGGCGCAACCGATTCGCGGCGTATTTGGCGCAAGAGCTGAAATCCGTCGATGCCGGGAAGCATCACATCGAGCAAGATGAGATCGGGCTTCTCCTCGCGAATCAAGGCCAGTCCTTCGTGGCCGTTGCTCGCGTATAGCGTCCGAAACCCCTCCCCCTCCAGGCCAAAGAGCAGGGGTTCGGCTATCATGTGATCGTCTTCGATGAGCAGTAAAGTGATCTTATCGGTCGTCATGAGCGGGAGAATCTGGTGATAAGCACGCGATAGATGGTGAGAAAAAGGATACTCGCAATACTGATAATATACAAAAGCGCAAGCGCCGATGCATCGGTTCCGGCAAGGATCGCATGTAAGGTGATGAGACCGTACAATAAGAAGCTGCTAAAATGGATGAATCGCCAGGCTCGTCGGCCAAGGCGCGAACGAATATAGAAACTAAATGTTACAATAAGCGCAAGATAGAGTCCGATCTGCCCCCAGGCCGTAGCCACGGGTTTGTAACCGGTGGCCGCGAAGGGGATCAGAATCTGCGCCCAGGTGTAACCGATATATTCATCGCCCAAAAGAATGACCGCATGGAATCCCGCGAAAGCCAGCGCCAACAGGCTGGTGAATTGATGAAGATCAAAGGCGGTGGGGCCGCCCGGCCAGGCGCGAGCCAATCGATTGGTGATGCTCAGACCCAGAGCCGTGCTCAACCACAAAAGAATGTATGCAACCACACCGGAAACGCGCGCCAAATGCCACGGCGCCTTCTGAACGGCGATGTCGGTGAGCAGCGCCGGCAGCCAATTGGGCAAAATCCACAGGGCCAGATCAGCCCCAATCACTGCGGCCAGTAAGAACAAGAGCGCCGATTGCCAGGAGACAGCGGGTTGATCGTAAGGATCAGGCGTAGATGGGGAAGGGCGTTTCGACATAGGGGACAAGGCTTTGGGTTTGATATGAACGGCCATCGTTAAGCACCAAAAGAGCGGGAATGTGAGGATGTTGTTGCAACCAGTGTTGCGCGGCCTCGAGACCTAGCACAACCAAGATCAATGCGATAACATCGGCTTGGGTCGCGTTGGCCGCGATCGCGGTCGCGCTGAGAATGTCGGTTTGGGCGGGCGCGCCGGTGTGAGGAGCGATGAGATGATGTTGCTGACGCCCCCGAATCCACCAGCGGCGATGGTCGGTTCCCGACGTGGCCACGCCCACATGGGCCAGGCGGAGCAAAAGCAGATCGGATTCCGGGGCCAACGGGTCGGTCACGCCGATAGGCCATCCTGTCGCGGCGGGCGGCGCGTCGCCGATGGCGAGATCGCCTCCGGCGTCGATCATGGCCGGGCCAAAGGGGCGGAGCATGTCCAACGCCCGATCCGCGGCCCAACCTTTGGCAATGCCGCCCAAATCAAGTCGCGCGCCCGGAGCCAGCGTAATGGTGCGAGATGCCGGATCAAGGCGGATTTGAGCGGACAGAGAAAGATGAGAAAGCGAAAACCCAGAAGCATGAAACGATGTGGGCGGCTCGCGACCTTCTTGAACCGGCGCAGGAGCCCCATGGTTCTCGGCGAACCGTTCGGAAGCGATTTGCTCGAAAGAGCGATCATATCCCGCGTTGATGAGCGCCTGGCCAATGGCGGGATCAAACGCGCCGCCGCTAAACTCGGCGGCTTCGAGCGCGCGTAGGGTGACTTGCCACAAAATGTCTCCAGCTCGATAAGGCCGACCTGCCGCGGCGTTGAGACGGCTGAGATCGCTCTCAGGACGGAAGCGGCTGAGCGCCTGCTCCACCTCCTCCATCCAGGCCTCCACGCGTTTCAAGGCGTCTTGGGCTTCAGGGTCATCTGAATAGACCCAGGCCGCCATCTGACAATTCATGGCTCGGAACGCATGATGTTGAAGCTTCATGATCTTTGGACCTCACTCCACCACTTTACATCGCTTGACCCAAGGTTCGGGTGGAGGAAACGGAATCTACAATCGGTTCCTTCCCTTTTTCCTCCAACCGAACCCTTTGAACGGCTTTTCGAGGCCGGAGATTTTCGATTCTCTCATGACGAGGCTGGCCCTATCGGCTGGAGCGGGTGTGCGTCATGGGTTGGGGCGCAGGGCGAGACACCGCAGGAATGGGCGCCAACTGCACCGGCTCGGGCAATGGATTGAGGGGCGTAGTGAGATTGACTTCAGCCGGAGGCGGCGCCACTGTTGGAATGGGAGGAAGAACAAGAAAGGCGTCTCCGGTGGAAATGGTGATAGTCTCGCCAGTCGGCGTGGGCGTGATCGGCGGCTCTGGCTCATTATGCGCGGCATTGGCCAAAATAGCCCATCCGCCCAGGGTTCCGCTTAGCGCCAGGGCTGCAAGCAAAGCCCTGGCGCCCAAAGGTTTGCTACGACCGCGACGCCGCGCTTTGGTCGTGCGTTTGCTCGTGGGTTTAGTCGTCGTCGTATTCATATTCATCATCGTCATCGTCATGATAGTAAGAGGAGCCGCGTTTATCGTCGTCATCGCTCTCATAATATGAAGATGAGCCGCGATATTCGTCATCGTCGTCATCGCGATAATACTCGTCGTGGTCGTCATCGTCATCGCGATAGGAGATGGAGCCATACTCGCGAGCGTCATCATCACTCCAACCGGACCCGATCTGCGGCTGACTGCTCCGCATGCTCTCGATGATCTGATTACTCTCTTGCAGACGTTGCTGATAAATCTGTTCTCGCTGAAGCAGCTCGCTGTTTTGAGCTTCCAGTTGCTGCAACCGTTGGTAGGCTTCTTGCAACTGCTGATTGGCCTGCTCGATCTGAGCTCGATAGGCGGACTCGCGCGTCTGGATGGTGTCGAGCAGCGCCTGAGCGTCGGCGTTTTCTGGCGACGCGGTCTGTTGAACCGGCGTTTCTACAGTGGGCGTGATGTCTGAAGCGTTTGCGCTGCGAATGCTGGGCAGCGCCAGCATCACCGAGGCCGCGCCAATAATAACAAAGGCCGTGAGCGCCAAAGCGGCGAAAAGAGCTGTTCGTTGCGTCATGATGTGAACCTCCGAAAAAGGTGTTTGAAATCAAGCGTCAAAAGAAATGGTTGCTTGGAATGCGTTTTACTCTTCCATCCTACATCAGAAACCAGGCCACGCGGTTAATCCTGAGTCATCCTCATGTTAAGCGTATGTTAAACGCGCCCCCTCGACCGCCTCGCCCCGTATCGACGACCCTAATCTGGCGTTAATGTAATATAGAAGTTGGCTCACATTTCTCGCGACGCCACCGCTTCATCGATCTTTCAAACTCGCGTCAAAGGAGGATCTCCCTAATGCATTTTCCTGAGATTCATTCGCCAAAACGATGGCTTTCATCTTTTGCGCTTATCGCCTTGTTGGCCATGGCCGGAGCCGCGTTTCTTGGCGAACGCCAGCCCCCTGTGCAAGCCAAGAGCAACTATCTCACCGCGTTCGTGGCCGCGTATCCGCATACAGCCGCAAGCGCGCTCAACAGTTGCAGCGTCTGCCACACATCCATCCCTCAGCTGAATTCATACGGCCATGATTACCAGTCCCATGGACGCAACTTTGACGCCATCGAACTTCTCGATTCAGATGGCGACGGTTACACCAATCTGGAAGAAATCCAGGCGCTCACTTTTCCCGGCGATGCGAATAGCTATCCCTCGACTCCGCCCACGCCTACGCCCTCGCCTTCACCTACCTCTACGCCCACGTCCACCCCGGCTCCCTTAGTGGGTGATCTCAACGGGGACTGTCATGTGGATGTGGTCGATATCATGATGGTGGCCTCGCATTGGGGCGAAAGGGAGGGCGACCCCAACTGGGACCCCGCCCTCGACCTCGTTGCCGATGGTCAGATCACGGTCATTGACATCATGGCTGTGGCCGTACATTGGGGCGATGCTTGCGGCGCGGTGCAAAGCCAGGCCCACTCCCGTTTGGTGGCGCCAGCGCAAACCGCGATCATGGCAGTTGAACCCGCGAGCGCCACCTGGCCGCTAAGCGATGGTCTATACACCATCGTCGTTCGCGCTGAGCAGGTGCAATCGCTGGCCGGATATGAAGTCACCCTGGCCTACGACCCCACCTTGCTAGACCTAATCGACGTCGAATTCAGCGATTGGTTAAGCGAAACGGGTCGCACAGTAAGCCCATTGGGGCCAAACATCGATGAAAATGCAGGGACCACTCGTTTTGGCGCTTTTAGCTTTGGCAATGCGCCCGGCGTTAGTGGAGATGGCCCCCTGGCAACCCTGCGGTTCCGTCCTCTGGCCGCGGGCAAGGCGCAGTTCTCGTTGCAAAACGCGGTCATGAACAACGAAACGGGCGGTTCCATTCCCGTCCAGACCCAATCCGGAATGGTGCAAATATCAGCCAGCGGATCAGTGACCTACATGCCGATGATGTGGACGCGTGAATAGTCGGGTGAGAACAAACAAGGGGCGGATGAGCGGATGACCGCCATCCGTCCCTTTGTTCTTTTTGTTTTTAACTGCAAAACAGAGCGACGAATTGCTCAAACGGCTGTAGTCAAAATACGTAAAATGCGTCGCGCCTCGCGTTGGCCGGAGAGAAACGCGCCGTGCACCGTGGCCGGATAACGGACATGGGTGGCTTCACCCGCGAAGAAAAGCCGTTCGTCCACCGGTTCGGCCAACGCTTCGTAATCGCTCTCGCCCGCGGCTACGGCAGCGAATGAATAGGCGCCAAGCGAATAAGGGTCGGACGCCCAACGCGTGCTCATGATGGCTTCCGGTTCGGGGATGCCAGGGCCGAACATGCCGCGCAGGGCTTGCATGGCCGCCTCGACGCCGGTTTCCAGGGCCGCGGCCTCCATCTCTCGGGCGTAGCTCGCCACATTGAACCCCACCAGCACCGGCTCGCCCGTATAGCGAACCATGCTCAGCCACTCGCTCCAGCGCCCCTTGCGCGGGGAAAGCCGACCCAGGAATTCGCTCTCTTCGGGCCAGAACACGCGGGGAAAACGGAAATAGGTTTTATTCATCAGCCCCATGCCCAGACGCCGGATCGCGGCCTGTTTGCGCGCGGGAAGTTCGGGAACGAATTCCATCGCCCCACTTTTGAGCGCGCCCAAAGGCAGCGTGACCACGGCCCGCTCGCCGCGAAACTCGCCTTGTTCGGTGAACGCGCGCACGCCCGACGCATCGTATTCCAGCCGACGAACCGCATGGCCTGTGCGAATGTCCAGACCCTGGGCCATGAAGGCCACAACCTGGCCGAAGCCTTGGGGAAAGACCGCGTCCTCACCCCGAAACGCGTCGTCCTCATCGTAACGATAGAGCGAGAGTTCGGCCACATCGGCCGCGTATTCCTGCTCGATGACCGAGTTGATCCAGTAATTCAGCGTCATTTGCTCATCGCCGTTAAGCGTTTTTCCCCGCAGCGCCAACCGCAGCGCCTCCTCCAAAGCGATGTCCGCTTCACCCCCCTTTTTTCGGCGACGCCGGATGAGCCGCACTTCCGCCATGATGGTTCGGAACTCTCGGTATTGCCGTTCGACCTCGACGTCGGAGAGCAAACGCCCCTGCGCATCGTAGAGCCAGAGGTTGTCGTAATCGGTGGGGATGGTTTGCACATTGGCCTTTTTGGCCAGATGCGCGATGGGGTTGCCGCGCACGCCATGAATCCACGACGCGCCCAAGTCAATGACGCCATCGCCAAAACGCATGCTCCAGATGCGGCCGCCGATGCGGGTGCGCGCCTCCAATACAATGACCGAAAGGCCGGCCGCGACCAGGTCGCGCGCTGCGGCCAATCCGGCCATGCCCGCGCCAATGACCAGCACATCCGCGCTCGCGGCGTTGGTCGGAACGGGATCCGAGGCCACATTGCTCTCTTGACAACTGACCAGAGCGGAGGGAAAGGCAAAGCATAATAGAAGTTTGAGAAACGTTCGACGAGGCAAAGTGCGATGCATGATTCGAATATTGACAAAGGAAAAAATCGTACAGTATACTCTGAATTTAGGATGAGCTAAAACAAATCGACCCTTTCGAGGAAAAACATGCTCCTCAAAAACCTGTGGCGGCGTCGCACGCGTAGTTTTCTCACCATTCTGGGCATTGCCATTGGCGTGGCCGCGGTGGTGGCTTTGGGAGCGATGGCTCAAGGTTTTCTGAAAAACTACGGCAGCGTGGTGGGGCTTAGCAATGATCTGCTCGTTTCTCAAGCCAACGCGTTCGATGTGGCGTTTAGCAATCTCGATGAAGACATCGGCCCGCGCTTGCAGACCGCGCCGGGCGTGGAGGATGTGGATCCGGGCGTCTATGGTTGGATTGTAACCGAAGAAATGCCCTTTTTCATGATTTTCGGATACGAACCGGGCAGCGTGGCCATGCAACACTATCGCATTGTCGAGGGCAAGCCCGTAACCGCGGCGCGCCAAATCGCGATTGGCCGCCGCGCGGCCGATAGTCTGAATAAAGGCGTGGGCGACAGGTTGCGCCTTGCCGGTTCGCCTTATGAAATTGTGGGCATTTACGAAACCGGCCAGGCGTTGGAAGAATCGGGCGGGGTGGTGGTGCTGGAAGATGCGCAAAAGATCACGGGCAAGACGCGCAAGGTCAGCCTTTTTCAGGTGGGCGTGCGTCGGGGCGCAGACATCGAACAGGTGATGCAGCGCATCGAGGCCATCGACGATGATCTCGTGGTGACGAAGTCCAGCGAATACGAGGTCAACGAATCCTACGCAGACTTCATGCAAGGGTTCGCCTGGGGCATCGCCGTCATCGCCATTCTCATTGGCGGTTTGGGCATGATGAACGCGATGGTGATGAGCGTATTGGAGCGGACGCGCGAGATCGGCACGCTGCGAGCCGTGGGCTGGAGCCGCTGGCGCGTCGTGCGCCTGATCATGGGCGAAACGGTTGTGCTCAGTTTAATGGGCGGCGTCGCGGGCATCCTGCTCGGCGTAGCCTTCACCGAGCTGGTTGCAACCATGCCCGGCGTGGGCAGCCTGCTGGAGGGCGCGTTTTCCCCCCAGATTTTCGTGCAAGGATTGATGACTGCGCTTTTGCTGGGCGTGGTGGGAGGCGCATATCCGGCCTGGGTGGCGGCCAATTTGCAGCCGGTGGAGGCGTTGCGCTATGAAGGCGGCAGCGCGGGCGCGGGGGGAGGCCGCCTGAGCCGCATCGGCGGCCAGAGCTTCCGCAATCTCTGGCGACGTCGCACCCGCACTTTGATCTCGGCCGCGGGCATTGGCATTGGCGTGGCCACGCTGGTCATGTTGGGCGGCATGATCGCGGGCATGATGCGCACGCTCAACAGCCTGGCCGGCAGCAGCGGCCCGGGCAACATCACGGTGATGCAGCGCGATGTGGCCGACATGAGTTTGAGCTCGTTGGAAGAGCGCATTGTTTCTCAGATTCAGGCCATGCCCCAGGTGAAATCGGTTAGCCCTGTGCTCCTGGGCTTCATCATGACCGAGGATATGCCCTTTTTTCTGATTTTGGGCGTGGATCCCAACAGTGCAGTCATGGATCATTATCGATTGAGTGACGGCCGATACATGCGACGTCCCAATGAGACCGCGTTGGGCAAAACCGCGGCCGAAACATATAATCTCGGCCTGGGCGACACGCTGATTTTGTACGAAAATCGCTACAAGATCGTGGGCGTTTTCGAAACGGGCGTGAGCTGGGAGGATGGCGCGGCGCTGCTGGCCTTGCGCGAGGCGCAACGCTTGCTCAATCGGCCGCGCACGGTGAGTTACATCTTTCTCGATGTAAAAGATCCCGGCCAGGCCGAGGCTGTGGTCGCGGCCATCAATCGCCGTTTTCCCGAAGCGCGGGCCAGCCTTAGCAGCGAGTTCGCGCAAAACACCGACGATATGCAAAACGCGCAGGCCATGATGGATGCAATCGGCATTTTGGCCCTGTTGGTGGGCGGCATTGTCGTGGCCAACACCATGATCATGTCCATCTACGAACGCACGCGCGAAATCGGCGTCCTAAGAGCGCTGGGCTGGCGCAAACGTCGGATACTGAAGCAGATCATCGAGGAAAGCCTGCTGCTATGCCTTTTGGCCGGAATAATTGGCTCCATTATGGGCGTCATTCTGCTCTGGTTATTGACCCAAGTCCCTGGCATGGGCGCTTTTTTGGCCGCGGAGTGGAATCTTGCCATTTTCGCTCGAGCGATAGGTCTCACCCTGTTGGTGGGTCTTATCGCAGGCGCGTATCCGGCCTGGCGCGCCAGCCGCTTGCAACCGGTGGAGGCGTTGAGATACGAATAACTGCGAAAGACCCCCGCGCTTGTTTTGGGATGTCAATCCAGAAGCGCGCGGCGCTTGATTGCGTTCGCCACCTCTTTCGTCCCCGCGCGGCCGCCCAAATCGGGGGTTCGGGGACCGAAACGCAACACATGATCGATGGCTTGATCAAGACGCCGGGCTTCATCTTCGCGTTCCAAATAGGCCAGCAACATGGCCGCGCTTCGCAAAGCCGCAACCGGATTGGCCACTCCTTGCCCTGCGATATCGGGAGCGGAGCCATGCACCGGCTCGAACAAAGCCGGTCGTTTGTCACCGATATTGGCCGAAGGCGCCAGGCCCAAACCGCCGGCCATGCCTGCGGCCAAATCAGAGAGGATATCGCCATAGAGATTGGTGGTGACCAACACATCGAACCGAGACGGATCGCGCGCGAGCCACATGGCCGCCGTATCCACAAGCATTTCATCGACCGTGATCTGCGGGTAGGACGAAGCCACCTCGAGGCAATTGATACGGAATAGTCCGTCGCTCTTTTTCAACACATTGGCCTTGTGCACAACCGTAAGATGTGGCCGCCGCCCCGTGCGCTCGGCATGGCGCAACGCCTGATGGCAGGCCGTCTCGGCGATGCGGTGGCTGGCCAACCCCGTGACCACGCGCTCGGCCACAAAGCCGCCCGGGATGGGGCGTTCGCGACCGCTGTACAAACCTTCGCTGTTCTCGCGCACAATGAGCAGATCAAACGCTTTGCCGGCGTCTGGCAAGCTACGCGCGGGGCGCAGGTTGGCATAGAGGCCCAGTTGTTTGCGCAGGGCGATGATAGGGCTTTGATAGCCGGGGGTTTCCTGCATTGGCGATTGGGTTGCGCCAAAAAGAACGGCGTCAGCCTCGCGAGCCAGCGCCAATGTTTCAGAGGGCAGTGCGGCGCCTGTTCGTCTGAAACAACGCCAGCCGGCCTCGGCTTGAACAAAATCGAGATCGGGCGCAAGCGCCGCCAACACATTGGCGGCCGCCATCACCACTTCTGCGCCTACGCCGTCACCAGGAATGAGAAGAACGGTGGTTGAAGAGGACATGGTTCGATTCTATGAGAACGATCATGGCAAAAAATGATATTTTCTGGTATCCTAACGATGTTAAGAAATTGGAGCATTCTATAGTCTAGGGCCAATCGCCCGGACGGGCAAACCCACCTTTTGCCATAGGAGCGAAGTGAACGATGTTCAAGACGATTCTCTGCGCCATCGATGGTTCGGCGGCTAGTGAGCGTCTGCTGCTTTATCTGATGCATTTTGGGAAAACAGAGAACGCGATTTTGCACATCGTCCACGCGTACGAGCTGCCCATGCATTACGCCGCAAACGAGGGTTACGAAGAACTGATCGCGAGTTATCGCCGAGTGGCCGAAAATGTGGTCAAGGACGCGCTCGATTTTCTGGCCGACGCCGGCCTGGAAGCGCACGGCGAGGCTATCATTGGTTCGCCCGCCGACGTCATTTTGGAAGAGGCGACGCGCCTCGATGCAGACATGATCATCATGGGCAGCCGAAATCCCAAAGATGTGCGGATGCTTTTGGGCAGCGTTAGCCAGCAAGTGCTCAATGCGTCGCGCATTCCGGTGTTGGTCATACCTTAGGCCGAGAGGATGAAACCCTGGTTCGGGATCGATTTTTGGTCGCACGGCCGACAGTTGCTAAGGAGGTGATGACGATGTCGTGGTTTCGAACCCCAACTCAGACAGTTTCCGAAGCGGTTCGCCCGCCCGCGGTGGCGGGGGCGTTTTATCCCGCCAGTCCCGACCATTTGCGCGCACAAGTGGAGGCGTATCTAGCCGCGGCCAAATTACCGCCACTCTCTGGCGAGGTGCGCGCGGTGATCGCGCCCCACGCGGGATATATTTATTCCGGCCCTATCGCGGGTTACAGCTTCGCCGCGCTCCCTTCTCTACAAAATCGTACGATTTATCTTATGGGGCCGGCGCATTATACGCCCGTATATGGCGTCGCGACATGCACGCATCGCGCATTCGAAACGCCGTTGGGACAGGTTCCGGTTGCGGTCGAAACCGCCGAATGGCTGGTCGAGCGCGACAGCATTTTCCTTTTCGACGATCAGGCGCACGCGCCCGAGCATTCGTTGGAAGTGGAGCTGCCCTTTTTGCAGGTTCGAGAGCCAACAGGCTGGCGCATCGCGCCGCTCTTGTTTGGCAATGTCAATCCCGAAAAGGTTGCAGCGGCCTTAATCGACGCGCTGGGCAATGATCCCGACGCGCTTATCGTGGTCAGTTCAGACCTCAGCCATTACCATTCATATGGTCAGGCGCGGCGTCTGGATGAAACTTTTCTGCAAGCGCTCGTCGAAGGCGATGCGGCTACGGTCGCCCGCGGCGAAGCGTGCGGCCGTCTCCCCATTCTCACCCTAATGGCGTTGGCGCAGCAGTTTGGCTGGCGGGCTCATCTGTTAGATTATCGCAATTCGGGCGATACGGCCGGCGATCGTCAGCGCGTGGTTGGTTACGCCGCCGTTGCCTTCACGGCGACATGACCAAACCCGAAAAAACGTTTGAATATTCCATGGCTGACATGTGGTGTTGGCCCTTAGCGCCATATCATTTGTGAGCGCGTTCGCCGACAATACGCATAGCCTGTATGCAACGAGATGCAAGGAGGCATCACATGGACGCGGCGACCATGACCGCAACAAGCGATGAACTCACCGAGGAGGAAGCGAAAGCATTGCTGCAAGTGGCCCGAGAGGCGCTCGAGGCGGCGCTCAAGGGAAATGGGGCCTGGCATCCAGACCTGAAAGCGTTGCCGCCGCGGCTGCTTGAACCGGGTGCGAGTTTCGTCACCCTCACCACGCGCGGCGCGTTGCACGGGTGCATCGGCAGCGTGGCGCCCAGCCTGCCGCTGGCCCTCGATGTGGCCAAAAACGCCGTCAGCGCGGCGCTGAATGATCCCCGTTTTCCTCCACTCACATTCAAGGAGCTGGCCGACACCCGAATCGAAGTATCGGTGCTTTCGCCCATGCGGCCGGTGAACTATCGCGATCTCGATGATCTGGCAACCAAAGTGCGACCCGGCCTCGACGGCGTATTAGTGGAGCGAGGCTGGCAACGCGGCCTTCTATTGCCTCAGGTATGGGAGAAATTGCCCGATCCCCACGAGTTCTTGGCGCATGTGGCGCTCAAGGCTCATGCCGGGATCGACATATATCAAGATCCTGAAACAAAGGTGTATGTGTTTCAGGTGCATCGATATGAGGAGGAGTGAGGCGCAATTGGGCGGGGCCGCCCAATTCGCATCACCCTATCCATAACCATCAATCTTTCCTCGTTCTCACTTGCAAGGAGTCCGCCCATGCTAAACCTGTCCGTCTTGCTCGAGGCCAGCGCCCAAGATTACCCGGGCCAGATCGCCGTTATTTTCAATGAGCGCAAGTTCACCTATGCGGAGATCAACGCCGCGGCCAACATGTTCGCCAATGGTCTCAAGAAATGGGGCATTGGACCTGGAGATAAAGTGGCGGTGATGATTCCAAACCTTCCTTACTTTCCCATCGCCTATTATGGCATTCTCAAGGCCGGCGCGACCGTCGTCCCCTTCAATGTGCTTTTCACCGCGCGCGAGGTGGCCTACCACTTGGAAGATAGCGATGCGGTGGCGTTGGTGGGCTTTGAGATGTTTGCCGAATCGGCCTATGCCGGCTTTGAGCAGGTGGAGACATGCCGTCGCCTGATCATGGCCAGCGCCGACCCTTCGCGACCATTTAGCCATGACGATGAAACGGTCGTGGATTTCAACCATTTTCTGGGCATGGGCGGCTCGCCCGCGTTCGACACCGTGCAAACTCAGGCCGACGACACCGCGGTCATACTCTACACTTCTGGAACCACGGGCAGCCCCAAAGGAGCGGAGCTCACCCATAGCAATCTGGTGATGAACGCCATGCTGAGCGCGGGCCTGTGCGACGCAAGCCCGGACGATGTGGCCCTGGTCACGCTGCCCCTATTCCATTCCTTTGGCCAAACCGTGCTCATGAACGCCTGCTTTTATGGCGGCGCGACCATCACCTTGCTTCCACGATTCACGCCAGATGCGGCTTTGGCCATCATGGAGCGAGACCATGTCACCATTTTTGCGGGCGTGCCCACCATGTATTGGGCCATGTATTCCTATCCTCACGCCGAAGCGCAGTTCGATATGGAAAAAATCGCCAACAATTTGCACACCGCGGTGTCGGGCGGCGCGTCGCTGCCAGTGGAATTGCTGCGCAATTTCGAGGAGCGCTTCAAGGTCCCCATTCTCGAGGGTTACGGCCTGAGCGAAACCTCGCCCGTGGCCAGCTTCAATGTACGACGCAAACCCCGCAAGCCCGGCTCTATTGGCATTCCCATTTGGGGCGTGCAAATGGCCCTGGTGGATGACGACGACAACTTCATCCCCAAACCGGACAAAGAAGGGGAATTCAGCGAAGTGGGCGAGATTGTGATTCGCGGACACAATGTGATGAAGGGTTATTATAAGCGGCCCGAGGCCACAGCCGAAGTGATGCGCAATGATTGGTTCCATACGGGCGATCTTGCACGCATGGACAGCGACGGCTACTTTTTCATCGTGGATCGCAAGAAAGAGATGATTATTCGCGGGGGATTCAACGTCTATCCGCGAGAGATCGAAGAGTATTTGATGACGCACCCCAAGGTCTCGTTGGTCGCGGTGAAGGGCGCGCCCGATGATAAATTGGGCGAGGAAGTGAAGGCTTATATCGTGCTCAAACCGGGTGAGACGGCCACGGCCGAGGAAATTATCGAGTTCGCGAAAAAGGGGTTGGCCGCGTATAAATACCCCCGTCTTATCGAGTTTCGCTCCGAACTTCCCATGACAGCCACCGGTAAGATACTCAAACGAGCCTTAGTGGACGAAGACTGAACGCCATGCGCTTCGCAGATGAAGGAAAAGGCCGCTCGACAAATTCGAGCGGCCTTTTGGCTGGTTCTACGCACCCCGCAACTCGCGCAGCCGCTTGTCGATTTCGGCCACCTTCGCCTGCTCGGCCAACCACCATTCGGGGTCGCGCTGCGCGTCCAACTCCTCCACGCTCTTACCCTGTTGTTCGACCCAAGTGTAATACTTAAGGTTGTGCCAACATTGCCGCGCATGCATCGAGCCTTCGCGAACCCAGTCCGTCGTCGCGCGATGAAAGATGGACTCCAGGCGAATCTTGGCTTCGGTTTCATCCATGGGGCCTTCTTTCTCGGTTAGCCAATCCATCACCGAGTAATAGCGATCTATGGCGTCGGTGAGAATGGTGACGATGACATCGCCCTTTCCATATCCGTAATATTTGGCCGTTTTAATGGCGCCAATGACATTGCACACGCCGCTGATGCCAAAAATCGAGCTCAACTTCTCCACCTTTTCCTGAGGAATGCCATACTCCTCGGCCAGCACTTTTTTGCCCGGCTCCTCCACCAACATTTGCAGGCCGCGCACCGAATCCATGTCGTCGATGCACATGATCGCATCCATATTCAGAACATTGTGAATCCAGGTCACATGTTTGTCGCCGATGCCCTGGATCTGATGCGCGCCATAACCATTGCTATAAAGCGTGGGGCACTGAATAGGCTCGAGACCAATGATGCGGTGATGGGGCCAAACCTGTTTCAAACGATCGCCCGCGGCAATGGTGCCGGCGGAGCCCATAGCCGAAACATAGGCGTCCACTCGTCCCCGACCTATGCCCTGTTGCGCCAGATATTCGGCCAGCTCCACAATCGTGTTGCCGGTGACATAATAATGAAAACGGTAATTCCCCATGACCTCAAACTGGTTCAACACCCTGACATTGGGGTCGGCTCGACGCAGCTCCCAGGTTTTGTCGTAAATTTCCTTGACATTGGATTCGGAGCCGGGCGTGGCGATGATGCGAGCGCCATAACTGCGAATTTGCTCGAAGCGCTCTTTGCTCATCTCCGCGGGCAGGATGACGATGGCGTCGAACCCCATGCGACACCCCACCCAAGCCCCGCCAATGCCGTAATTGCCGGTCGAGGGCCAGACCAACGTGTGAACGCCGGGGTCCACATCGCCGCTTAATTCCATCTCCAACAACACCGAGTAGGCCGCGCCCACCTTATGACTGCCCGTTGGGAAGTCTTTGGCGTATAACACGACGATTTCCGCGTCCACGCCGGTCAGTTCATGAGGCAACACCTCATGATAGATCCGGTTATTGGCGTCTCGCCAGGTGATATTGTAAAGATTGATGGGATCGAGCGGATCGCTTTGCTTTTTTTCCAAAGCCAGCGCTCGCGTTTCTGGATCGATGGTCCAGGGATGGAGCATCTCTTCAAAAGTGGGGCCGGTGATAAGGGTTTTCTTGGACATGACCTTTTCGTTTGATTTCAAGAGAACGGAGAGAAAAGAGAATTAGGAAAACGCTCGAATCGGGTGAAAAGGCGCCTATTCACCCAAAGCGCCATTGCAAGCCCTATTGATGCAAATCTCTTCAGGCGCTGTGCGAGAAGACGCCAACCGAGGCATTGCAATGACAAGACGACGAGAAGGGAAGCGTTGTAAGGTGGAAATTGTACCATAATCCTTCTGTCATGACACCCAACACCCCTGTTCAGAAGGGTCGCGGCCAAAGATGCGCCATCCCATGGTTTTGCACATCCCCAAACCTCATGTTAGCATGTTTTGTCTCACCGCCATGCCAAAAGATCATCTCCTGCACCTCTCTTAATTCATGCGCTCGCAATCTCGCCTTCTCCGCATTGGCCTGCTCCTGACATTTATCGGGCTGAGTCTCTTTTTGGGTTTGGGACCGAATGAAGGACGGGCCGCCGCGCCATTTCAATCGCCGCCGCGAACTTACCTGGTGCATGAACCGCTTGTTACAAATCAAAACGGTCTGGCGAATCCTGCACCCGATATCAACAAAACGAGAACGCGGGATGTTCCCATTTCGGTTGTGCTACTGGCTTTGCTGCTCCTTTTTGCATCGGCGGTCGCTTTCGTTGGCGCGCGACGTCGCGTCTTATGACAATGACACGCCTCCTGTGCAAACTGTGACTTTGTAGAGAATGTTTACACACTTTGGCCGACAACGCGCGCTCGTGGCGCTGGCGCTGCTCTCGTTATTCATCACCATGGTCTTGAGCAACGCCGATCTGTTCGCCGCGCGCGCATTTCAGAGCGAATCTCCCCCACCGACAAATACGCCCATTCCCACAAATACGCCAATAGAGCCGACCGCCACGCCCGCCCCCACGGATACGCCCATTCCCACCGATACGCCCGCGCCCACCGACACGCCCATCGCCACCAACACCCCCGCGCCCACAGAGACGCCCATCGCCACCGACACGCCCATTCCGCCCAGCCCCACGCCGCTCCCAGGAATCACGCCTGCGCCCACCAACACGCCCATCGTCATTCCGCCCAGCCCCGAGCCGGGCGTCTCGCCTCCGCCACCCACCGCCACGGGCGTCATCGTCATTCCGCCCACCGCGACGCCCTCACCCACGCCGCCCCTCTTAGGAACCACCGAGCCAATAAGCGTTATCATCGCGCCGGTTGCGTCCCCTCCTGAAACAGCCCCTCCCGCGGACCCGGAAACGCTCATTCGGCTTATCGACACATTCGTTCTCTACAGCGCCTATTTTCTCCTTGGCTGCGGCGCGATCGTATTCGCCGCGCTGTTGATCGGTCTTTACTATCTCCATCGTCGCGCGCGCGAATTGGTCGAACCCCATGAGGAGTAACGCGCCTCATGGCCCGATTTTCGTCACGCTCTCGATTGCTATTGCTGGCCTTGCTATTGGCCGCATGGGCCTGGCGACTACACGGACTCGACTTCCAATCGCTGTGGCGAGATGAGGTCGATAGTCTGCGTTTCGCTACGCGACCATTGGCGCAAGTATTGGCCAATTTCACCAGGCCGGGTGAAAACGGCCCTCTCTATTTTCTTCTGCTTCGACCCTGGCTCATGGCCGCGGGAACAACCGAATATGCGTTGCGTTTTCCCAGTGCGCTCACGGGATTGCTCGCGCTCCCCCTCATTTGGGCTTGGGGGCGACGGCTGTTCGATCAACGCGTTGCCTTTGTGGCTGTTCTTTTGCTGGCCGTGAATCCGTACCATCTTTGGTACAGCCAGGAGGCCAAGATGTATTCTTTGCTCGTGGTTGTGGTCATGCTGGCATTGTGGGCGTTCGTCGAGGCCGTCGAGCGTGGCAGGTTTTGGCGTTGGGCCTTATGGCTTGCGCTCACCTCGATCTGCTTCTATATTCACGTATTGGGCGCGTTGGTCATCCCCTTGCAGGCGCTGTGGCTGCTGATAACCCCTCGTTGGCGAAAACGCTGGCGAGCCTATGCAGCAGCCCTGGCCGCGTTGGTTCTACCTTATTTGCCTTTAGTGTGGTGGCAATGGAAACTTCTCACCAATCCCGACTTCCGCACCGGGCATCCTTTTGTTTCCCTGCCGCGCATGTTGCTATTGACCTCGGTGGCTCAAGTCCAAGGCATTCCTCGCGCGCCATCCACCTTTCTATTGGCCGCGCCCATTTTCTTGCTTCTGGCCGCCTTATTTCTAAACGGGGATTACAAGACGGGGCGACGATTGACGCTAACATGGTGGTTTTTCCCTTTGCTCGCGCTTTTTGGCATTTCGCTGGCCACGCCGCTCTTCACCGATCGTTATCTCATTTGGACCCTGCCCGCCATGCTTTTGTTGTTGGCCTCGGGCGCGGTTCTCACCGCGCGGCGAAATCGATGGGTCGCGACCGCGCTGATGCTCTTGCTCATCGGCTTTCAGTTCTGGAACGGATGGCGCGAAACAACCGTTCCCATCAAATCTGACTTCCGCTCGGCCGCGGCCTATGTGCAAGTGCGCCGGTCGTCCGACGATCTCACCATGTTTCTCATGCCTTACATTCGCCACACCTATCGTTATTATGATCCCAGCCCCTATGCCTGGACCGATCCGCCCTACGCCAACCGTCAGGCCGATATCGAACTATTGCCCCAGCGCATGGAAAGCCTGATAAAGGGCTATTCGGGCCTGTGGCTCATTGAAAGCGAACCCGAATTCTACGACCGCGAGGGGCGCATACGCGCCTGGCTGCAACAAAACGGAAAACTGGAGGAGGAGGCGCACTTCGCACGCGTGAGCGTGTATTATTATCGCTTAGGCGAAGAATGAGATGCAAGGCCGAATAAGAAAATTGCAGGCGGGATCGTATGTGAAAAACGTTGTCCTTGCAATTTTGAGCCAGCCAATGACCGAAAAAACGCCGCTCTCGACCTCGCGGCGCTCTCGATTCTTGACACCGCGCCTCACTCCTGCTAAACTCCCGCCACGGCATGCCGAACGTCCAGTGACATAGACCGAATCGTCATCTTCTCATTGTTCCCATTCAAAAGAGGTCATCTTTGCCCTATCGATAGATGAACAACCCAACAGCGTAGCATAAAACCATATCACACAGCCTGGCAGTAGAGGCGCCCCTTGCCCCGGATGGCAGGGCTGAAAGGCGAAGCCGGTGAGAGTCCGGCGCTGTCCCGCAACGGTAACCAGGAGCAACTTGCATCCTGGAAGCCCGGTCGCCCACCTCTACTGACTCGCACCTTCTCGCGGAGAAGAGGGTGGAGTGCGATGTCAAAAACATCGCCCTTTGTCATTCCTTCTGGCAAAGACCAATCCTCCACCCGGCTCGCGCAAGCAGCCGGGTTTTTGTTTGGGGCGGATTGGCTCGCCTGACAAGGATATACGCCGCCCTCCGCCGCGGGAAGCTCTCTTCTCTCCCATCCATGCTTCACCCTATTTCTTCGGAGGTAAAACGCGTATGTCCTTTCGCAAACTTTTCGTTCTTTTCATTCTTGCGGGCTTGCTTTTGGTTGCATGCAACGCGCCGGCCGCGCCTGACAACACGCCCATTCCCCCAACGCCAACAGCGCCGCCCCCAACCCCTACGCTCATCCCACCCACGCCTACGCCCGAGCCGCCGACCCCGACTCCCATTCCCCCCACCCCCACTCCCAAACCCTCAGCCTTTCCCTTCACCCTGACCGACGGTCTGGGTCGCGAAGTGACCATCGAGCAAAAACCGCAACGCATCGTTTCACTCGCGCCCTCCAATTCGGAGATGCTTTTCGCATTGGGCCTGAATGAAAGCGTGGTGGGCGTGACCAAATATTGCGACTATCCACCTCAAGCGTGCGAGAATAAAGAGATTATCGGCGGCTTTTCGGCCAAATCCATCAGCGTCGAGACCATTCTGGCCTTGGAGCCTGACCTGGTGGTGGCTGCGGGCCAGATCCATCAGCCCATTATCGAAGCGATGGAACAACAGGACATCCCAATCATTGCGCTCACCGCGCGCACTTTCGACGATGTCTACGCCAATATCGAGATCCTCGGTCGTCTGACCGAACGCGAGGACAAAGCCGCCCAACTGACGACCGACATGCGGGCCCGGGTGGAGGCCGTCACGAGCAAAACCGAGCCGATCCAGGAAGAGGAGCGCCTCACCGTATTCTGGGAAGTGTGGGACGAACCGCTCATGACTGCGGGGCCAGGAACCTTCATCGGCCAAATGATCGAGCTTGCCGGCGGGGTGAATATCTTCGATGACATGGAAGAAGACTACCCAAAGATCAGCGCCGAAGAGGTGATCCGACGCAATCCCGCCGTTATTCTGGGGCCAGACAGCCACGGCGACAAGCTCACGCCCGAACAACTGGCCCAGCGTCCTGGTTGGGGAGAGATCCAGGCCGTGCAAAAGGGTCGCATTCATCTCATCGATGGCGACATCGTCTCTCGGCCAGGCCCACGATTGGCGCAAGGGCTCGAAGAGGTGGCCCGAGCGCTTTATCCCGATCTTTTCGATTGAGAAGCGCGCATTCATGTTTCGCCATCGCGCCCTCGCACTCATTCTTCTCACCCTAGGCTTGCTACTGATCTCATCGCTGCTAAGCCTGAGCCTGGGCGCGGTGGCGATCCCGCTTTCTGAAGTCTGGAAAGCCCTGTTTCAACCCCAGGATCCCGCCTTGAATCGCGTCAGCCGAGCCATTGTGTGGGATCTGCGACTCGCCCGCACATTATTGGCTCTGGTCATCGGCGTGGGCCTGGCGGTGTCTGGTTCGGCCTACCAGGCCCTTTTTCGCAACCCGCTGGCCGATCCCTACATCATCGGCGCGTCGGGCGGCGCGGCCTTGGGCGCGACTATGGCCATCACCCTGGAATTCTCGGCCGTGACCGCGGCCGCATTCACCGGCTCGCTGCTGGCCGTGGCCGCGGTCTACCTCATCGCCCAGGCCGGCGGCCATGTCTCCGCGGTGAATCTCATTCTGGCTGGAGCCGCGCTTAGCGCTCTACTCTCGGCGGCAGTCTCACTGCTCATGTTCTTCGGCGACGAAGATCTGATCGAGGTTTTCGCCTGGCTAATGGGCGGACTGAGCGGTCGTAGCTGGCCGCATTTGCGCACGGCCGCGCCCCTGATTCTGGTGGGCGCACTGGTTTTATGGAGCATGGCCCGTCCTCTCGACGCACTGACCTTTGGCGAAGAAAGCGCGCAGGCATTGGGTCTCAATCTCTTCTGGATAAGAAGCGCGTTGGTGACCGCAGCCACCATCGCCACGGCTGCGGCCGTGGCCGCGGCCGGCGTCATCGGTTTTGTTGGCTTGCTCGCGCCGCACATGGCTCGCCGCCTGGTGGGTGCGAGCCACGCCTGGCAGATTCCCATGAGCGCGCTTCTGGGCGGTTTGCTGGTGGTGCTGGCCGACGACCTGGCCCGCACCCTGCTCGCACCTCTGGAACTGCCTGTGGGCGCGCTCACCGCGCTTTTGGGCGCGCCGTTTTTTCTCTGGCTGCTCAAACGAGGCGAACCATGGTCCCAATAAACGCCCAAAATGTCACATTGGCCTACAACGGCCGCGCGGTGCTGGAAAACGTAAGCCTAGAAGTTCGCGAAGGCCAAATTTTGGCTCTGGTTGGAGTCAACGGCGCTGGCAAAACCACCCTTTTGCGGGCATTGGCCCGCCTGTTAACCCCCCGTTCGGGAACAGTGCTGATCCATGGCCGCGACGCGGCGCGACTTTCTGCTCGCGAGGCCGCCCGCCAGATCGGTCTCACCCCGCAACAATCGGGCGCGATGTGGCCCTTGACAGTGGAAGAGGTGGTGGCCCTGGGACGCGCGGCCCATCGCGGGTGGCTTTTGCCTCTGACCGCACGCGATCGGGCCGTGATCGAACGCGTGCTCGAACAAACCGATCTTCTCGCCTTGCGCGAGCGCGCCATCACCACACTCTCTGGCGGTGAAAAACAACGCGCGCTCATCGCTCGCGCGCTGGTGCAAGAGCCCGCCATCCTCCTTCTGGACGAACCCACGGCCAATCTCGACCTGCGCTACCAGGATATGATTTTGGCTCTGGCGCAACGCTTGGCGATGGAACAGGGGTTGGCCGTGGTGGTGAGCATTCACGACTTGAATCTGGCCGCGCGCTATGCACAGCGAGTGGCGCTGCTGGCCGAAAAACAGGTGTTGGCCATTGGCTCGCCCGACGAGGTTTTCACAGAAGAGACGCTCACCCGCGCCTATGGCGCGCCTATTGTGGTCACGCGTCATCCCCTTTACGATGCGCCCCTTATCACGCCGGCCGCGCGAGGTTAGGCCAAATCGTTTTCAACAACGGCGGGTTGGCCAACATCCAAATATCCAACACCCATATCCTGATATCCAACATCCCCACACCTTATCCAACCACGTAGGTTTACAAACCCATAGGAGTCTCCTAATGAAAGAAAAACGACGAAAGAAAGGCCTGGTCATCGTCAACACCGGCGATGGCAAGGGCAAGACCACGGCCGCACTGGGCATATTGCTTCGCGCCTGGGGACGGGGCATGCGCGTGTGCATGTTGCAATTCATCAAACATGAAAATGCCGCGTATGGCGAGAACAAAGCCGCGCGCAAGTTGGGCCTCGAGATCATCCCCACGGGCGATGGCTTCACCTGGCTGAGCAAAGATATGGACGAAACCACGGCTCGCGCCCGTCATGGCTGGGAGATGGCCAAGGAAAAGATCGCATCCGGCGATTATGATGTGGTCATTCTGGATGAATTCACCTATCCGCTCAGCTTCGGCTGGTTGGATGTAAACGAAGTGTTGCATTGGCTACGCGAGAACAAGCCGCCCATGCTGCATCTCGTCATCACCGGTCGTTATGCGCCCAATGCGCTCATCGACTTTGCCGATCTGGTCACTGAAATGCAACTGATCAAACATCCTTTCGCAGAGCAAGGCATTCGCGCTCAAGCGGGAATCGAGTTCTGAACAGAATGACAAACGCCATCCCCCGCCTGATCATCGCCGGAACCCACAGCGGCGTGGGCAAAACCATCGTGAGCATTGGCATAATGGCCGCATTACGCGATCGCGGGCTACGCGTGCAACCCTTCAAGGCCGGACCGGATTACATCGATCCCACCTATCATGCGCTGGCCGCGGGTCGCGCCGCGCACAATCTCGATGCCTGGATGATCCCGCGCGAACGTATTCCTGCATTGTTTGCACACGCGGCCAGAAACGCGGATGTGGCCATCATCGAGGGTGTCATGGGCCTCTACGACGGCTTCGACTATGAAAACGAGCGCGGCAGCACGGCCGAGCTGGCGCGACTGCTGGCCGCGCCCGTGGTCATGATCGTGGATGCGCGCGCAATGGCGCGCAGTGCAGCCGCTGTGGCGTTGGGTTACCGAGAGTTCGCGACCGATGCGCCGTGGGCGGGTTTCATCGTCAACCGAGTGGGCAGCGAGGAGCATGGTCGGGGCGTGGCCCGGGCCATCGAGCAAGCCACAGGTTTGCCCGTGTTCGGGTGGTTGCCCCGCGCCGACCAACTGCACGCTCCCGAACGCCATTTGGGATTGACGCCCACCGCGGAGCCCGGCCCCTGGTCGGACTTGATAGCGCTCGCGGCCGCCCTCGTCGAGCGCCACATCAACTTGGACGCGCTGCTGAAAGCCGCGCGAAAAGCGCCGGCATTTTCTACGCCGGCGCTCGAGCTGCCAACGGCTCCGCCTATCGGCCAACGCAAACCCATCCTCGCGGTGGCGCGCGACCGAGCGTTTTCTTTCATCTATCCAGCCAATTTGGAGCTTTTGCAAGCGGCCGGCGCCGAGATCGCGTTCTTCAGCCCATTGTGCGACGCGGATTTGCCGCGTGAAGCCAGCGGCGTTATCCTCAGCGGCGGTTTCCCTGAAATGTATGCAGCCGAACTGGCCGCGAATCGCTCCATGCTTGCTGGTTTGCGTCAGGCCCATGCGCGCGGCCTACCCATCTATGCTGAATGCGGCGGCCTAATGTATCTGACCGAAAGCATCATCGACCATGAAGGCCGCTCACACAAGATGGTCGGCCTGCTCCCAGGCCATTCTCGATTGGGCGAACGGTTGACATTGGGTTACCGTCTTGCAGAAGCCGTAGCTGATTCATGGCTATTGAAGCAGGGCGAACGCGTGCGAGGACATGAGTTTCACTATTCCCATTGGGAAGCCGGAACCGCATCCCTTCCCCCGGCCTTTCGCCTTCTTCCCACCCGTCGCGGCCAGCCCGAGCGACGGGAAGGCGCGCGCATTGGCTCGCTTTGGGCCTCATATGTGCATCTCCACTTTTGGAGCAACCCTCACCTGGCCTTGCGCTTCGCGGCCGCGTGTCGCGGTTCGGGCTTCGAGCAAAAAGAGACCGTCTCAACAGGCCAAAACTGATCAAAGCAGGAGACATCATCATGCATTCCGATCTTCAAGCCCTTATCAAGCGAATCGATCCCCCGGACGCCGCAGCCGCGCGGGCTGCGCAAGAGCGGCAAAACATGCTCACCAAGCCTCAAGGCAGCCTGGGTCGGTTGGAGCGGCTTTCAATCCAGGTGGCCGGCGTCACGGGCCAGGCTCGCCCGCGGATCGAGCGCAAAGTCCTCACGGTCATGGCCGGCGATCACGGCGTGACGGCCGAGGGCGTGAGCGCGTTTCCACCAGAGGTGACGCCGCAAATGGTGTTCAATTTCCTGCGCGGGGGCGCGG
>JAADII010000164.1:0-13571 GCA_013151415.1 Chloroflexota bacterium
CGCCGAAGCCTTGCGTGAGACGGTGGGAGCCGTCGAAGGGGAGTCGGAGCTTGAGGGAGGGCATGGTTCATTCGTCCTTGGACGATGGACAATACTCGCGCAGGAGCGACCAGCCGTAGATGCCGCCGTCATGACCGTCGGCCCAAACGAATTGAATCGCGTAATCGCCCACGAGATGAGCGCTAACGATCTCGGTGGAGACGCCGGGCGGCGGGCTTTTGTGGATATCGGCGGGGTCGATGGGCAGGCCCATGTATTCGTGGCCCCCGCGACATTCCACGCAAGGACACACATAGCGCACGCCGGCAAGAGGATATTCGCAGTGCGCGCCATCTTGCCAGTCGATAATGAGCAAACCGTTGGGTCGGTCGACGGTGACGTTGAGAGGACGGGGATCGGACATGGTTGGTTGGCCGGGTGAGATGGAACGATGAGAGGACGACGGAGAGGACAGACGAGAGGATGGGCTACATATCCCGCGTGAGTTGAGTCAGACGGTCGTAGGCGGGGTCGTCCAGGGGGTCATAGCCCGAGCGGAGATAGCGGTTGAGGAAGAAATCGAGGATGTCCGCTTTGTCGCTTGGCAGGCCCTGTTTTTGCTCCCAGGCCGCTTCGAGCAGCAGGAAAACCGCTTGCGACAGCGCGGCCAGCCGGTCCACCACCCGACGCACGTGGGTCTGATACCAGGCCGGGTCCGCGGCGAGAAGGCGATCCACCAACGCCTGCGCGCGTTCGCACTGTTCTTGCAGCTCGGCGCGAAACGCTTGCAAATTTTCGGCTTCGACTTCGGCCAGCGCGTCGTTCAGATAGGCGAAGAAATGCCGATGAAGCGCGTATTTGCGCATGTCGCGCGCGGCCTGCAGGCAAAGCACATTGTGGCTTCCCTCCCAGCTCTCGAACACCACCGCGTCGCGGTAGAGCCGCGGGATGATGGAGAAGTCTTCGATGGCGCCGTTGCCGCCCAGAATCTCCTGCGCGCGGCGGATGCCCAGACTGGCCTGCACCGAGGTCCAGTACTTGTTCATGTTCACCAGCAACCGATGCACGCCCCGCTCTTGCTCATCCGCCAGGCCCGTGTCCATGCGGTCGATGAGATGCGATAGACGCATGGTCGAGGCGAGCATAGCCGCGAGATCGGTCTTCATCTCGGCCAGGGCTTCGGCGACAAGGGGGTACTGGGCGATGGGACGCCCGAATGCCGCGCGATGTTGGGCGAAATGCCAGGCTTCGACATACGCGCGGCGCAACAGACCGGCTGAGCCGACCGCGTTGGCCCAGCGCGATGTGTTGAGCACCAGCTCGGTGACGATATGAATGCCTTCGCTCAGGTCGCCGATGGGATAGGCCACCGCGTCCAGGAAATCGATCTCGGCCGAGGCCATGGTGCGCGTGCCAAACTTGGTCTTTAGACGCCGAATGGTGAAATGATTCAGCGAGCCATCGGGCAGACGCCGCGGAACAAGGAACACGCCCAGACCTTTTGTGCCCGGAGGCGCGCCCTCGGGACGGGCCGTGACCAACATCTGGTCGGCGTTGGCCACCGAACAGAACCATTTCTCCCCGCGGATGCGCCAGGTTCCGTCCTCGGCCTGCGCGGCCAGCGCGTCGTTCGCGCCCACGTCTGAGCCGCCCTGCACTTCGGTGAGAAATTGCGAGGCCGCGTGCTTGCGGTCGTAATCCGATTCGAGCAGCGGCGGCAGATAGGTTCGTTTCAATGCTTCATCGCCCACGGTTTGCAGGGCGCGGATCAGGCCCATGGTGCAAACAATGGGGCAGGCGTGGCCCATTTCGCCGCATTGGGTGAGCAGATAAAAATACGCGCTTTGCAACATGGCGTTGCCGGGCCGTTTTTGCAGGCTGAGCACGCCTGTTTCATAGGCTGCGCGGCCCGCGGCGTGATAGGTGGGATGAAATTCAATGGCCTCGATGCGATGGCCAATGCCATCCCAGCGTTCGAGACGAGGATGATTGTGAGGGCGATCATTGATGGTCGCGGCCGGATCGATGACCGAGACCACTTTTTCGCCAAAGCGCCGCAAATCCGGTTCGACCGCGGCATAGCCCTCCGCCCCCAAATACATGCGTAAAATGCGTTGAAAATTGGGGTCTGCATCGAAAAAATTGGCGGGGATGGCCTCTCGCCAGGCCGCGAGCGCGTTGCGGCCCTCGATCTGAATCGGCCGAGGAGAGAGGGATTCGGTTGGGGAGGACGAGGTTTCGATCATGTCGCCACCTCCTTTTGGCCGCCTCGTCGGACGGCGATCATGGTGATCAGCAAGAATAGGAGCAGAGTGATGGCATTCAAGAGCCCGCCCCATTGCCGGGCCAGGGGCATATTTAGTAAATCGCCCGCCAGGCGAAGGAGCAATGAAATCTGAAGCAGGGTGAGATGAATATAAAATGAGGGGGAAAAGCGCATGGCGCGGGAAAGCACGGCCGGGAAGACAATGGGCGCGTGCGCGAAGATCATGCTAAAAACGAAGCCCAGGAAGAATGCATGGAGCATGGCGTCGTATTTCGGCCCGGCCGGCACGCCGCGGTAGATCATAAAGAGCAGGCCGCTGATCAAAAGCCAGGCATAACCCACCAAAAGAGCGATGGCCACAAACTGCGCCTGGCCTCCGGCTCGCACGCGTCGTCGGGCCATATCGTATCGCAAGAGCCATATGGCCGCCAGGGCCATGCCCAGGCCCACCCAAAACATGCCCCAGGCCGCATTTATTAGCCCCAACGCCAGACCGATAACGAAGATGCAAAGCGCGGCCAACAACGTCGCTCGCACGCGGCCGCTGAGTTTCAACAACCGGCTTAGCTCCAATCGCTCGCCCGCGATGGTGAAGAAAAGAAAGCCCGCCCACCATAGCGCCACCTGAAACAGCGCCATGCCGCCCAACCATAATATATTGCCCGCCAGCCACGAGACCGCGCCCAGCCAGATGATGGCGTTGTAAAGGGCCGGATGCAGACGATAGATGCGCGTCATGAGCCACACCAGACCCAGGCTGCCCGCCACGAGCAACGCCGGTCCGAGCCCGCCTCCCAGACCGAAGATGAGCATCAGCCCGCCCAATCCACTCAACAGCGCCGGCAGATAGAGCAAAGGGCGCTGTCGAGGCCGAGCCAACGGAGCCAGGGCCACCCCGCGTTCGAGATTGATGAGCGCGCCCAGAAACGCGCTCACCATCAAGGGCCCATGCGACACCGACGCTCCGGTGCGCCATGCAGGCCAATCCCACCCCAAACGCAGCAAGCCGGTCCATGCGCCTGCGAGCAGCGACAACAGCCCCAAAAAGAGCAGCGGCGCCGCGGGTGGAATGCGGGGGGTGGAGCGAGCGTTTTTCATGTGGGTTATCTTTCTTTCCCTAAAGCAGTGTCAACAACAGCACGACGCGAGTTTTGGCCAGAATGCTATGGGGCAGATGAGGCGGCATATGGGCCCATGCCCCGGCCGACGCCTGGTGAACGTCTTCGCCCAGGGTCAGTTCGGCCTCGCCTTCGAGGAAATGTATGATGGCCGGTCGCGAAGCGGTGTGCTCGGAAAGCTCCTGTCCGGCTGCAAAGCCGAAAAGCACGACCTTCGTCGTCTCATCCGAGAACAACGTGCGGCTCACAATGCTATCTTCGGGGATGTCGGGAAGCTGGCTAGAAAGATCGGGGAGAAAGGTGTATGTCATGTTTAGATTCCTCGCTCTGAGTTCATGGTTTGGGGTTCACGGCTCTGACCTCCGGCCGCTTTCACGCGGGCTCGGCGCGAAGGTGGTGTTTGAGCTCGCCCGCATAGGGAACCGGTTCATGCACCAGGCGATAAGCGATGAACAGCGTGGTGAGGAACAGGAGCAGGGCCGTTCCCTGGTGCGTCAACGCCAGCCAGATGGGCACGCTAAACCAGATCACGCTGATCCCCAACGTGATCTGCACCAAGATCAGGATGACTAGAGCCGTCGCGCTCTTGGCCAAAATATCGGAGTAACGACGCTTTCGCACCGCGCGATAAAGAAGCAGGGCCGCGATGAGCACCACGAACGCGAACCAACGGTGAACGAAATGGACGGTGACCGGCGTTTCCAGAAAGTTCACCCACCACGCTACGGTCGAGGAGAGCACCTCGGGCGGGATCCAGCGGCCTCCCATCAACGGCCAGCGATTGGACACATGGCCCGCCTTAAGCCCCGCCACCAGGCCGCCGTAAGCGACCTGGATCAAGAGGACGACAAGCACCAAAATGGTCAAGCGAAAGGGGCTGGAGCGGGTCGCGTCGTCGGCCCGTTTGGGAAAGCCATAATAATGGTTCAATCCCAACCAGAAGGAGAACCCAAACAGCGTCAGCGCGGTGAGCAAATGGATGGTGAGACGAAAGTGGCTCACCGCGGGTCTATCCACCAGGCCGCTGGCCACCATCAGCCAGCCCATGAGGCCCTGAAAAGCAAACAATAGCCCGATGAAGAGATATGGCCCTGATTGTCGCCAGGGGATATAGCGTCTGATAAGAAAATAGAACAGGGGTATGACGACGATGAGACCGGCGACTCGCGCGACGAGACGGTGGAACCATTCGAGGTAGAAGATGCGCTTATATCCGTCCAACGTCATGTTTTTGTTGATGTGCAGATATTCGGGCGTTTGCTGGTACTTTGCGAACTCGGCTTCCCAGGCTTGCTGGCCAATGGGTGGGATAACGCCGCTAATGGGGTTCCATTCCACTATGGAAAGGCCGGAGCGAGTGAGGCGCACATAACCGCCAAACACGACCAGGAAAGCCACAAGGCCGACAACGGTGAAAAGCCAGATGGTGATGGCTCGATTTTGTTTCTCAGTCATAAGCAAATTCGTCCTTGTAAGCCAAATGGTTGAAGGGATGGACGTTCATTATACCCTTTTTTCTCTTTCAGTTCGAACTTCGCGGCCATGCGCGCGGTCGTGACAGGGTTGGCAAAGCGCCAAGAGGTTGTCGGGATGATTGGGTCCGCCCTGATTTTCAGGTATGCGATGATGCAGTTCGAGGGGGACGCCTCGCGCGCCGCAATGCTGACACGCATAGTGCTCGCGCGCAAAGACGACGGCCCGTAGTCGTTGTCTTTGGTGATTGGCATAGATCCGTCGAGCGTTTCTCCAGAAGGCGGTTAGATCATCCAGGCCGCGATGAAAGGCCAATCCCCAGCCAACTTCGTATAGCCATTTTTGCCGATTTCCCAACCAGAAACAACCAAAAACCACCGAATAACGATGAAAGGGCAAGCGATTTTCAGGAACTACCGTGGGTTCGCTGCGGAAATGCCGCCAGGCCGCCAATGGATTCACATCGCCTGCGCGAATCGCATACCAGATGAAGTGATCCAGATCGGCCAGGATGCTGGCGGCCCAAAACGCCCAAGGAAAAGCGCGCCGCCGGCGCGTTGAGGCCAGCGCGGCAGCGGTGGAGATCAGTAGATGTCGGCGAGGGTGCATGATATTGTTGCTTCGAATAGGACATCCGCACTTGGATTGGCTGACCCGCGAACGATGATCCGACGTAGCGATGCGGTCATTTCGCCCGCACTCGTCTATGATGGTTGGCGGAGGCGATTATCGGCTGTGCCACAGAGGATAAGGGTTCGCGATGCATCAGCTTTTTCATGGCCTCTAATTTTGCCCAAAAAACAGAGGCTGAGCGAATTTGCTTGGGCGCGAATCGCGTCCTTTTTCATTCTAAGGTGGCGCATGCATAAAACATGAGTACAATGAAGGCCAATGTCGGCGGCTGACGAGGCGAGTTTGCATTCCTGCTCGCGGGCCGACAAAATTGGGGTTCGATTTAGCCTCTTGTAAGATATTTGTAATCATTGTACGCTAAACTAAGATATGACACACGCTGATCTCATGAACAAACCTTCTATTCTCGTCGTTGAAGATGAACCCAGCATTGCCGAGGTGGTTAGTCTTTATTTGCAGCGCGCCGGCTATGAGGTGACGGTGTTGGGCGATGGTTTGCTCGCGCTGGAATGGTTATCTGAGCATGATCCCGATTTGGTGGTGCTGGACCTGATGCTACCCCAGGTTGATGGTCTGGAAATCACCCGTTGGCTGCGCTCCAACCGCGAAACGCCCATCATTATGCTCACCGCGCGGCGTGAAGAGACCGACCGCATTTTAGGCTTGGAGATGGGCGCGGATGACTATGTGGTCAAGCCTTTTAGCCCGCGCGAGCTCGTGAGTCGGGTCAAGGCCGTGCTGCGGCGCACACGCGGCGCGACCGAGGCCGCTTCTGAGCAACCGCTTCAATTCGAGGGGTTGATCATCGATCCCAAAACGAGGTTGGTCGCGGTGCGCGGTGAAGAGAAGGCCCTGACCGCGCGCGAGTTTGACCTCCTTTGGTGGATGGCCCGTCATCCGCGGCAGGTGTTTAGTCGAAATCAACTTCTCGATCGCGTTTGGGGCGTTTCGGAATACATCGATCCCTCCACCGTCACCGTGCATATTCGTCGTCTGCGCGAAAAGTTGGAAGCCGATCCCTCCAATCCGCGCTACATTCACACGGTGTGGGGGGTGGGGTATAAGTTTGAGCCTTGAACAACGGCCCGCCTCCGGGTTTGCGCGTGGCGCAAATCGCCGGAGCAAAGCCTTAAAAGCCTTGTATATGGGCAAAAAACGACGTAATAAGCCAATATTCTATCAAAAACCTTTCGACTTGAAATGAACCACACCCAAATCGGTGATGAATCACCCATGACGCAACGCATTCTATTCGCTCCTGCGCGCATCCGCTTGCCCCAGCGATTTTTGGCCGGGGTGGTGCTCACCTTCGCCCTGGCCTTGGGCTTTTTTTATTGGCTTATGCGGCCTTCCATGTTCGAGCTGCAAGCCATGGCTCTGTTTTTGGCCATTACAGCCGGTATATCCGTGTTGGCTGGATTCATCGCCTACCGGCTGGGCTGGATTTATCGAACCCCGCACATCAGTTGGGCGTTGATGGGCAGTTACGCATTGGCCGGCGCGCTCACATTTCTGAACGTGTGGGTGACGGCGCGACTCATGTTCGCCAGCAAGCATGACCTCATGTTGGCTACGGTGCTTTTGGTTTTTGCCGGAGGCATTGCCATGTCGTTGGGCTATTTCCTCTCGGCCGCGCTCAACCGTCAGATCACCGATCTAGCCGAAGGCGCCAAGGCCATTGCCGAGGGGGATTTGGACGCGCGGGTGCCGGTGTATGGTCGCAACGAGCTGGCCGAACTGGCTCGCATATTCAATGACATGGCCGCCAGGCTCAAGGCGGCGGACCAAAAGCAGCGCGAGTTGGACGCAATGCGGCGCAATCTGGTGGCGTGGGCCGGACATGATCTGCGCACGCCCCTGGCCTCGATTCAGGCCATGATCGAGGCGCTGGCCGATGGCGTAGTCACCGATCCGAGCACGGTTCAGCGTTATTTGGATACGAGTCGTCGCGATATCCAGGCTCTTTCTCATCTCATCGACGATCTTTTTGATCTGGCTCAATTCGACGCGGGCGCGCTGGAGCTGGACCGGCATCCCACCTTAATGGCCGACCTGGTTTCCGACACCATCGAGCGTTTTTCTGGTTTGGCTGAACAACGAAAGATCAGGCTGGAAGGTCGGGTGGCGGCCAACGTGGCGCGAGTGAATATTGATGCACAAAAGGTGGAGCGAGTGCTGGCGAACCTCATCGGCAACGCGTTGCGCCACACACCGGCCGGGGGCGAGGTGGCGGTGCGGGTCGAGCGGGTCGCGGAAGGCGTGCAGGTGGAAGTGCGAGACGCGGGTGAGGGGATTCATCCTGATGATTTGCCTTATGTGTTCGATCAATTTTATCGGGGAGAGAAATCGCGCAGCCGCGCAACGGGCGGTTCGGGTTTGGGTCTGGCCATCGCCAAACGCATTGTCGAGGCGCATGGCGGCGAGATCATGGTGGAGAGCGCTCCGGGCGAGGGGGCTGTGTTTAGATTTACGTTGCCGTGAGCGTGGGGAGGGGGATATTGGATACTGGATACTGGGTATTGGGTAGTGGATACTGGGTATTAGGTGTTGGATGTTTCCTCGATTAGCGCCACCTAATATTTGAGTTTACGGGCCATCTAAGATATACTTTCCGCTTGGGCATTCGACGCCCCCGACATTCACCACCCCTTCTCATCTCAACCTATCTCACACGCTCTTTGATTCTCTTGGCGCGTGTCTGTCCAAGGATGATTAAAGATTTCAGGATTAGAGATTAACATGAGCGTCGCGCCGACCTCCCTTTAATCTTTGATCTTTAGTCTCTTCCAGAAGACAGACGCCGAGAGCTGAACGAAGAGCGGAGGCCTAACAAATCTTCAAAGGAGTCACTATCACATCATGGCACTTGTCACCTTAAAAGAGTTACTCGAAGCAGGCGTGCATTTTGGGCATCGCACCCGGCGCTGGAATCCGAAGATGCGGCCTTATATCTTCACCGAGCGCAACGGCGTGCATATCATCGATCTGCAACAGACGCTTCGTCAGTTGGAAAAAGCATATAGCTTTGTGCGGGATCTTGTAGCGGACGGCGGCATCATCCTCTTTGTGGGGACGAAGCGTCAGGCGGCCGATATCATTGTCAGTGAAGCCACGCGCTGCGGCATGCCCTATGTGAACAAGCGCTGGCTGGGCGGCACGCTCACCAATTTTCGCACCATTCGGTCTCGCGTCGACTACATGATTGAATTGGAAGAGCGAAGGGACCGCGGCGAGTTCAATCGTTTGCCCAAACTCGAAGCGCTGAAGCTGAACGAGACCATCGATCGTCTCAATTTGCGCGTGGGCGGGTTGCGCACTTTGGATCGATTGCCCGACGCGCTTTTCATCGTGGATGTGCGGCGGGAAGACCTGGCCGTGCGCGAGGCTGTCAAGCTGAACATCCCCATCGTGGCCGTGGTCGATACGAACTGCGATCCCGATCCCATCGAGATAGTCATCCCCTCCAACGACGACGCGATCCGCTCGATTCGACTGATGACCGGCAAGATCGCGGACGCGGTGGTCGAGGGCAAGAATTTGCGCGAGACCATGGAGGCCGAGGCCGAAGCTGAGGCCGAGGCCGAACGCGAAGCCGCAGAAGTGATCGCTCGTCGCGTGGTCACCTCGGCCGCTCGTTTCGAGGGTGAGCACGCGGAGGACGAACTGCTCGGCCCATCGACGCTGGCCAAGCTGGAGATGGGCATTGGCTCCGATGAATTGGAGGAAGTGCAGGAGGTGGAAGAGCCGGTCGCAGAAACAGAAGAGCCGGCCGCTGAAGCGGTCGAGGAGTCGGCGGCCGAGTCGGTGGAGGAAAAGCCTGAAGAACCGGTTGAGGAGCCAGCCGCTTAGGAAAGCCTCGGTTAAAAGACCCGTATTCGTTATCAAGGTGCGACGCCGACGACTCTGCCAAGCGTCGCATCTTTCATGACCGGAAGCAGCGAAGACAAAAAATAATCAACACCTTACCATCAAATCCATGAATCTATATCAACGGAGCATCGTATTATGGCAATTACAGCAGCAATGGTGAAAGAGCTGCGCACCGCGACGGGCGCAGGCGTGTTGGACTGCCGCAAGGCGCTGGAGGAAGCCAACGGCGATTTCGACAAGGCCGTGGTGATTTTGCGCGAGAAGGGCCTGGCCGCGGCCGCCAAGAAGGCGTCGCGTGAGGCCAATGAGGGTCTCATCGGCCATTATGTGCATATGGGCGCGAAAGTGGCGTCGCTCATCGAAGTGAATTGCGAGACCGATTTTGTGGCCCGCACCGATGAATTCCAGACGTTGGTGCATGATCTGGCCATGCAAGTTGTGGCCGCGCGCCCGCGCTGGCTGACTCCAGAAGATGTTCCCGCCGAGGTGATCGAAGCTGAAAAGGATATTTATCGCAAACAACTTGCCGATGAGAAGAAGCCCGATCATATCAAGGAGCGCATCATCGAGGGGCGCTTGAAAAAATTCTACGAAGAGACCTGCCTGCTGGAACAGCCCTTCATCAAGGACCCCAGCGTCAAGGTCAAAGATCTGATCACGGGCCAAATTGCTAAGCTGGGCGAGAATATTCGCGTGCGACGATTCGTTCGCTTCGAAGTGGGCGCCTGATCGTCTCCCATTCGCTTTTTGACGCATGAACGAGATCAAATACCGACGCATTCTGCTCAAACTGGGCGGCGAGGCTCTGGCCGGGCCGAGCGGGTTTGGCATCGACCCAACCCAGGCCGAAATTCTGGCCCGCAAGGTGAAACGCGTGCACGATATGGGCGTCGAGGTGGCCATCGTCATCGGCGCGGGCAATTTGTGGCGCGGAAAACAAGGGCTGGAGCATGGCATGGAGCAGACGCGCGCGGACCATATGGGCATGTTGGCCACGGTGATGAACGCCCTGGCCTTGCAAGACGCGCTGGAGCGCATCGGCGTGGTCACGCGCGTGCAGACGGCCATCGAGATGCGGGCCATCGCCGAGCCATACATCCGGGGTCGGGCCATTCGGCACATGGAAAAGGGCCGCGTCGTCATTTTGGGCGCGGGCACGGGCAATCCCTATTTCACCACCGATACGGCCGGCGCTTTGCGGGCCATGGAGGTGGACGCGGAGGTGCTGATCAAGGCCACCAAGGTGGATGGCATCTACGACGGCGACCCGCAGAAAGACCCCAACGCGAAACGGTACGACCGCCTGACCTATATCGAAGCCATTAGCAAGCGCCTGGGTGTGATGGACAGCACGGCCATGACGCTGTGCATGGACCATGATCTGCCCATCATTGTGCTGAATTTATGGCAAGAGGGCAGCCTTGAGAAGGCTGTGCGGGGCGAACCGGTGGGCACGTTGGTCACACACTGAACTTTCAAGCCGGACGCAACATAGCGTCCGGCTTGTTTGTTTTGGGTTTCTTCGGGTACACTAGACGCGTAGCCCATATTCCACTTCCAGGAGGATGCGATGATAGACGACGTATTGCAAGAAGCAAGCGAACGCATGGAGGGCGCAGTGAAGGCGCTCAAGCGCGATCTGGCCGCGATCCGCACAGGACGCGCCAGTCCCGCGTTGCTCGATCATGTCGAAGTGGATTATTATGGCGTTCCAACGGCCATCAATCAGTTGGCTGTGGTCACCGTGCCCGAACCGCGGCTCATCGCCATCCGCCCCTTTAGCCCGAGCGATATTGGGCTTATTTCCAAAGCCATTCAAAAATCGGACTTGGGGCTCACTCCCAATAATGACGGCAAGATCATTCGTCTCACCATTCCGCAGCTCACCGAAGAGCGACGTCGAGACCTGAGCCGGCAGGTGGGGCGTCGAGTCGAAGAGGCGCGGGTGGCCGTGCGCAATGTGCGCCGCGACGCCATATCGGATCTACGCGAGTTCGAGAAAGAAGGCTTTATCACCGAAGATGATCTGCATCGCGGCATGGAAAAGGTGCAGGAATTGACGGATGATTTCATCAAGCGCATTGATCAAATCGGCGAAGCGAAAATCGCCGAGATCATGGAAGTGTAAGGCATTATGGGTGTCGCCGTAAGCGCTGAGAGCAAACCGGAATTCATCCCCAACGGGCCCATTCCCCAGCACGTGGGCATCATCATGGATGGAAACGGACGTTGGGCGCAGGCGCGCGGGTTGCCGCGCACCATGGGGCATCGCGCGGGCACGAAGAACATCCGCCGCATTTTGGAGGAGTCGGTGCGGTTGGGCATCAAGGTGCTTACGGTCTACGCGTTCAGCACCGAAAATTGGGGGCGTCCGCGGGCGGAAGTGAATCATCTCATGCGGCTCATCAGCCAAAGCATTCGCGACGAACTGGATGAGCTGGATGCAAACGGCGTGCAGATTCGGCACAGTGGCCGGTTGGAGGGGATTTCGCCTCGCCTGCGGGAGCAGATCGAGTATGCGTTGGAGCGCACCAGGAACAACGACACCATCATTCTCAATGTGGCGTTCAACTACGGCGGTCGCGCCGAGATCGTGGACGCCATCAAGGAGATTATTCGCAAAGGCTATAAACCGGAGGATGTGACGGAAGAGCTGGTGAGCCAGCATCTTTACACCGCCGGATTGCCGGATCCCGATCTGATCATTCGCACGGGCGGCGAATATCGGCTTTCTAATTTTCTCACCTGGCAGGCCGCGTATGCCGAATATTACGCGACCCCCACTTATTGGCCCGATTTCGATGAGGCTGAGCTGCGGGCGGCCATTGCCGAGTTTCAGCATCGCGAGCGGCGCTTTGGGTTGGTGAAGTCGTGATATGTTGAAGCAACGCGTGCTCAGCGCCCTGGTGATGCTGCCGGTTGTGTTGGGCGCGGCTTGGTTGGGGGGCTGGTGGTTCACCGCGTTCATCGCTTTGGTGGCCGCGCTCGCGACCTGGGAGGCCCTGCATCTGGTCGCGCAAACCGAGCACGAGCCTTTCGTGCATTTTGGCGCGGCCCTTGCCGCTCTGCTGGTTTTGGAAAGCGCGCTTCCTCCCGACGCTTTGCGGTTGCAGATTTTGATAGTCGCGGCCGTTTTATTGGGGTTGACGCGGATGCTGACGCGGCGCACCCCGCGACCGGCCAATGATTGGATATTGACGTTGGGCGCGGCGATTTATCTGGGCGTGACGTTGCGTTTTACGGCCATGTTGCGCGATTTGCCGGCGGGGTTGGCCTGGGTGGGGTTGACCGCGATCACGGTTTGGGTGATGGATTCGGGCGCGTATTTCATCGGCAAGCGCTTTGGCAGGCATAAGATGGCGCCTCGCATTTCGCCCAAGAAGACATGGGAAGGCTTTTTCGGCGGCCTGCTTACTGGAACTTTGGCGGCGACCGCGCTGTCTATCTGGTTGATGCCAAATTTACCCTGGTATGGCGGCGCATTGGTGGGCGTGGTGATTGGGCTGGTGGGACCGCTGGGCGATCTGAGCGAGTCGGTGCTCAAGCGGCAGGTGGGCGCGAAAGATTCGTCCAATCTCATCCCCGGTCACGGCGGGGTGTTGGACCGCATCGATTCGTTCATTTTTGCGGGGCCGGTGGTGTATATTTTGGCCCTGTGGCTGCTCGGCTGAGCAACGAAGCAAACGCCAAGGCCGAACGCGGGCTTGGATGCAGCGCGGCCCTCGTGCTACACTGATGCAAGTCGCCCGCGACGCATTTCGATCCAACCAGACCGAACGACCAACCGATTTAGCGACCGCCAGACGCCATCGTCTTTTCGTCTTATCGTCTCTTCGTCCTGTTTTGAAAATAGTCCAAAGTCCAATGTCCGAAGTCCAAGGTCGGTCGGACTGGTCATGTCGTGATGAGCGGCCAGACCAACATAGACCATAGGACAAACATAGACCAATAGGCCCATCGTCTATCTTGGTCTGCGTTGGTCTACGTTGGTCGGCGCAAGCCATTATCATCCGTATCGGCGGGCTGCCGCCCGTGAAGCCTGTTCTCATGAAACTCGTCGCCGATCTCCACATTCATTCCCATTTTTCCCGCGCCACCAGCAAGAATCTCACCATCCCTCACCTCGCGATTTGGGCCCAGAAGAAGGGCGTCCACATTGTGGGAACGGGCGACATCGCGCATCCGGGCTGGCTGGCCGAGATGCAAGAGCACCTGGAGCCGGCCGAGGAGGG
>JAADII010000164.1:13619-14836 GCA_013151415.1 Chloroflexota bacterium
GTTCCGGCCGCGTGCCAGAACGAGGTGCGCTTCATGCTGGCGGGCGAGATCAGCAACATCTACAAAAAGGGCGGCAAGACGCGCAAGATACACAATGTGGTTTTCGCGCCCAATTTCGAGGCCGTGGCCAGGATTCAGGCCGCGTTGGAGCGCATCGGCAACATCCGCTCGGACGGTCGCCCCATCCTGGGCCTGCCCTCGCGCGACCTGCTGGAAATCATTCTGGATGTCGATCCGCGATGTCATCTCATCCCCGCGCATATCTGGACGCCCTGGTTCGCGTTGCTGGGATCGAAATCGGGCTATGATTCGGTGGAGGAGTGCTTCGACGACCTGACGCCGCATATCTTCGCGCTGGAAACGGGCCTTTCCTCCGACCCGCCCATGAATTGGCGCGTGTCGTCGCTGGACCGCTACACGCTGGTGAGCAATTCGGACGCGCACTCGCCGCAAAAGCTGGCGCGCGAGGCCACCTTGTTCGACACGGAGCTCAGCTATGACGCCATCTTCGAGGCCATGAAGAGCGGGGACCCGGCCCATTTTCTGGGGACCATCGAGTTCTTCCCCGAAGAGGGCAAGTATCATCACGACGGCCATCGCAAGTGTGGGATCAACTGGAAGCCCACCATCACGCTGGAGCATGACGGCATATGCCCGGTGTGCGGCCGGCCGGTGACGGTGGGCGTGATGCATCGCGTCGAGGCGCTGGCCGACCGACCCGAAGGCCAACCCAAACCCAACGCGGCCCCCTTTTACAGTCTCATCCCCTTGCCCGAGATTCTGTCGGAATTGCTGGGCGTGGGCGCAGGCTCCAAGCGCGTGCAGCGGGAATACGAGCGTTTGCTGGCGGGACTGGGATCGGAACTGGCCATTTTGATGGACATTCCCGTGGAGGAGATCGCCGCGGTGGGGGGCGAGAAACTGGCCGCGGGCATTGGCCGCATGAGAGAGGGCGAGGTCACGGCCATCGCCGGGTTCGACGGTGAATTCGGAGTGATCAAGCTGTTCGATGGGGATGATGAGGAAACCGCGCCGCAAATGAGTTTGTTCGGTGAGGAGATCGCGACCGCGCTGCGCGAACCTGAACCGGTGTATTCGGCCGGAGAGGGAGTAACGCAGAGGAGCGAAGGCGAGAGGGCGAGGGGGCGAATGGGCGAAGATGCGAGTGGGCGAGGGAGCGAATGGGCGAGTGGGCGAGAGGGCGAGAGGGCGCGGGG
>JAADII010000122.1 GCA_013151415.1 Chloroflexota bacterium
CAACGCGCAACGCGCAACGCGCAGCGCGCACCAGGCAATACAATGTCGTCGCGCTGGCGGGAGGCGTGGGCGGCGCGAAACTGGCGCACGGTCTGGCGCAGTTGCTGACGCCCGAACAATTGACCATCATCGTCAATACGGGCGATGATTTCGAGCATTTGGGTCTGCTTATTTGCCCGGATATCGACACCGTGCTCTACAACCTGGCCGAGGTGAACCATCCTCAGCAGGGATGGGGACGGGCGGAGGAAACGTTTCACGTGTTGGAGGAAGCGAGGCGTTTGGGACACGACGCCTGGTTCCTGCTCGGCGATAAGGACATCGCCCTGCATTTGCTACGTCGCGAGATGGTGGATGCGGGTCTCGCGCTGAGCGAGATCACGACAGAGCTGGCGCGGCGGCTAGGCGTGCGGCATCCGGTTCTGCCCATGTCGGATGACCCTGTGCGCACCATCATCCACACGCCGGAGGGCGACCTGCCCTTCCAGGAGTATTTTGTGCATCGGCGCTGCGAACCGGTGATGCGCGGCATGACGCTGGCCGGACTGGAACGCGCCCATCTTACGCCGGCCGCTCGGGCGGCATTGGAGGAAGCCCATCTCATTATTATTTGCCCCTCCAATCCCTATGTCTCCATCGATCCCATTCTGGCTTTGCCGGACGTTCGCAATTTGATTGCAAGTAAACCAACCGTCGCGGTCAGTCCTATTATCGGTGGTCGAGCGCTAAAGGGGCCGGCCGCCAAGATGATGGCCGAATTGGGCGCGGATGTGAGCGCTTTGGGCGTGGCGCGTCATTATTGGGGTTTGGTGAACGGTTTTGTTTTGGATGTGGCGGATGCGTCTTTGGTTGAGGCGGTGCATGGGCTGGGGATGAAAACATTAGTCACCAACGCGATTATGTCCGACAATCGTGAACGCGCGCGTTTGGCGCGTGAAATATTAGACTGGGTGAAAAGCATTTAGATTCTCGTAGGTTTTTGCAGCTTTTTTGACCGATCTCATCATTGACTCAACAAGCGGGGCGTGCTATACTGCGCCTGCTTGGCAGGAAACCTCCGCCCTCTCGCTTTGCTCGGTTTTGCTCCAATACTGCGGGGGAGGTGGCCCGAAAAGCACAACGTATTTCGGCATTGAGCGAACGACTGACGTGAAGACGCTTTCAAGGAAAAGGTGGATACAACGTTCCATTGGGCGTTTCACAATCTCGCCGCCGCAGTGGTTTGCGATATGCTACTCTCGCCAAATCGATAAGTTATGACCATCTCGCCAACCATGAACGAAAACACTCCCTTGGAAAACTACACCCTGGCCGAACTGCGCGCGCTCGCTCGACAAGAGGGTTTGAGCGGTTATAGTCGGCTAAAAAAAGATGAACTTTTGCAAGCGCTCAAAAAGCATCTCGAGCGCGACGAAGAGATCGGTGTTTTCACCGGTTATCTTGATATCGCCAAGGACGGCAAAGGATATTTGCGCGGATATCGCATGAAGGAAAGCCGTCAGGATGTTTATGTGTCGCCGGCGCAGATCAAGCGTTTTGGACTGCGTAGCGGCGATCTGGTCAAGGGAACGGTGCGAAAGCCCAAAGAAGGGGAAAAATATCGCAGCTTGCTCCAGGTGATGGCTGTCAACGATATCCATCCGGAAGACGCCATCGATCGGCCAAGCTTCGACAAGCTCACCCCTATTCATCCTGAGCAGCAATATATTTTGGAGACGCGCCCCTACATTCTTGGCGCGCGTTTTATCGATCTCGTCGCTCCTGTGGGGCGCGGTCAACGGGGTTTGATTGTTAGCCCGCCAAAAGCGGGGAAGAGCACATTGTTGAAGCAAATTGCGAACGGCGTGGCCGAAAATTATCCGGGCGTTCATGTGATGGTGGTCCTGGTGGGCGAACGGCCAGAAGAAGTGACCGACATGCAACGAGCGGTGAAGGCCGATGTGCTAAGCTCGACCTTTGCAGAGCCGCCGGAACAGCATATCCATGTGGCGGAAATGGCGCTCAATCATGCGGTGCGATTGGCCGAATTGAATCGCGATGTGGTGCTGTTGCTTGATTCGTTGACGCGTTTAGTGCGCGCTTACGACATGGTCATGCCACCCAGTGGACGCACGCTGGCGGGCGGTCTGGACCCGGCCGCGCTCCATCCCGCCAAGCAATTCTTTGGCGCGGCTCGCAAGCTGGAGGATGGCGGCAGTCTCACTATTGTCGCGACCTGCACGGTGGACGCGGGCAGTCGTTTGGACGACGCGATCTATGAAGAGTTTCGCGACGCGGCCAATATGGAATTGCGATTGGATGGCAACCTGGCCCAACGACGCATTTTCCCCGCCATTGATATCGATCGCAGCGGCACGCGGCATGAAGAGTTGCTATTGGACGAACATACGGTGCAAGCGGTGAGAAAATTGCGTCGCATGGTGGAGGCGTTACGAGTCAGCCAACCGGGCGTGGAGCCGCTGTTGGCGGTGCGCGAACGCCTGCGCCGCACTCGCACAAATCGCGAATTCCTCGCTTCTCTCAACCATCGCGACTAGTCAACGCGAGGCGTCATCAAAACCTGTTCATATTTTGCCGCGGTTTTGGGGTCGTGCTATAATCCCCGCGCTTTCCGAGATCCCAGCCTTTCGTAGGCTGGGTCGATTCATGCTCGGTGCAAACCCGCCAAGATTATCGATATGCCTTCTCACTCCCCTCATCAGGCGAACACAGACGCTTCTTCCACCGCGGAAGGCGCCCTCTCTGAGGACGTGTTCGCGGACGATTCCTGGAATCCCGGTCGTCGGTTTTGGTTGCGCTTGCGTCGCGAGCTTTCCGGCGAAGGCGCGGATCGTTTCACCCCGGTGCGTCTTGCATCCCACCTGGCTTTGGTTGGCGTTGTGGTGGGGCTATTGCTATTGAGCAAAACGCAATTGCCGGAGTGGCGGATCGAAAAACCGGATATTTTGTCCGCACCGCCGCCCACGGCGACGCCTGTTTCTCTAAGTCAACTGGTTGTCGCCCGAGGCGGCGCGGCCGCGCCGTCCAGCTCGGCGGGCTCGCTCATGCGTATGGCCGTCCCCTTTACCACGATTCCCGAACGACCTCGATTGGATGTGGAAACCTATGTGGTGCAACCAGGGGACACCGTGTTCGGCATTGCCAAGAAGTTCAACTTGCAGCCCGAAACCCTGATGTGGTCCAATCGAAACCTGGAGCTGAACCCTGATTTGTTGCGCGTGGGCGATGAGCTGACCATTTTGCCGGTGGATGGGGTGTATCATAAAGTGGAAAAGGGCGACACCATTAGCGCTTTGGCCAAGAAATACAAAGTGAAGCCGGCCGCTATCATTGGTTTTGAATGGAACAAACTCGAGGACGCCAATCAACCATTGCAGCCGGGAACGTATCTCATTATTCCGGGTGGTAAAAAGCCCTTCATTCCGCGCACGGTTAGCATTTACCGAGGTCCTATCCCCAAGAACGCCAAGCGCGGAACGGGTGCGTTTGTTTGGCCAGTGAGCGGCACCATCACTCAACAATATTGGAATGGTCACCGGGCGTTGGACATCGGTAGTTGGATGGGCAACCCCGTGGTGGCCGCGGATTCCGGTTACGTTGTGTTTGCAGGATGGGATAAGAGCGGTTATGGTAATCTCATTGTCATTGATCATGGCAATGGATACCGAACTTATTATGCTCATTTGAGTCGTATTTTTGTGCGCAGAGGCGAGTCGGTTGGAAAGGGGCAGCGCATTGGCTCGGTGGGCAGTTCAGGCAATTCGACCGGCCCGCACCTGCATTTTGAGATCCGATTCCGAAACGTGCAGCGAAACCCGTTTGGTTTCTTGCGCTGAGAGACATTCTAGCGAAAAAGACCCCCCAAGCGAGCTGGCGCGCGTCGCTTTTCTTTTGAAAACGACCTTTACGCGCAAGGGAGATTGACCGCGGAAACGTCCAACCGTTATAATAGCGCGCACATGCGGAAGCCGGTCTAGCGAAGCGGATATCGCGACCGGACTTGCGGCGATTCTTTTACAAACACCTTGTCATAAGGAGGTCACCTCATGCTTCGCAGAATCTCTGTTATCATTGCTGTTGTCATGATGTTCGCTTTTCTGGCCGCCTGCGCGCCGCCCGGCGCAGCGCCCGCGCCGGAAGAGAAAGAGGAGGGCGGCCCGCTGGTGGTGTTTGGCGCTTATGCCACGGCTATCGAAGAGCCTTGGGATGGGGTAATTCATTCGGCGTTGAATAAGGCGCAAGAGGAGGGAAAGATTACATATAGTTACACCGATGATATCGGATACGCCGGCGATATGGAACGCGTTTTGCGCGAGGTGGCCGAAAAGAATAAGCCAGACATCATTTTCGGCGATGCGTTTGGCAATGAAGAGGCCGCGCGTCGCGTGGCCAAGGATTATCCCGAAATCGCGTTTGTCTTCGGTTCGGGAGGAGGGCCTGCTGATCCCAACTTCTCGGTGTTCGACAATTGGATTCACGAGCCCGCATACCTTAGCGGCATGTTGGCCGGCGGGATCACCAAAAGCAATATGATCGGCGTGGTGGGCGGTTTTCCTGTGCCCGAGGTCAATCGCATTGTCAATGCTTTCATTGCCGGCGCCGAGGAGGTGAACCCCGATGTTGTCGTCTTGACCACCTTCATTAATAGCTGGTTTGACCCCGCCGCCGCGAAGGAGGCGGCGTTGGCTCAGATCGACGCCGGCGCCGATGTGTTGTTCGCGGAGCGCTTTGGGGTTATCGAAGCCGCAGCCGAAAATGGCCTGTGTGCATTTGGCAACATGAGTGACCAGCGCGAGCTTGCGCCCGATTATGTGGTTAGTGGGCCGGTTTGGCATATGGAGCCAACCGTCGAGTACATCATCAGCCAGGTTGCGGGCGGCACCTACACCGCACAAGACCTGAAAGACTTTAGCATGGTGGCCAAAGGCGGGGCCAGTTTGGCGCCCATCAACAAAGATGTGAAATGCGCACAAATTACGGATGAGTTGGTGCAAATGGTCGAACAGCGCGAGCAGGAAATTAAAGATGGATTGTTCCGCGTGGATATCAACGAAGCGCAGCCTCCTGCTTCGACCGCTCAATAAAGTCAATGCAATATTGCGGCGGGGCGCAGAGAAATAAATGAGGGCGGAGCGAAGAGGCGACAACATTCTTCGCTCGCTCACCCTTATTCTCTGCGCTCCCTCTGATATGTTTTCTATTGGATGTGCGTTTTTCGATTTTCGGTGTAGCTGAGTCGCCTTATGTCCTTCTCCATCGCCTCGCCGGCTGTGGAAATGCGCCATATCACCAAGCGTTTCGGGCCGGTGATCGCCAACGATAGTGTTGATTTCACCCTGGAAAGGCAAGAAATCCACGCGCTATTGGGAGAGAATGGCGCTGGCAAGACCACCTTGATGCGAATTCTTTACGGCCTCTATCATGCCGACGATGGCGAAATCCGCATCAAAGGCGAACCCGTGACCATTCACTCACCCAAAGACGCTATCGCGCGCGGGATAGGCATGGTCACGCAGCATTTTGCACTGGCCGCGCCGCTGAGCGTGACCGAAAATGTGATATTGGGTTATACAGAGGGCTTTCGGCTTGGCTTGCCGGACGCCCGGCTAAGGGTGGCCGAAGCGGCCCAACGTTTTGGCATCCTCGTTGATCCCGAGGCGTTGGTAAAAGACCTTTCCGTGGGTCAACGTCAGCGCGTCGAGATTTTGAAAGCGCTTTACCGCAACGCGGATGTGCTCATCCTTGATGAACCCACCGCGGTGTTGACGCCTCAAGAAGTGGAGCAATTGTTCGAGGGCCTGCGGCGACTGCAAGCGCAGGGATTATCGGTGGTGTTCATTAGCCATAAGTTGCATGAGGTCATGGACATCACCGATCGGGTCACCGTGTTGCGTGGCGGCAGGGTTGTGGGCGTGGTTCCCACGGCCCACACTACGCAAAGTGAGCTTGCTCGCATGATGGTGGGACGCCCCACGTATGGCGTCTCGAAACCGGACGCCGCTCGGCGCGAAGACGTGCTCCTGCGGTTGGAAAATGTGTGCGCAGAGGATAATCAGGGTCTGCCCGCTCTGAAAAACGTTTCGCTAAACGTGCATGCAGGCGAGATATTGGGTCTCGCCGGCGTCTCGGGTAACGGTCAACGCGAATTGGCTCAGGTGTTGGAGGGCGTGCGCTCTTGCACTGGCGGTCGCGTCATTGCCAATGGTCATGACATTACCAACGCCGGACCAGATAAAGTCATGGCCGCGGGCGTGGGACGAATTCCTGAAGACCGTCACGAAAGCGTGGTCGCCGAGATGACCGTGGCTCAAAACATGGCGTTGGAGCACTTGGACGAGTTTGTCCGCAACGGCATGCTAGATAAGCGCCGCATTCGCGAGCATGCCGAGGCGCTCATCGAGGCGTATCAGATCAAGGCCCGGCCCGACGACATTATTCGCACGCTTTCGGGCGGCAACATGCAAAAAGTGATTCTGGCGCGAGTGTTGGAGCGCAATCCGGCTGTGCTTGTGGTGGCTCAACCCACGCGTGGTCTGGATGTGGGCGCAACCGAATATGTGCGCCAGAAGCTATTGGAGCAGCGCCAACGCGGCGCGGCCATTTTGCTCATTTCCGAAGATCTAGATGAAATTCTGGAGCTTTCGGATCGCATCGCGGTCATATACGAGGGCGAGATCATGGGGGTGGTTTCGCCCGATGTAGACATCGAGCATCTGGGTTTGTTGATGAGCGGCGTGCATCAAACATGATTGACTACCCAAGAGACGGGTTTATCCGCGATTTTCACTTCTTGTCGTTTTGTCATCTGGTTTAGTCTCAAATAATTGCGGCTTATAGGCAACCAATTTTTAGACTATGAGATTTCGTATCGAACGCAATCCTTCCCCGGTGTGGCTGCGACCATTGATCCCTTTGCTGGCCATTGTATTCACCATGGTTCTTACATCGACGTTGGTGTTGTTGGTGGGGGCGAATCCCTTTGCGGCTTACTATTATTTTTTGGTGGAGCCGCTCTCTAGTCGAGTAAGCGCCATCGAGGTGTTGGTGAAGTCCACGCCCTTACTGCTCACGGGCGCGGCTGTGACATTCGCGTTCGTGGGCGGTTATTGGAACATTGGCGCGGAGGGACAGCTGCTCATGGGCGCGACAGCGGCCACGGCAATTGGTCTGCAAATGGAGGGCGTTCCTCCCTGGCTGGCCATTCCGCTGATGCTGGCGGGAGGTTTCGCCGCGGGCATGCTGTGGGCGTTGGCTCCGGCCCTGATGCGGGTGAAACTGGCCATCGATGAGGTGGTGACGACGTTGCTTCTCAATTCGGTGGCGTTTCTCATCGTGAGCGCATTGCTCAATGGCCCCTGGCGCGATCCGGTGTCGCAGTGGCCGCAGTCGCCCGAAATCGCAGCCTCGGCCATCTTTCCCAAACTCATTCCGCGCACGCGCTTGCATTTGGGTTTTATCATTGCGGTGGTCGTGATCATCTTGATCTGGTTTGTGCTAACGCGCACCGCCTTTGGCTTGCGGATGCGCGCGGTGGGGCTGGGGAGCGATGCGGCGCGGTTTGCCGGCATCCATGTGGATCGAACCCTGCTTACGGCGGCGTTGGTTAGCGGCGGCATTGCCGGATTGGCTGGCGTCAATGAGGTGGCCGGCATTCACTATCATCTCATCGACGCCATTTCGGGCGGAAATGGTTACACCGGCATCATTGTGGCCACCTTGGGCACGCTGAACGCCTGGGGAGTGGCTTTGGCCGCGGTTTTCATCGGGCTTATTGACACCGGCGCACAGAGCGTGAGCCGGGCTTTGGGCGTGCCTTCGTATCTGGGCGGGGTGATTCAAGCCGCTTTGTTGTTGGTGACGCTGGCTTTCCTTCTTTTGCAACATTATCGTATTCGCAGGGTGAGGTGAGAGCCATGGATCAGGCTGTTTGGCTAACTTTTCTTGTGGGCGTTTTGGCCGCGACGCTTCGCGTGGCTACGCCGTTGGTTTGGGCCAGTATCGGCGAGGTCTACACCGAGCGGGCGGGCATTCTCAATCTGGGCATCGAGGGCACGATGTTTTTGGGCGCGTTTGTGGGGTTTGCTGTGGCGGCCAGGGCCAGCGACGCAGGTTTTGGCGGGTATCTCTGGTTGGGTTTGCTGGCGGCTATGGCGGCTGGCGTGCTCATGGCCTTGCTCATGGGGTTGTTGAGCGTCACATTGGGTGTGAACCAACATGTTTCTGGCCTGGGCGTGACGCTGCTTGGCATTGCGCTTTCGTTGTTTGGATTTCGGCTTGTGTTTGGTGAAAGTTCGGTGCTTCCCTCGGTCGAGCCTTTTGGTCAATTCTCGATTTTCGGCGATCTGCCCATTGTCGGACAGGTTTTCAAACAATATTTGCTCACTTATATCGCATTTCTCATTTTGGTGCCCGTCGCATGGTGGGTGTTATATCGTAGCAGTTTTGGCCTCAATGTGCGTGCGGTGGGCGAAAACCCCGAGGCGGCGGACGCGGCGGGAGTGGATGTATATCGCACGCGCTACGCGGCCTTGGCCATTGGCGGCGCGCTTATGGCTGTGGGCGGCGCTTTCCTGTCGCTTGCTCAGTTGGGTGCATTTTCACCCGGGATCATTGCGGGACGAGGTTGGGTGTGTATTGCGTTGGTCATTTTTGCTCGCTGGGACCCGGTGCGCGCGACTTTGGGCGCGCTTTTGTTTGGCGCGGTGTTCGCCCTTCAATTGCGGTTGCAAACCCTGGGTTTCGACCTCCCCTTCGAGGCTTTTCTCGCTCTACCCTATCTGGTGACCATTCTCGCCCTTGCCATTGCAGGGCGCAACGCGCCCTATCCTGGAGCATATTTGAAACCATACCGACGCGAATGAACTGTGATCCCAGGCCACGATTCGCGTCAAGTTACATGCATGACCAATCCTTATTTTTTCGGAGGGAAATTCTCATGGATCCGTTTATGCAAGCCGCCATCGAAGAAGCGAAAAAGGGCCTGGCCGAAGGAGGCATTCCCATCGGCTCGGTGCTGGTCATCGATGGCAAGATCGTGGGCCGCGGGCATAATCGCCGCGTGCAAAAGGGCAGCGCCATCCTCCATGCCGAGATGGATTGCCTGGAAAACGCGGGGCGTCTCAAGGCCAAGGATTATCAACGCGCGGTGCTCTATTCCACGCTCTCGCCCTGCGACATGTGCAGCGGCGCGATTTTGCTCTACAAGATACCCAAAGTGGTCATCGGCGAAAACAAGACCTTTCAAGGGCCTGAGGATTACGTGCGCTCGCGCGGGGTCGAGCTGGAGATCCTCAACGATCCCGAATGCATCCGTCTCATGGAGGAGTTCATCGCCGCGCGGCCTGAGTTGTGGAATGAGGATATCGGTGAATGAAGCTAGAAACGCGCGATTTGACGCGCGTGCATGAGGGACGGGCCATTGTGGATCATGTCAATCTGGCGGTCGCGACCGGCGAGGTGGTCATGATCGTGGGTCCCAGCGGCGCGGGCAAGTCCTCGCTTTTGCGGTTGCTCAATCGTCTGGACGAGCCAACCGCGGGAACCGCATTCTTGGATGGGGTGGATTACCGCCGGATCCCCCCGCGCGAGTTGCGCCGCCGCGTGGGCATGATCATGCAAACGGCCCATCTGTTTCCCGGCTCGGTGGCCGACAACGTCCGCTTTGGCCCGCGACAACGAGGGCGAGACCTTTCCGAAGTCGAGATCGAGCGCCTGTTGTCGCGCGTGGGGCTGTCCGGCTTTGGCGACCGCATGGTGGACAGGCTTTCGGGCGGCGAGGCGCAGCGCGTGGCTATTGCCCGCGCCCTGGCCAACGATCCCGAAGTGCTGCTATTGGACGAACCCACTTCCGCGCTGGATGATAGCGCCAAGGCCGCGGTGGAAGACCTGCTAAGCGAGATCATCCGCGAGGAGAGCCTCACCTGCGTCTGGGTGACCCACGACACCGCACAGGCCAAACGCATGGCCGACCGCGTGTTGGTCATGCAAAATGGTCGCCTTCAGATGACTTCGTAGGCCACTACTCAGGAGCCAATCCATGCTCAATCAATTCTTCCAGGATCCTATTCAACTGGCGACCGCGCAGGCCGCAGTTGCAATCGCGTTGGCTTTGGGCATGATGTTCATTGCCGCCTGGGCGGGCATCCATCTCGAAAAAGAGATTCTGATCGCGTTGTTGCGCGGCCTGGTTCAGGTGGTGGCCGTGGGCGCGGTGTTGTTGTTCATCTTTCAAGGCCCCGAATTGCTGGGTTTCGTCATCCTGGCGGGCATGATGGCGCTGGCCGCGAAGACCGCGGAAAAACGCGCCGAGGGGTTGCCCGACGCGTTCCGAGTGGCCCTGTTCGGCATTGCGCTGGGCGGCGGTTCGGTCATTCTACTCATGACCTGGGCCGGGGTCATCGATCCCAAACTCACCTCTCTCATCCCCATCGGCAGCATGATCATCGCCAACAGCATGAACGCGGCCTCCCTGGCCCTGGATCGCTTTCAAGGCGAGATTCGCAGTCATGTGGGTCATATCGAAACCGCGCTGGCCCTGGGCGCGGACCCGAAGACCGCGGTGCAACCTTATGCACGGGCCGCGGTGCGCGCCAGTCTGATCCCCCGCATCGATTCCCTGCGCACCCTGGGCATCGTCTGGATCCCGGGCGTGATGACAGGCATGTTGCTGGCCGGAAATCAGCCCGTCCATGCGGCCCTGTATCAGTTTGTGATCATGGCCATGATTCTGGCGGTTTCGGGCCTGGCTTCATTGATCAGCGCGCTGCTCATGGCCGGGGCCATCTTCACCCCGGCCGAGCAGCTCAAAATCAACATACGCGTTTAAAGTCCATTGTGCGCTCCGCCACTTCTTAATGCACCACCATGCCAGACCACAAATTGACGACCATAATGCCCGCGACGATGAGCGCCAACCCAACCAGCGCGGGCAGGTCGGGTTTTTCTCGATATAGCACCATTCCCGCTACGGTGACCAACACAACCCCCAACCCGCTCCACAAGGCATAGGTGAGACCCAGAGGCAGTCGCTTGAGCACCAAGGTGAGGAGATAGAACGAGGCGCCATAACCGCCCACCACCACCAAACTGGGTAAAAGACGGGTGAACTGCGCCGAAGCCTTCAGCGCGCTGGTGGCCGCGGTTTCGGCCATCACCGCCAGCAAAAGAAGCAGATAAGCAGTTTTCAGACTCATGATCACTTCCTTTCGCATCGCGCATCACGGACGCGTATCACACAGCGCGTCTCACCCCCGCACCACCAGAGGCAGATAGTGTTGCATATACTCCACCGTGGGTAGGGCGCCCTTGACGGCTATCACCCCGCCATCCCCCACAACGAGCAACGCGTCGCCAATGCCGTGGCTGGCGTTGAGGGACGAGGCGACGGGGGAGGCGAGCGCGGACCAGAAGGAGCCGTCGTAATGGTGGATGCCGCCCTCCCGGCCCGTGACGTAAATGTCGTCGGGGCCGCGGCCCCACACGGAACGCAATCCCTCGTAGGTGTCCAGGTCCACCTGGCGCCATTGGCGGCCGTCATAGTGGAGCAGGGCGCCGATGTCGCCCACCGCGTAGACGTTGTTTCCCGCCGTACCCCACACCGAGCGCAGGGGGCGGGTTGTATTCGAGGTCATCGCCTGCCAGCGGGCGCCGTCGTAGTGCAGAATCGCACCCTCGTATCCCACCGCGAAGATGTCATCCACCCCGCTGCCCCAAATCTTTTTCACCGGGGAGCCCGGGCTGATGCGGTCGGACGCAGTCCATCGGGAGCCGTCGAAGTGGTATACGGTGTTCCAGTCCGCGACCACATACACACTGTTGGCCGCGGGCCCCACACATCGTAGAAGGTGGCGCTCTCTTGCTCGAAGATCCGCCGCCACTGGCTGCCGTCGTAGTGGAGGAGCGCGCCCCGATTGCCCACGGCGTAGACGTTGTTCGGTTTTGCGCCCCACACATCGTACAGGTGGTTCCCCTGGGGCAAGGGGTTGATCCAGGTCCACGCGTCCTCTTGGGGGTGCCCAGGCAGAACCAACGAGACCGGCGTCAGAAACTGGAAAAGCGCTATCATTATCCAGAAAAGAGGCTTCATGCGCACCTCCTTGACACGACGAAGAGTTCGTCAACGGTTTGGAAAAATTCCCGGTCACGGCGCTTTGGACGCCGTGACCGGAGGTTGGCGTTTTGGTCCTCACTTCACTATTGGCATGTAAATTCGGTTGTCCCCCCACACCGCGACGAGCTTCTCAGCCTGCACCACGCGGCCGAGCTGCTCCACCTCTACGGTGACGGGGTATAAGCCGAACGTGTTCCAAACCATGGTGGCGGTGGTGGCACCTTGCCCCGAGCTCGGTTCGGGCGACCAGAGGATGGAGATATCGCTTGCCTCCGCGGGGGCGATGGTCGCGGTATAGGTCGCGGTCTCGCCCTGGAACGCGGTGGTGGGGCCGGTGATGCTCACGCTCTGCAGCGGCGCGATCACCGTCACCGTGAAGGTCGCGCGGGCCTCCACAGCCCCGGCCTCAGCGCTTACCTCCACCACATCCACAGCGCCCGGCGCCGCATCCGCAGGAACGGTAACCGTGATGGGCAAAACCACGCCGCCGGTCTGGGTGATGACCACCGTCTCCTGATAGCCCACCGGCAGCCAGCCCTGGTCATCCCCCGCAGTCACCGTCACGGTGATGGGTAGCGCCTCCAAGGTGTGCAGCCCGATCCATGCCGTCACCTGAGAGTCGGGCAGAGCGGGAGCCTCGCTTGGGGTGGTCGTAGCAGACAGACCCGCAGGCCCCTGAAGCCAGCCCGCATAGTCCACGCCCGCGCTCACCTCGTCACCCGTGCCCGGACCTTCGCCACCAGGACCACTGGCGTCACCCCACCAGTTGCCCTGCGCGTCCACCGTCACATCCGGGTCCAGGTTGTTCACGGCCAGGCCCTCGTTCCCGGCCAGGGTGTTCTCCCGCAGGGTGGCCTGAGAGCCGTTGAGGGTGCGCAGGCCGTCGCGGCCGTTGTCCACCAAGGCGTTGCGCCGCAGGGTGAGCGTGGCCCCCTGGTCCGCGATGACGCCGTCGCCCGCGCTGCCCGAGACCTCGTTACCCCGCAGGTCCACG
>JAADII010000093.1 GCA_013151415.1 Chloroflexota bacterium
GTGAAGGTGGGCGTGGGCGTGTTCAAACCCATATCCTCGACGATACGCGGGTTCTGATCGATATAGATGCCCACAAAGCGGTTGGCTTCACCGTCAGGGTCTTCGGGGCCGCCATCGCGCACATAGCTCACATTGCCCTCCATGTCCACCACTCGCATAATGGCCCCGCGCACCGACGCTTTGATGAACAGCGTTCCACCATTGCCCACCAATTGCCAAACCGTGTGCTTGGCCCGACCGTTCACCTCGAATTCATAGCCCTCGGCCGTGTAGCCCTCAGCCGTTGCGCCAAATTCGGTGTGTGCGCGCACAAAAGTGGCGTTGCTGAACTCACGCGTGAACAACCGATAAACCTCATACGCGGGCTTGGGCGAGAGATCGGCGCGTAGCAGACCATATTTGCGCGGCCAGGCGGGCTGATCCACAGCCTGGAACCAGATAATGGGGCTGCTGAGCCCGGCGGACATGGCGCGCGAGAGCTCCTTGATCACATCTTGCGCCTGTTTGGCTTCGCTGTAGTCCAGCTCGTCAGAATCGGGCCCGGCCGAAGGGCTGCCCAATTCGGTGCAGATGATGGGTTTATTCCTCAACGAAGGATCGCCAATGAGATTGATCATTTCCTGCCGAAGGTAATTGGCTTTGTTAATCACGCCTTCATTGTAAGGATTCCGAAAGTCGGGGTCTTCGTCCCAGCGCCAGGCGAACGCCTGATAATAATGAAAGTTGAGAATGTCGAAATAGTTGGCGCCGCCGGCGCGGATGAAATCATCGAAGAAGAAGGGATCGAAGAAGCCATCATCAGGATAAATGAACCAATCGTAAGCCAAAGCGCCGTTCAAAACCTGAATTTCGGGGTTGACGGCTTTAATGGCCGGATACACGCGCGCCATCATGGCCGCGTAGACGTCGCCGCCAACGCCGGGTGTGCGGGGCGCGGGTGGAACGTCGGGCTGCCCCCAACAACCGCCCACATCATACGCGGGGTTGCCGTTGTCGGGCTCGTTATACATGGCGATATGACGCAGGTTATAGGGCGGGACGCTGTAGCGCTCGGCCACGCGGCGCACAAACTCCACCAGGGCGTCCAGATCGCGCACAGGGCCGCATGTGCGGTCGGCGGCCCATTTGGGATTGCCGGTAATGGTGAGAATCACCTGAAACCCCGCTTCAGAAGCCTGTTGCATCACGCGATCGGGAATGGTCCAGTCGTAAACGCCCTTTTTTTCTTCCACATCCAACCAAAGAAGATTGACGCTCAACCATTTCGCTCCTGCATCCGCCATTTGCGAAGCCCCGCGTAGGTTGCGCCAATCGTGAATGTAAATGCCGAAAGGATCAGATGGCGGATCATAATCCGAACCGGCCGCGACCGGTTCGTCGCCTAGCGAAAATGCGCCGAGAAGAAGCAATGCAAATAGAACGATGAGAATGAGAGACCGATGTGAGTGGATCATAAATGGTTTGGTTTCAAAAAACGAAATTGGATTTGACGATTTTTGCGATGGGGTTATGGCTGAATCGGGTATTTATCAGACGAAGGCATGATGGGATTTGATATGTCTCGGCGCGTCAGGTCTGTCGCCAAAGCCAAAACAAGCCAAAAATCATGGGCACGCCAAGCACGAGGATGTGCAACAAGATGCCAAAGGCCAAAGCTTGTTCAAAAGATACGCCGGTTAACGAAAGCGCGAACACGGCCAGGGCCTCGAAAACCCCGATCTGACCGGGAGCAAGGGGCACGCTAACCCCGATCTGAATAATGAGCACCACCAAAATCGCGGCCAGCCACGAACGGGACAGCCCCAGCGACTGCATCAGCAGCAGATTGGTGGCAATGGCTGAAAACCAGGCCAAGGCGGAGAAGAGGAGAAGTCGGGGCAGACGATGGCGATGGCGCAAAGCGGATAGACCATCGAGCAAACGACGAAATATCTTGAGCGGCGGCGCCAACACAGGCCACCGCTCCATAAACCACGGCAACAGGCGCTGCTGCGTCCAGGGCAACGCGATGAGCACGCCCAACCACATGACAAGGCCAACGCCCGCGCCAATAAAAGCATTGCGTTGCGGATGCCCGATGGCGTCGGGCAGCACTACGTAAGGCAACACCAGCACGAACAACAGGCCAAGAATGACCAAATCGATAACCTTTTCCGCGCCAATGGTGCCCGCGGCCGAAGCGGTGCTGGCGCCGCGACGACGCCCCATAAAATAGGCGCGAGAGATGTCGCCGCTGCGCAAAGGCAACATGAAATTCAGAAATTGCCCCGCCATGAGAGCGCCAAACACTTGCCTTGCAGACGGAAGCGGCTCATCCGGCGGAAACAAGAGGCGCCAACGCAGTGATTTGAAAGCGTTGGTGAAAACGACGCTAAACGCAGCCAGGGCAAACCAAAAAGGCTGGGCATTGCGCATGAACGCAAGTGCAATGGCCCAATCGACCTGACGGGAGAGAAAATAAATGGCCAACGCCGCCAAAAGGACGCCGACGAGAAATCGAAGCGTCTGGCGGGAATGAATACGCACGGCAAAATCGGGATGAGAATCGAACTAAAAAGCGCAAAGTGGACTCACAGAGGCCAAAGGATAATCGGATCGACGGTAAGACGCAAGCGCAGATGGCCGTCGGATCGGCCATCCAGGTCTTCGGAACCGCCATCATAAAGAATGCGCGCCTGATCTTTCCGATCCACCAAACGCACGCGAGCCGTTTTCAGCGTCAACACAGCTTCGGTCTCATGCGCCCAGGCGACGATGACTTCGACGTCGGCCTTTCGAAAGCGTAGCGCGCTTCCTGAGCCCTCAACTGGCCATTCGCCAACATAGGTCGCGCCTTGCAGGGCTGGCAAAACGGCTTTGTAAGCGAAAAAGGAGGGTTCGGGCCGATAACTCGCATCGAGCAAGCCATAATCATAAGGCTCTGCGGGCTTGTCCACCGCGGTGAACCAGATGATGGGCGCAATATCGGCCGCTTTGGCCAGGGCCAAAGCCGGGGCCACGAAGCGGGCTGTGGCGATTTCGTCGTAAGAAGCGGGGTCGGTGGCCGGCCCGCGGGTGGGCCGACCGATTTCGGTGAGAGCCAGAGGTTTTTCCAGGCCATATCGAGCCAATTCCTGGCGCAAATACGCGGCCTTACCCGCCACGCCCGGCCCAAATGCATTCCAGCGTTCGGCAAAAGCGGGATAATAATGGAAGGCGAAAATATCGAAATAGGGTCCTGCGCCGGCCGCCAAAGCGTCGTCGAGAAAAGCGGGATCGAAACGCCCCCCCTCGTTGGTGAAAAAGTCGTAAGAGATGCCGCCAAATAGCACCTTAGCCTGAGGGTCGGCCTCCTTGATGGCCTCATAGGCCAAACGCAATGTTTGAGGATAAAGATGTCCGCGCGTGCCAAAACAATAGCCCTGAGGGCCAAAAACGCTGTCCGGCTCGTTGTAGATCTCCCACAGCTTTACACGATAGGGCGGCGCGCTATACCGACGCACCGCATCGCGCAAAAAACGCTGAAAATCGGCTTCGAACCGAGGATGAATAGGCCCGCAAAAGGTGTCAGAAGCCCAGGCCGCGTTGCCGCCCAACAAAAAAATGGGTTCGAGACCAGCTTGACGCGCGGCCAAAATCGCTTCATCCGTCCATGTCCAAAGATAGGTTGGCGGTTCGGTGCGGGCGGGTTCGATCCAATGCCAGCTAAACCAAAGCCGCGTCCAGCGCGCGCCCACGCGCCCCAACTTCATGGCGGCCGGGCTATGCACGTCTTGACCCGAATAAAGATAGACGCCAATGGTGGTGGTTTCTAAATCACCCGCGGCAATGGCCCCTCTCGGCGGCCGAATGGTGGATGGGAAAATGGTCGGCCCTAACCATATTACAAACGCCATGCCCACCACAAGCGCAAAGACGCCCAACAAAGCGAATAGGCCGAGCAAGCTTTTCATCGGATGGCTCGTGACAATCTGGCGTCTATAACCAGAAAAATGGATATAAAACAAAGCCCAAGACATAGATATTAAAAACGAATAGGACAACAAGACCCGATAAGAGCGCGCGCGAGCGCAACCGACGCGGTATCCAGGCGCTAAGCCCAAGCAAAAAGGGCAAAATAAGCGCAGGTAAAATAGGATAGAGGTAACGCGCTTGCGGCAACGAACCGTCGCGCCAGGTCCCGTACACCAATTCCTTGCCCGCAATGAGGAAAAGCTGCGTTAAAAACGCCAGAAAGAACAAAAGCAATACGCGATATTGCCATGGCTCCATCCGCCATAGCTCTCGTCGTTGCGGCCCCAACAACGGCCCAAACAGGCTCAAGAGCAACAGAGCAAGCCCCAGCCAATAGATGGGCTCGGCCAAGGGCACCCGCATCCAACCAAACCAGCCAATCAATGTGCGAAAAATCGCGCTTGCAAAATCATCGATGGGCGCTTCCATCAACTGTTGGGTGTATGCGCCCGACAGAAGCGATTCGACAAAGGTTTGAGGAATGCCCAAACGCCCGGTGCGAGCCGCGGCCAGAGCCAATATTGCAGCCAAAACCAACGAACCCGCCAACACCACCCATCCCCACCAACGTTGATGACGGCTTTGCGGATGACGCAATGCGCCGACCGCCCAAAGCAACAACGCCAAACTCACGATAACCAGCGACACCAAACCGGTGCGCTTACTGGCCACAGCCAATAGACTCAATGTGATAAGCGCCGAAAACAAGCCCAACGTGGGGCCGCGACGAATAAGCCGCACTGCGCAGTAAAGGGTCCAAACGGTGAACGCTTCAACCAAAGGATCATTGTTCACGGCTGCATTGGCCGCCAAATGCGAAGGCCAAAGCGCAGCCAAAGACAACGCCGCGAGCGCCAACCGCGAACGGTTTGGAAATAGCTCGCGGGCTATCAGGTAAACGCCAACCAGACTGAAGGCAAGCAACAATGCGCCGAGAAGCCGGATCCATATCACCGACGCAGACAAAGACGCGTCGGGGCCCAAAAACCACAGGGCAACGGCGGCCATATCATAATAGAGGGGCGGTTGGAAAAAAGCCGTCGAATACATGGGCCCCCAAATCTCGGCGAACGATTGGGGGAGATTATTCGGGTCCCAGCCAATAAGAGAAAAACCATACCACCAGAAACTTTGCGCCTCCATATCCACAATGATCTCTTGCTCCCACTCGGGCACGCGGTCCCGGCTGGTGAGCACAGGTTTGCCCAAACGAACCACGTGCATGGCCACCTCCATGTGCCGCGGTTCGTCGGGCTGCATCCAGGGACGAATGACCACGCCATACAAACTGGCCAACAGCGCGCCCAACGCCACCAACCCCACCACCAAAATATGTCGCCCGGCCAACCCGAATTTTTTGGCCCCGACGGCGGGATGCGCGCGTCGCCGCGCCCCCCATGTTTGAAAGGCGAATGATGCGGCCAAAGCCAACCATAAGAAAAACTCCCAACGCCGAGAGAATGCGCCCAGCCCCATGCCCAACGCAAAAAGCGTCAAACCCAAAAAAATCGTAAACTGCGTGTTGGGCGCGAACAATACAAGTCGCAGGCGCGCTTCACTCACCGAGGCCCGATAAGAGGCGTAGCTAAAAGTGGCCAAAATCAGCGCCAGGCCAGAGACCCAAATCGAAGCCGTGAATAAGCTGTACCAATTGATCATGATTATTCGGTGGGTGAGCGAACAGGCGAAGGGACGAGCGAATAAAGCCTAAAGGCCTTTCGTTGCATGAACCGGAGGGCGTTCGACCTCCGCCGAGTTTGAAACATTGTATGCGAGATGCGAAACAATGCCAAAACCGCGGCCAATCCTTTTTTTCGCCCCCTCCTCATTCGTGCAACTTTTCGGTGCAAATGGTAAACTAATAGAGCGCAATGGCATCGCGCGCCCGACGTCTGCATGTTCTTAAAAATTTGCGACCGGTCGCTGCAAACATATTTTCACTTAGCGTTCTTGGTCCTCCACACTTTTCTCAAAAAGGAGATGTCAACATGGATCGAATTGAGGACATCATCGCCGCGGAGCACGAAGTTTATCCTCCGCCGCCCGAAGTGGTCGAGCAAGCGTATATCAAAGATTATGACGAGGTTTACGCCCGCGCCATTGCCGACCCTGAAGCGTTTTGGGCCGAACGAGCGCAAACGCTGGAATGGTTTGAACCGTGGGAAAAGGTGCTGGATGATTCCAATGCACCTTTCTATAAGTGGTTCGTGGGCGCCAAGACCAACATTGTGCACAATGCACTGGATCGACACGTAAAGACATGGCGGAAAAATAAGGTTGCGTTTATTTGGGAGGGGGAGCCGGGTGATACGCGTTCGTTTAGCTATTATCGTCTGTGGCAAGAAGTGAATAAGTTCGCCAATGTTTTGCGCAGCCTGGGCGTGAAAAAGGGCGACAATGTGACCATTTACATGGGTCGCGTGCCCGAATTGCCCATCGCCATGTTGGCTTGCGCCAAAATCGGCGCGCCCCATTCCGTGGTCTATGGCGGCTTTAGCGAACAGGCGCTGGCCGACCGCATCGAAGATGCGCAGAGTCGAGTGCTCATCACCGCGGATGGGGCCTGGTTGCGGGGTAAAATCGTCGAGTTAAAGAAGATCGCGGATGAAGCCATTCATCGATCGCCCGTAGTCGAGCGCGTTGTCGTGGTAAAACGCACCGGCCAAGAAGTGTATATGGAGCCGGGCCGCGATTACTGGTACCATGATCTCATGGCCCTGCCCATCGCCTCGCCCTACGCCGAGACCGAGGTGATGGACGCCGAAGACCCGCTGTTCATTCTTTATACATCGGGAACCACGGGCAAGCCCAAGGGCGTTTTGCACACGCATGGCGGGTATCAAGTCTACACCAGCACGACATTGCAATTCGTGTTCGACATCAAAGACGATGACCGTTGGTGGTGTGCGGCCGACCCGGGCTGGATCACGGGCCATAGCTACATTGTCTACGCCCCGCTGATCCTGGGCGCAACCAGCTTCATGTACGAAGGGGCCCCCACCCATCCTTATCCCGATCGTTGGTGGCGCATGATCGAACATTACGGCATCACCATCCTCTACACCGCGCCCACGGCCATCCGCGGGCTCATGCGTTTTGGCGACGCCTGGCCCAATCGTCATGATCTGAGAAGCTTGCGCTTGTTGGGCACCGTGGGCGAACCCATCAACCCCGAAGCCTGGCGCTGGTATTACCGCGTCATTGGCAGGGAAAAATGCCCCATCATGGACACCTGGTGGCAAACCGAAACCGGCGGCTTTATGATCACGCCCTTGCCTTGCGTTCCACTCAAGCCCGGTTCGGCCACGCGCCCCTTCCCCGGCATCGAAGCCGAAATTGTGGATGAAGAGGGCGATCCGGTGCAGGCCAATGAGGATGGTTATCTGGTGATAAAGAAGCCGTGGCCGGGCATGGCCCGCACGATTTACGGCGACCCCGACCGCTACGTGCGGCAATATTGGGAGCGATTCCAGGAAAAGGGCTACTATCTCACAGGCGACTCCGCGCGCAAGGATGAAGACGGTTACTTCTGGATCATCGGCCGCATCGATGACGTGATCAAGGTGAGCGGATATCGGTTGGGCACGGCCGAGATCGAAAGCGCGTTGGTAAGCCACCCCGCGGTGGCCGAAGCGGCCGTCATCGGCATTCCGGATGATCTCAAGGGCAATGTCATTTGGGCCTATTGCATTTTGCGAGCCGGCTTCGAGGGATCAGAAGAGCTGGTGGACGAGCTCAAACAGCATGTGCGCCACGAAACCGGCCCCATCGCAGTGCCAGCCAAGATTTTCTTCGTAGACAAACTTCCGAAAACGCGCTCGGGCAAGATCATGCGCCGCGTGCTTAAGGCCCAGGCCTTGGGTCAAGATGTGGGCGACGTTTCCACCCTGGAGGCTTGACGCCCGAATAAAAGCCCCTTTGAGGCAATGGCCCAATAATGAAAAATGACGGGACCAGATTGGCGAAATTCCGCTCTATGGTCCCGTCATTCTCATTTTGTCCGCCTCAATGAAACCAAGCCTTCGCGGCGCGGCGGCGATCATCTCCCCGCGTCGCGATGTTCTCATTCTTGAGCGGGCGGGGGGAATTCCACATACATTTCCAGCCACGGCGCGCAGTTTTGAAACGCCGTGCACTCGGTGGACTGGAGTTCGTACCAAAGGTTGCCGCCCTCTTCGGCGCGGAAGATGAACCCGTAGTTGCTATCGGGATTGGCATAAAGATCAGCAAGCTCGGAGGTGAAGTCCCAAACATATTCGGTGTCGATGGCGTCGAGACGGACCTCATCGATGACCTGATCACTGCGATCCGAACCAATGGCGTTGGCCCCGCGAATGGTCCAGGGATCATTGGTCGCGGCCACATTCCAAGTGGCGCTGTTTTCGTCCCAGGGTCGCAACAGACGATACATGCGCACCAGCGACCAATCATCGCGCTTGCGATCGGTGAAATTGATATGGAGCCGGGCTTTCAGAGGTCGAGCGCCTTCAGGAAGCTGCGGCGGCGTCACTTTGACGAGTAAATGCCACTGATTGCGACCGGCCAATTGCAGTGTGGGGTCCGAGCCGTAATTTCTATCCTGATTGCCGGGCCAACTGTTGAGCACCGTGTCTTCGATGCCGTCGTAGCCATCCACGCCAGGTCGGAAAGCCACCCATTCGCGCGAAGGGCCATCGACAAAACGCAGCTGACCTTGGCTGGCCGATGGAAAACGAGCGCTGCTCCCTTCCCACACCAGACGTCTGATGGAAAGGCCGTCGGCGTCATCATCCTGCGCGCCCCAGGTGAACCCCACCTCGGCGTTGTTCAAAAAATCGGAGCCAAACTGATAAAGAGGCACCGCGAATTCGGCCAGCCAACCCTTTTCGTGATTGACCACCACCGAATCCACGCCCAGCGACAGGCCCCCGTTGGTGGTGATGAGGCCGCCGGGATTGACCGTAAACAAAAGATCGCCCAGGCTGAACACGCCATCGTTATCCATATCCAGGGCGAATTCGACCATATCGTCGAAATACCAATTACGCGAATCGCGAACGATCACATCATCGACCACATAAACGGCGACATAGAAATAGTCGCTATCCCACACAATGCTGGCCCAAGCGCTAAGATCGTTGGGTTCGGGACGGAATTCAGGCGAGGGCGCGCTGGCCGTATCTTTGTCGAGAACCATGCGCGGATATCCCTCCCAATCGCTCAGATCGCCATCGATGATGGGAGCGCTGCGCTGCCAGGAGCTATCGTAAGATTTCACCGTGGCGGCCAACGATCGGGCCGGAGTCTGTTCTGTTGTCGATTCATCCGCCTGCGCCAACGATGAAAGGATGACGCCAAGGACGAGAACGAATAACAGAGTCGCGACCGGTTTAGTAAGTCGGGTAACCATATATGAAATGAGTCTCCTCAGTGGATTTTTGCGGGGAGCGGAACATAGTGTACTCGATAAGTCCCCGCGCGGAAAAATTTCAGATGCAAGCAAGGCCATTCAACAGCCAAAAGCGAGGCGGCGACGCACTTGATCTCTTATAACGCGCTCTCGTCAGTCGGCCAGGGCTTGCGCCACGCCCCCGCCCAATGCGCCCAACACCCCTGAAAACATCCATATCACCCCGCACAACAACACGCTGAAAAAAATGCTGCCGCCCACGGTGTTCAGCGCCAAAAGATCAACGCCCATGTTCGCGAAGATATCGAGGATGGGCTTAGGTAAAAGATAAAGGCTGGTGAGCATGTCGCCGGCCAGCTTGAAACGAACAGGCGCCAACGCCACATTGACGACGCCATCGACGACGCCGGCGATAATCCCCGCGCCCAAACCTGCGGCCACACCGCCGCTGCGAGCGCCGCCTTGCACGGCCAAACGCCCTCCGACATACCCCCCCAATGTCCACGCAAACGCGCGCAGAGGCAAGGCCGCGTAGCCGCACACCGGAATCACGCCAAGAACGGAGAAGGCCGCGGCCAAAAGCGCGCCAACGCCCCCCCCGCGCAATATGCCGCGAGCAATCATGACGTCGCCTCGATCATGAAAAAGAATGCGATATGGCCTATTGCATATGACGCGTTGCCCGAATCGCCGGGCGAGAAGTTAGATTTCATGCCAAAAAGTTACCATTGCTTGCGCGCGCTTGTCAATTCTGTGTTTCAGGCCAGTGCATGGGGCGAAGGGATGCGTTTTTCCGGTGGCGTGTAGAGTCTGCCGTAAAGATCACAAAGCTCGCGTAATCCAACTTTTGCGCCCTCGGTGAGTTGGCGGGCCGTGAAACGCCATGTCCAATTGCCACTGGCTGTGGCGGGCGTGTTCATACGCGCTTCACCGCCCAAATCCATCACATCTTGCAAGGGAATGATGGCCATATTCGCGGGCGACATCATGGCCAGACGAATCATGTCCCAGGCGATGTCGTGGCCGCTCACGCGTAAATAACGCCGCACATAATCTCGCTCTTTCTCCGACGCTTTTTCATACCAGCCGCGAGTGGTGTCGTTGTCGTGCGTGCCTGTATAAACGACGCAATTTTTATCATAATTATGGGGCAAAAAGGGGTCGTGGCCATCGGTGCTCCAGGCGAATTGCAACACCTTCATGCCGGGAAAGCCATAGTGGTCTCGCAGCTCATAGACGCCCGGATCCGGTTCGCCCAAGTCTTCGGCGATAAGGGGCAGCTCGCCTATGGCTTCGATGACCGCGTCGAAGAAACGTTCGCGCGGGCCGTCCACCCAACGCCCATGAATGGCGGTCGTTGCGTCTCCGGGAACCGCCCAAAAATTATAAAACCCGCGAAAATGGTCGATGCGGATGATGTCGTAAAGGGCCAAATTGGCGCGAATTCGTTGGATCCACCAGGAGAATCCGTCCTCGGCCATCCTATCCCACCGATAAATGGGGTTGCCCCATAACTGACCTGTAGGCGAGAAATAGTCCGGCGGCACGCCCGCGACCACGATAGAGCGGCCCTTTTCATCAAAGTAAAAGAGCGGCCGATTGGCCCAAGCATCGGCGCTATCCGCGGCGACATAGATGGGGATATCGCCAATAATGCGAACGCGCAACCGATTGGCGTATTGTTTGAGTCGATGCCACTGCTCGAAAAAGAGCCATTGGCGGAATTTCAGCTTTTGAATTTCATCGGCCAGACGAGCGCGCGCGGCTTGCAATGCCTGAGGCTCGCGATCGCGCAAAGGGGGCGGCCATTCGGTCCAGGCGCGGCCGCCATGTTCACGCTTCAAAGCCATGAACAACGCGAAATCATCGAGCCAAAACGCCTGATCGCGCGTGAACGACTCAAACGCCGCGGGCGCGGGCCATTGGCCAAAACGCGCATAGGCCAGATCCAATATGTCATTTTTCCAGCGAATCACCCGCCCATAGTCCACGCGCTCGACCGGAAAAACCGGCACAGCCAAATCTTCCAAATCCAGATATCCCCGCTTCACCAAATCTTCCACATCGATGAGCAAAGGATTGCCCGCAAAGGCGGAAAAACATTGATAAGGCGAATCGCCATAGCCGGTGGGGCCAAGCGGCAACACTTGCCAAAGGCGTTGCCCAGCCTCGGCCAGCCAGTCGACAAAACGATAGGCTTGTTCTCCTAGATCGCCAATGCCATAAGGGCCGGGAAGAGAGGTGGGATGGAGCAAGATGCCGCTGACGCGGTCTTTGGGCAAGGCGGACATATGCGATAACAAGATGTTGTCTATTGGATATTAGCCACACAATTCGTGCGCTTCACCCGATTTTGGCGCAAATTTCTGGTTATTATCCTTGTATTTTGTGGATTTCTTGTAAATGCGCCAAAAGGGATGAAACGTCTTTTTCTTCATAGGGCGAAGGGCCAAAGGGATCGCTGACGGGCGCGTCGGGGTTTTCAAAAATGCGCAATGTGGTGAGCACGGCATGAGCAAGCACATCGAGATGATAACCGCCCTCAAGCGTTGCGACCAAACGGCCGCCGCACAATGTCTCGGCCAAACGAACGAGCCGACGAGCCAACGCCGCGTAGCCCTCGATGCTGAGCAATTCCATGGCCAGGGGATCATCCCAATGCGCATCATATCCGGCCGAAAGAAGAATCAGATCGGGTTGAAAACGACGAGCAAAAGGAGCCAACAATTCGTCGAACGCCCGAACATAGCCCTTGTCGCCGACGCCGGCCGGGAAAGGGACATTGAACGTATAGCCGCGTCCGGGCCCGTCACCGATGTCTGTGGCCGCCCCGGAGCCCGGATAATAAGGGTATTGATGGATGGAAAAAAACGCGACCGAGGGATCATCGTAGAAGATGGCCTCGGTTCCATTGCCATGATGCACATCCCAATCCACGATGAGCACGCGTTGGGCGCCAAAATCTTGCTGCGCCGAACGCGCGGCCAAAGCCGCGTTCGCGAAAATGCAAAAGCCCATGCCTCGCGCCGGAAGCGCATGATGCCCTGGAGGACGCATCAGCGACATGCCATTGCGCGCGTCCCCGCGCATCACCGCCCCAACCACATTGATGAGCGCGCCCGCGGATGCAAGCGCGGCTTCATAAGAGCCGGGAACCACATAAGTGTCCGGATCGAGATGATTCGGGCCAAACGCGGCCATCTGCTCAACTTGATGCACATAAGTGGGCGGATGAACGCGATGAAGTTGCTCCGCGGCGATGGGCGTAACCGGAACGGCCAGCATCCGTTCGAGAATGCCGTCTTTGCGCAACAATTGCATGGTGGTGGCCAAACGCCCGCGATGTTCGGGATGACCGGGATACGTATGTTGCTGCTCGATGGGATCGTAAGCGTAACAGGTGATTGGCATTGTGGGCGAAAAAGGGGTATGATAGTTTGATAGCTGGATAGATAAACGGTGCGCTTCGCGCGCGACAACACAGATAAAATCGCTTGCGCCGACCAACGTTGACCAAGGTGGACGATGGGACCATAGGACGATGAGACCATGGCCGAACCTAACCCCATCGTCCTATCGTCTTATGGTCTTATCGTCTATTTTCAAAACAGGCCTTGGGCATGGCTCCATGATACCTGACAAACGGCCAACAATCAACAATTCATAATCAACGATAAACCGTGAACTTGTCGAAAAACGTGAAAGAATATGACTTCTGTCATGGTGAAAATCGAGAATCGGTGACACAATGCCCGCAGGAGGCGCTGTTATGTTAGTTCGCGATGTCATGACGCCAGACCCTGTCACTATTGGCCCCAACCAATCCATTGGCACAGCCCTGGCGCGTATGCGCCGGGGTGGATTTCGGCGTTTGCCTGTGGTGGAAGAGGGCAAACTCGTGGGCATTATCACAGACCGAGACTTGCGCCTGGCCATGAACTCGCCTTATGTTTTGCGGGAGGGATGGTACGATAGCTATCTCATGGAGCATATCGAGGTGAGGAGCTGTATGACGCCGAATCCGGTCACGGTGTCGCCGGATGACAAGCTCGCTGATGTCGTTCGGCTTTTCCAGGAACAGAAATTCGGCGGCGCGCCCGTCGTCGAAAACGATGTCCTGTTGGGGATCATCACTGAAACCGACCTTATGCGCTGTCTGGTGGCATTGCTGGAAGCGTTGGATCAGGATTAAGGATGTGAGAAAGTCGCCTTTGAAATCAGCGATCCATCGTCCTTTTCATCCGTTTTCAACCGGTCAACCTCCAAATCGTTCATCTTTAGCCGTTCAAAGGGAGGCGTCATGCGTCAATATCTCGTTCGCGAAGTCATGTCTCAACCCGCGATCGTCATCCGCTGGGACGCAACCATTCTCGAAGCTTCGGCCTTGATGGAGTCGGAAAGCGTCCGTCGGTTGCCTGTGGTGGATGAAAAAAACCGGGTCGTGGGCATCATCAGTCTGGGCGATGTACGCGAAGCCACATCGGTGTATAGCACGGCCAGCCCTTATGCGCCCGACCACGATGAAATCTTGTTGGCCGTGGACGAGGTGATGAGCGCGCCGGTTCATACAGTGATGCCGGATGACTCCATGGAACGCGTGGTGCGCATGATGCTCGAACACAAAATCGGCGGCATTCCTGTGGTGGACGCCGCCGGACAGCCATTGGGCATGGTGACTGAATCGGATGTGTTTCGGCTGCTGCTGCAGGCGTGGAAGACATCGGGAAAACGCGAATGAAAGATGGCGCCACAAAGAGCATCTTTGGTGTTTGCACCGCGGCTGAGCCTCCTGGAAAAACGCCGTCTGAGCGAACGCTTCAGCTGCGCGCGGGCGGGGTCAGCTCGCCGCGCAGGTTGGCGGTGAGCAGATCGCGGCGCTGCTCATGGCTGAGATCGTCGCGGCCAAGCAAAAACATGAGCTTGACCAGGGCTGCGTGGGGCGTCATGTCGTAGCCGCAAAGCGCGCCCGCGTCCAACAAGCGACGCCCCGCGGCGTACGCGTCGAGATGCACGCGTCCCTGCAATTGCTGGGTCACGGCCACGGCCAACAAGTCGCGACGAGCAATGGCGTCGGCCAGGACCTGCAACAGTGCGGGATCATTGGGAACATTGCCGCTGCCGAAAGTTTCCAACACCAGCCCGCGAATGGGCGCGGCAATGAGATAGGCCAAAAGATCCGGCGACAAGCCAGGAAAAAGCTTGAGCAAGGCCACGCGCGTATCGAGCCGCTCATGGGCTTTGAATGCTCGTCCCTGAAAGGGTCGCGGCAAGCTGACGGGATAGAGGATCTCGGTTCCGGCCAGGGCCAAAGGCGGGCAGTTGGGTGAGTGAAAGGCGTCGAATGCGAAAACAGAGGTCTTCACCGCCCGATTTCCCCGCAATAGACGGTCGTTGAAATACACGCCCACCTCTCGCACCTGTGGATGACCGGTCGCGGCCAATTCCACCGCGGTGAGCAAATTGTTTCGCGCATCACTACGCACTTCGCCAATGGGCAATTGCGCGCCGGTGAGAATGACAGGTTTGTTCAACCCCTCCAACAGAAAAGAAAGAGCGGCCGCGGTGTAAACCAGGGTGTCGGTCCCGTGCAAGATCACAAATCCGTCATAGGCTTCGTAACGCCGACCGATATGACGAGCCAAAGCCAACCAATCGGCGGGGCCAAGGTCCACCGAATCGCGAGGCGGACTTAATGTCCAATGATCGCATGACGCCACGCGCGCCAGCTCGGGGATGTGCGCGAGCAAGCCCTCGATGCCGGCCGGCTCCAAAGCGCCATCGGTTCTTCGCACCATGCCCAGGGTGCCGCCGGTGTAAATGAGATGGATCATGAAATTTCCTTGCCAAAGTTGATATGGTCACAGCTTCATTATACACAAACGCCCAAGATTGACATTTCGCTTGTCAACATTCACAATGCCCTGGCATCATTCTCCGCTTTGTCGCTCATCTACTTCGCCATCCACTGGCCCGCCGCGAACAGAACAACCACTTTCTTTTCGTCCTCTTTTTGCGAATGAACGAACACACGCTTCGCATCTTGGAATACCATAAGATTCTCACTCGCGCGGCGCGCTATTGCAGCTTCGAGATGAGTCGCGAGCTGGCCCAACGCTGGCGACCCACGAGCGATTTGGGCGAGGCGCGGCTTTGGCAACAAGAAACCGAAGAAGCGCGACGATTGTCTCCTCAGCAGCCCGACCTGCATTTGGGCGGCGTAAGTGACTTGCGCCCATACCTTGATCAGGCCGAGCGAGGCGCCGCGCTCACGCCTTTAGAGCTGCTCGAAGTGCGCTCGACTCTGCTCCGAGCGCGGCGTTTGCGCCGCATCTTGCTGGCCAACGCGGAAAACTATCCGGCATTGGCTTCATGGGGCGAACGTCTCCATGATCTGGAGCATGTGGCTGCGGAAATCGATCGCGCCATCAGCGAACGAGGCGAAGTGCTCGACAGCGCCAGCCCGCGACTTGCCCGTTTGCGCGCCGAAGTGCGCATTTTGCAAGACCGTCTGCTCGATCGCATTCAGCGCATCGCCCGCAACCCCGACAACGCGCCCTATCTGCAAGAGAGCATTGTCACCCAACGCCAGGGTCGCTATGTGTTGCCTGTGCGCTCCGAATTCAAAGGTCGCATTCCCGGCATCGTGCACGATCAATCGGGCAGCGGCGCCACACTTTTCATCGAGCCTTTCGCCATTGTAGACCTAAACAACGAATGGCGGCAACGCCAGATGGAAGAGGAAGAGGAGGTCGCTCGCATCTTACGAGAATTGAGCGAATTGGTGGCTGACGAGAGCCCGTATATTCGCGAAACCCTCGACGCGCTGGCCGGGTTGGATTGGATCCTGGCGCGCGCGCATTATGCGGATGAGATCGAGGCCAACCGACCCGAGTTGCTCGGCTTCCAACCTCGGCCCGGTTTACGCCCCGCGCAACACCCCGGCGTGATCTTAGAACTGCGCCGCGCCCGGCACCCTTTGCTTGACCCCGCGACCGTGGTTCCCATCGATTTTCACTTTGGCGACGATTATTTCATCATCGTCATCACAGGCCCCAACACCGGCGGCAAAACCGTCAGCCTGAAGACGGCCGGTCTTCTCAGCCTTATGGCGCAATCGGGGTTGGCCATTCCGGCCAAACCGGGTTCGCGGCTGACCCTGTTCGAAGGCGTGTACGCGGACATCGGCGACGAACAGAGCATCGAGCAAAGCCTGAGCACCTTCTCCTCTCACATGACCCATATTGTGGAAATCTTGCGCCTGGCCACACCCCATTCCCTGGTTTTGCTGGATGAACTGGGGGCGGGGACCGATCCGGAAGAGGGGTCGGCGCTGGCGCGAGCGCTATTGGCTCACTTGCGCGACCGCGGCATTCCCGCCGCAGCCACCACCCACTACTCGGAGGTGAAACTTTTCGCCCACTCGACAGAAGGGGTCGTCAACGCCTCTGTCGAGTTCGATCTGGACACCCTCAGCCCCACTTACGAACTAACCATCGGCTTGCCGGGACGCTCCAACGCCCTGGCCATCGCCCGCCGGCTCGGATTGCCGCGCGAGATCGTGGATGCAGCCGAAAACATGGTGCAGCCCGACAGCTTGCTCGCGGACTCGTTGCTGGCCGATATCCGCGCTGCGCGCGACGCCGCGCGCAAAGCGCAGCAAGACGCGGAGGCCCTGGCGCGCGAAAATCGCGCACGCGAGGCCGAACTTCGCGGCCAACTTGCCAAGATCGAGGAGGCGCGGCGGGCCGTGCTCAACGAAGCGCGCGCCGAGGCCCAGGCTGAATTGGAAGCGCTGCAAAAAGAAATCGCGCGCATTCGCTCGCGCATGAGCAAAGTCGCGCCGGGCCTGCACGATCGTTTTCTGGCCGAAGCCGAAAAAGCGTTGAAAGCCCGCGCGGAGGCCGAAAAGGTTTTGCCGGAGACGGTCGATGCGGAAGAAAAGTTATCCGGACCGGTTCGAGTGGGCGACGTCGTTTGGGTGGAGAGCCTCCAGGCGCGAGGCGAGGTGCGGGATTTTCCGACCGCGGATGAAGTGGAAGTGCAGGTGGGCGCGTTTCGAGCCAGAGTGCCCTTGCACGATGTGGAGCTGCGAGCGCGAGCCAGCGCGCCGGCCGAGCCCGCGACCAGCGCGCCGACCGCCCACCCTTCTCCGGGCATGGAGCTCGACCTACGCGGCATGCGCGTGGAGGAAGCCCTGGCTGCTTTGGACGAATATCTCGACGCGGCCTATCTGGCCGATCTGCCCTGGGTGCGCATCATTCATGGCAAAGGCACGGGCGCGTTGCGCCAAGTGGTGCGCGAGGCGTTGCGCAACCATCCCATCATCGCCCGTTTCCGCAGCGGCGAGCAAGGCGAGGGGGGCGATGGCGTAACCGTGGCTTATTTTGTAGAGCGCTAATTCATCCCGCGATGAGTGCGGCGAGGCGGTCGGCCACTTCGAGCGCGCCCGGCTGCTCAGCATAGTTATGCCGAATTTGGTCCACCACGCGATAGAGCACATCGGAATTCACCTTGGCCAGTTCTCGCGTGTGCGCCTCCCAACGCGCCTGGAGTTCGGGGTCTTCATGATGCGCGGCTAACAGCGCCACCTGAGCGGGCGTGGCCGTGCTCAAATTCCAATCGGAGACATTGATGCCCAGTTCGCGGCCGGCATTGGCCCAATAGTAAGCCAGCATGGGGTTGATCAGCCCTCGCATTCGACTCCAAAGCGGATCATCCTCTTGCACCAACGCGAAAAAGGCCAGATAGTAAGGTCGCGCGCCCGTGTAGTTGCGCTCGACCTGCGAAAGCTCGCCCGCCTTCACCGAGGCGTAACTGGCCAGATACCATTTCAGGTCTTCCAACGTCGCGCCCGCCACGCCCTCTTCCACAGCTTCCCATTGCACGCGGCAGGCATGGAGATAACTGCGCGCGGAGGCCGAAAAATCTTGCGAACGCTGGATCATGGCGCGACGAGCGAGCGTTTGCGCCTTCTCAGGATCGCGTGGATAAGATTCGGGCAGCTCCACCTGCTCGATATCGCGAATCACTTGCTGAAGCGCGGGATTGTTGCGGAAGGGAATCGCGGTCTGCCCGGGCAGACGATAACGCTCGCCATCTCGCTCGATCATGCCGCGACGCACGAGATCATCCAACAGGGTTTGAATATAATCCGATTGATCGCGATCGCCGATGAGCACCGCGGCCAGCTCGGCCTTATCGATGGGCAACCCGGCATGAACCGCAGCATAGACAAAACCCGATTCCGCCCGTCGAACGAAATCGGCCTCGCTGGTGATGCTCTTGGCCAGCCACACCGGCACGCGCATCGAGGCCACTTTATCGCCATAATCAAACGCCCACTGTCGAAAGCCCATCTGCCAAATGTGGCGCAACATGGTCTTGCTACGGCTAAAACCCTGACCTTCGTAGCGCTCGCGCAGCTCCTCTAACAGGCTATCGGTGGTGTAGTGGCCTGGTTTTTCGCTCAGTTCGCGATAAATGTCGCGTAAGACATCGCGCCGCGTCTCGAAATCGGCCGAGGTCATCTTCAGCTTGCTGAAAATCTGACGATATTGCTGCTCCAGCGATGGTCCGCTCGCGCGCGGCGCAACCGGCCGACCATTGGACGCTGATTCGGCCATATCGCCGTTACTGCGCACGCCATAGCCCTTGGGCGACACATAAATTTGCAAATCGCGCACATGAATATCGATCATATCGCGATTGCTCTCCAGCCAATTCTTGAATTGAATATAGCCGAAATTCGCCTCGTTGAATGTGGGATCCATGGAGAGCATGGTTTGTTTCAGTTTGGAGGCCAAAACCGGCGTTTCACCGCGCTGGCCGTGAGCCTGAAGAGCCTTGTCTAGAAGCTGTCGGGCCATTTCCAAATCGGCGCTGCTCTCTTCACCCAAGGCCGGCGCTTCGCCCAACAGGGTTTCAAGGTAAATAAATTCGTCGCACGATTTGACCAACAAAGGGTGCGTAATATTGCGCGGGCCAATGCCCAACGTATATTTCCCATACTCGCGCAATTTGCTGATCAATGCGCCAAAATCGCTGTCGCCGGAAATAATGACAAAAGTGTGAATGTGCGACCGCGTCATTGCGATTTCCAAGGCATCCACGGCCATGCGGATATCGGCCCGATTTTTCCCCGCGCGCACGCTGTACATTTGAATGAGATCGATGGCGTTATCCATGAGCTCATCCCGATAATAGGGAAAACGACTCCAGTCGGCATAGGCTCGTTTGGTCACCACCGGGCCCCGGCTCTTCAGATAATCCATCACTGGGGTGAGCTCGAAATCGAGAAAGGCCCCTTCGGCCCAACGCGCGATATTTTCAAAATCAATAAAAACAGCCAACTGCTCACTCATAGCGGCCTCCTTATCAAAGTGTGGCGATTTGTTTGCGCTCTTCCCCGGCTATGAAGCCGCGCAAGAGCCGGATATCGACCCTGTGAAGGGCCTTATCTCAAGCGTAGGACAAAACCGAAACCCTGTCAAATCCGCGCGGGCTTTTTCGGCGCGCGCGAACTCATGATATACTTGCAGCCTGAGACGATCGCGTGGTCGGTTGCTCTTTGTCCGTCCACATCGTCCCTGTTCGACCTCTTTCCTCAACCTCAACCTTAACCTCAACCTTATGTCCATCACCCTTCGCGTTGGCGGCTCGCTCAAACGTCTCGCCAAACCCATCACCTTCATCGACAACGCCCGCACCGTTGGCGAAGCCGTGGCCCACCTCGACTTGCCCGAGGAGATGGGATTGGTCATTCTCGTCAATGGCAAGCTGGCGCATTGGGACACGCCCCTTTCCGACGGCGACGAAATCCAACTGACGCCGGTTATTAGCGGGGGGCGGAGAATCAAAGAGAGCGCCTAAACAAGCGGCCTCCTTTTCATCTCGAATTCTCAAGCATTCATGCTCATACAAGGAGTGAAAACACCATGACCGTAGGCGGCGCTTGGGGCAAGCTGCTCCATGTCGATCTCGAAACAGGCAAGCACTGGACCGAACAGCCTGACGACGAGCTTTATCTGAAACTGGTGGGCGGTCGGGGCCTTATCGCCTATCTTTTGCTGCGCGACTTGCCCAAAGGCGTTGATCCGTTGGCGCCGGAGAATCCGCTCATTTTCGCTCCGGGGCTGTTGCAAGGGTCGAATCTGCCCGGCAGCGGACGTCATGCAGTGGGCGCGAAGAGCCCGCTCACCGGCGCCATCGCCAGCTCAGAAGTGGGAGGCTGGTGGGGCCATGAGTTCAAGCGAGCGGGGTTCGACGCGCTCATTGTGCATGGTCGAGCAGCGGAACCGGTCTATTTGTGGATTCGAGACGGCCAGGTGGAGATTCGGCCGGCCGCGCATCTTTGGGGGCGAGATACGGCCGAGGTGGAGCAGCGCATCCGAGCGGAACTGGATGACGCCCGAGTGCGCGTGGCCCAATGCGGCGTAGCTGGCGAAAATCAAGTGCTGTTCGCCAGCATCATGCACGATATCAATCGCGCCGCGGGCCGGGGCGGTTTGGGCGCGGTGATGGGCGGCAAAAACCTGAAAGCCGTGGCCGTGCGCGGGACGAAATCGCCGCCCGTGGCCAACCGTCGTCTGGTGACGCCCGTGGCCAAATGGTTGGGCGAAAATTACAAGACCAAGGCGGGCTGGGCCGTGCGCATTGGCACGGTGCAAGGCGTGCTGAATTGGGGCGCGGTGGGCGCGCTGCCCACGCGCAACTTTCGCGACCCCATGTTTGAGGGTCGAGAGCGCATTAGCGGCCAACTCATGCATGAAACTATTTTGGTCCAACGAGACACCTGCCAGGCCTGCCCCATTTATTGCAAACAAGTCGTGGAATACAAAAAAGAGCAGGAGCTTCCCCCCAACCCCTATCTGCGCTCCGACTTTTTCCACAAAATCAGCCTCGATCGCGCATATGGCGGGCCAGAATACGAAACACTGGCTTCATTTGGCAGCCTGCTGCGCGTGGATGACCTGTTGGCCGTGGCCAAAGCCAATGAATATTGTGCGCGCTGGGGCATGGACACCATCAGTTTGGGCATGACCATCGCCTTTGTCATGGAATGCGTCGAGCGCGGCTTATTGAGCGAGGAGCAAACCGGCGGATTCCTGCCCAAATGGGGCGACGCCCAGGCTTTGTTGGAAGCCGTCGAACTGATCGCGCATCGTCGCGGGTTTGGCGACAAAATGGCGTTGGGCAGCAAACGGTTGGCCGAGTGGATCGGTGGAGACGCCAGGCAATACACCGTGGAGGTGAAAGGCCAGGAACTGCCCATGCACGAACCGCGCTTGAAGCAAGCGTTGGCCATTGGCTACGCGACCGCGCCCATAGGCGCGGACCATATGGTCAATCTACACGACACCAGCTACACCAAACCGGGCGACAGTTTGGAACGCGTAGCGGAAGTGCAAGAAATCCCTCCTTTGCCTGTGGATGACCTTGGCCCGCAAAAGATGGAGCTCTTTTACCATGAGGTGAACTGGCGACACGCACAAGACTGCACGGTGACTTGCCACTTCTATCCCTATCGATATAGTCATCTGGCCCAGGCGCTGAGTGGGGTCACCGGACATGAATACTCGGTGCAAGACCTGCTGGCTGTGGGCGAGCGAGCGCAAACGCTCAGCCGCCTGTTCAACTTGCGCGAAGGCTTCACTCAGGAGGACGACCGCCTGCCGCGGCGAGTGATGAAAGCCTTCGAAGAAGGGCCGTTGGCCGGGGTGGAAATCAGCGAAGACGCGTTTTACGCCGCGCGCAACTACTGGTATAAGCTCATGGGCTGGACCGAAGAGGGCGTCCCCACGCCCGAGCGCCTGCAATCGCTGGGACTGACGGAAATTCTGAAAGAGGCGATGGAGTGAGGCATGATGGAACGGGAAACGATGAGAGGCTAGGACGATAGGACGACGCGCTCTTCGCCCGCTCGCCCACGACTCCCCCTTCGCGCACCCACGCAATATGCAACGCCTTCCATGAGCCACAGCCAAAAACCCGCGCGCGCTGTTTCCATCTGGCCCTATGTATGGCTGGGCGTTTTGGGACACGCCATTTGGGGTGGGTATCCGGTGATGGCCAAACGCGCCATTGCCGATGTGCCTAAATTCTCTTTGCTTTTCCTGGCCTCCACAGCGGCCACCCTGATGGGATTATGGTTGGTGCGCCATCACGATCGCATGTCGTGGCGGGCCATGTGGCGGGGGATGCGCTACGAACCGATGATGTGGGGATTGGCCTTTTTCGTGGTCGCGCGCTCGGTTTCCAATATTATGGCCATCTCGTTGACCCAGGCCGTGTGGGTTCAACTTATTTACATGCTCACGCCCTTTCTCGTGGCCTTGTTGGGTTTGCTCCTCTTTCGCGATCCCGCGCCCCCTTACACCTTTCGCGCCCTGTTTTTCTCTTCTGTGGGCGCGGTTTTGATGTTGGTGGAAGATTGGTCGCAAGTGCTGACCGCGTTCACCCCGCGCGATTTGGCGGGCCTGGCGGTGGCATTCTTCTCGGCCCTGGCTCTGGCCATGTATTTTCAGATGGTGCGCCGTTCACAATTACGCGAGGCCACTCGCGGGCTGATCATGGTGCAGCAAGGCGTCGCCATGGCCGCCACGTTTCTGGCGCTCTCCCTTTTCAATGGCGAAGATTGGTCGCGCTGGGCCACGGCCTCGACCGGAGGACTATGGGCCGCGCTGGCCGCGATATTCGTGGTGCAGGTGGGCGGCAACCTTGTTCAGATCACAGCGCTGGGCGGCGTCAATCCGGCCCTTATCACCAGCATGATGGCTCTGCGCCTGATTTCGGCCCTGGTCCTGGGCGGCCTCATCCTGGGTGAGCATCTCACCCAACCCACACAATGGTTGGGCGCGGTCATCGTCACCATCACGGTGACGATCTACCTGTGGCTGCAAAACATGCGCCACGGACCTCGTGAACCGTGAACTACAAACCAACGTTTTCCAACACGGTCGCGGTGGCCATGCCGTGGCCAATGCACATGGTTTGCAATCCCCACCGCGCGCCGCGTCGCTGCATTTCGTGCACCAACGTGGCCATGATGCGCGCGCCGCTTGCGCCCAAAGGATGACCCAAGGCAATGGCCCCGCCATTGGGATTCACCCGCGCGGGGTCCGGCTCGATCTCGCGCAGCCAGGCCAGCACCACCGACGCGAACGCCTCGTTCACCTCGAACACGTCGATATCGGCCGCCTTCAATCCGGCCCGCGCCAACACCCGTCTCGTGGCCGGAATCACGCCCGCCAGCATGAGCACCGGGTCATCACCCACGACAACGCGACTGACAATGCGGGCCAAGGGCTTCAAATCGTAGCGACGCACCGCCTCATCCGACGCCACCACCACGGCGGCCGCGCCGTCGCTAATCTGGCTGCTGTTGCCGGCCGTGATCACGCCATCCTCCTTGAACGCAGGCTTGAGCGCGGCCATCTTCTCTAACGAGACATCGAAACGAATGCCCTCATCGATGCGCACCGTGCGCGGGCCGGTTTCAGCATCGGAAACCGAGATGGGGATGATCTCCGCCTCGAACCGGCCTTCTTCGGTCGCGCGCGCAGCTTTGCGATGACTCTCGTAGCCAAATCGGTCCAACTCGGCCCTGGAAATATCCCATTTCTCGGCCATCATCTCGGCCGAAATGCCCTGAGGAACGAGACGATAGGGAAGCTCGGGCCACTGACCAGGATAATCGGACCCCATGGGCACGCGCGTCATATGCTCCACCCCGCCTGCGACCACGATGTCCATATCACCGGCCAGAATGGCTTGCGCGGCGAAATGCACGGCCTGTTGGCTCGAGCCGCACATGCGATTCAGCGTGAGCGCAGGAACACCCACGGGGAATCCGGCCTTGAGCACCACCAGACGGGCGATATTCGCGCCTTGTTCGCCCACCGGCGTCACACAGCCAAAAACCACGTCCTCGACCAGTCCCGGCTCCACCCCAGCGCGCTCAACCGCAGCCTGCAATGCGGGAACGGCCAGATCTACGGGCGGCGTCTGGCTGAACACGCCGCGACGCCGGCCCACCGGCGTGCGAACGGCTGAAACAATGTATGCTTCTCTCATAAAGCCTCCTGTGCGTAGATGCGAACAATACGCGGCTCATCGTCCAATGCGAAACTTGCCCCAATCTTCATCATTGGGGAAGGCTTCCTCGGTTCCTGGTTGATCGTAGCCCTCCACCGTGCGTTCGCCATACAGTTCACCTTTGGTGGTGATGGTGTAAATCGTTCGTCCTCGCGAATTCTGCCCGCGCGCCTGCACGCTGCGCCATTCCACGATCAGTTGGTTGCCCTGAATAACGCCCACGCCTTCCTGAACGGAACCGGTGATGATCCATTGCAATTTGTATTCACCCGGTTTATCGCCCGGCTGAATGGTGAGCAGGCCGCCATATTCCACTCCGAGGGGATCAAACCCATTCACCGAATAAGTTCCCACCAGATCGGGGAGTGCATCGGGCGAAGCGTCTCGACCGGTGACTTTGGGCCGCTCGCGAGCAGAGGAGCAAGCGATGAGGGCAAACAGAAGCAGGACGAGAAAGAGCCGGGAAAGCAGGTTCATGAAAAGGGTCGTAGATGAGCAGGGCGTTTTCGAAAATATGAGAACAAGACAAAGGACGTCGGGCGCCGCCGTCATCTTTTGTGCTAATTCGTCATGTCGCGACCAGCGCAGCGCCGTTTTGCAAGCGCTTCACCACCTTGATCACATTGCCCAAACAACAATCGCCTTGGGGATTGCGGATGTCGCAGGCGCACTTGCCCGCGCGAATGCCGGCGTTGATGCGCTCGACCACGGTGCTTTCACCGGTGGCTTGCAATTCTACGCGAATGTCGCCAGGCGTGTGACGAAAACAGTAGCACACGAACACATCCTCATCAAAAGGATGTTTTTGATGCACGCGTTCGCGTAAATCAGCCTCACCAAACGTTTGCACGCCATCGACGGAGAAATAGACCACAGGACAGCGCTCGGTGCGGCAAAATCGGTAAGCGCCCCCTCGCACCGCCTCAAGACTGATGGCCAGCATGGCCTTCACGATCTGCGTATCCACTCGCTTGCCCTTTTCACCGCACGCAGGGCAAAAAGGACTTTCGGCCGCGGCCATCTTCTTTGAATCCGGCTTATCTTTGGCAAGAGAACAACAATCGGACATGAAAGCGCCTCCGGGGCAGATAAATGCAGTATACACCGAAGTCGTTTTTTGGCCAATAGCGCCGCGCAGAACGCGTCTCGCTCCCATAAATCGTCGCGAGCG
>JAADII010000051.1 GCA_013151415.1 Chloroflexota bacterium
TCAATCTTATGCCCCAAAAGTCGTTCATCCCCGTTGCTCCTGATTCGCATTTCCCCATCCAAAATTTGCCCTACGGCGTGTTTAGCGCCGCGGATCGCGGGCCGCGATGCGGCGTGGCCATTGGCGATTATGTGCTCGATCTGGCCGTCTTGGAGGAATCGGGCCTGCTGGATGGCGACTATTTCAACCGCCCCGCGCTCAATGCATTCATGGCCGCGGGCCGGGATGAATGGTCGAGGGTGCGGGCGCGGTTGAAAGAGTTGTTGGACGAAAACACGCCCACGCTGCGCGACAATGCGGCCCTGCGCGAGCGAGCGTTCGTTCCTCTGGACCAGGTCACCATGCATCTGCCCGCGCACATCGGCGATTACACCGACTTCTACTCCTCGCGCGAGCACGCCACCAATGTGGGGACCATGTTCCGCGGCAAAGAGAACGCGTTGCCGCCCAACTGGTTGCACTTGCCCATCGCCTATCATGGCCGCGCCAGCTCGGTTGTGATCAGTGGAACGCCCGTGCATCGGCCTCATGGTCAGATGATGCCGCCCGGCGCCGAGCGCCCGGTGTTTGGTCTGAGCCGCCTCATGGATTTCGAGCTGGAGATGGGTTTTTTCATCGGCCCGGGCAACGAGTTGGGCCATCCCATCCCGGTGGAGGAGGCCGGAGAGCATATTTTCGGCCTGGTTTTGGTCAACGACTGGAGCGCGCGCGACATTCAGAAGTGGGAATATCAGCCCCTCGGACCTTTCCTGGCCAAGAACCTGGCCACCTCCATCTCGCCCTGGGTGGTCACGCTGGACGCGCTGGAGCCTTTCCGTTGTTCCGGCCCCCGGCAAGACCCCGAACCCCTGCCCTATTTGCGCGTGGACAAGGATTGGGCGTTCGACATCCATTTGGAGGTGCGTTTGCAGGGCGAGGGCATGGACGAACCCGCGACCATCTGCCGCTCTAATTTCCGTTATCTCTATTGGAACATGCCGCAGCAGCTCGCGCACCACACCATCACCGGATGCAACATGCAACCCGGCGATATGCTGGCCTCGGGAACCATCAGCGGGCCAACGCCCGATTCGTATGGTTCGATGCTGGAGCTGGCCTGGCGCGGGGAGCGGCCCATCCAATTGCCCGACGGAAGCCAACGCGTGTTCCTGCTCGACGGCGATGAGGTGATTCTCACCGGTTGGTGTGAGGGCGACGGTTATCGCGTCGGGTTTGGCGAATGTCGCGGCAAGTTGTTGCCGGGTTTGGAGAGGATATTAGGTGTTGGGTATTAGATATTGGATATTGGGTATTAGGTGTTGTTTTCTTTGTTTTGCGCGTTTTTCTTTGTTCATTTTCTTATGGTTCTTTCTTTTGTTCAAGGCTTTTTTCTGGCTTTGCCCGCGGTCATTGTGCCCAGTTCGCTGAAAGTGTTTCTCATCTCGCGCACGCTGCGCGATGGCTGGAAGAGCGTGTGGCCGGCCACGTTTACGCCGTTGATTTCCGATTTGCCCATCGCGTTGCTGGTCATTCTCATTTTGCAGCAAACGCCGGCGTGGTTTTTCCATGTTTTGCAGATTGCCGGCGGCGCGTTCGTCATCTATCTGGCCTGGCGTCTGGTTCCCTTTTTGCGCGCGGGCGGCGTCACCTATCGAGCCGCTTCGCCCGAGCAAACCGTGCGCACCATGAGCCAGGCCGTGGGCATCAATTTCCTCAATCCCATTCCCTATATTTTCGTCAGTTCGGTCATCGTGCCGCGCACCATCAGCGGCTGGAATCAATCGCCCGGCCATGCGTTCGGTTTTTTGTTCGGATTCTACGCCGCGCTCATTGGCGGCATGTTGTTGCTCATTCTGGTCTTTGATCAGGCCGGAAAGCTGAATCCCAAGATCAATTTCACGCTGCTGGTCATCTCCATCCTCGCGCTCCTCATCCTCGGCGCGCAGCAAATCTGGCTCGGCGCGGGCGGCATATTAAAGATATTGGGTATTGGGTATTGGATGTTCGAACGATTTTAGTGCGGTCAAAAACGCCCCATCACCCAATACCCAGTATCTCAATACCCAATATCCAATATCCAATATCCACCACCCACTCAGGAGGTCTGCCATGACGTATTATTACAAACTGGGGAACATCCCTCACAAGCGCCATGTGATCTTTCGTCAGCCCAACGGCGAACTTTATCAGGAAGAGGTCATGGGCATTCATGGCTTCGCGGGTATTCAGTCCATCCTCTACCACATTCACCCTCCCACCGAAATCCACCATGTGGACGTGGTCGGCTCGACCTGCATCGAGTATGAAGAGCAAACTGCGGTGCGACCGCGGCATTTCTTCACGGCCGGCGCGCCCGCTGGCGGCGACGCGATCAGCGCGCGCGTGCCCATGCTGGGCAACAGCGACGTCGTGCTCTATGTGGCCCGGCCCGACCGCGCGATGGAATATTGGTACAAGCGAGCAGAGGGCGACGATGTGCTCTTCATCCACGAGGGAACGGGCGTGCTGGAGACGCAATTCGGCGTGTTGCGCTATCGACCGGGCGATTATCTGGTCATCCCCAACGGCGTGATATGGCGGGTGTTGCCCGATGAGGGCGTGGACCAACGCATGTTCGTCATCGAAGCCTACGGCCACATCGATCCGCCCCAACGCTATCTCAACAACTACGGCCAGTTTCTCGAGCACTCGCCCTACTGCGAACGCGACATCCGGCCGCCCGATGAGTTGGTCACCTATGACGAGGAGGGCGAATTCGAGGTGCGCGTCAAGGCGCGCGGGGTGATCAGTCGCTACATTTACAAATATCACCCGCTGGATGTGGTGGGCTGGGATGGTCATCTCTGGCCCTGGGCCTTCAATATCGAGGACTTCGAGCCCATTGTGGGCCGCGTGCACCAGCCCCCGCCCGTGCATCAGACTTTCGACGGCCCTGGTTTTGTGGTGTGCTCCTTTGTGCCGCGGCTGTTCGACTTCCATCCCGAAGCGATTCCGGCGCCCTATGCGCATTCCAATGTCGATTCCGACGAAGTGCTCTATTATGTGGAGGGCAATTTCATGTCGCGGCGGGGCATCGAGGTGGCGTCCATCACCATGCATCCCAACGGCATCCCGCATGGCCCGCATCCCGGCATGTATGAAGGCTCCATCGGCAAGAAGGAAACTTTGGAACTGGCCGTGATGGTGGACACCTTCAAGCCCCTGTTGGTGGCCAAAGCCGCGTTGCCAATGGAGGACGAAGATTATGTCTATAGCTGGATCCCCTAATATTTTCAATGCGGAGGAGTGAAGAAATGCCGTTCATGCAACGCACCTATGATTACGAGGAATTCGAATACGCGCCCAGTCCGGAAGAGCTTTCGGGCCAGAGCACCCGCTATCCGGTGGTGGTTGTGGGCGCGGGGCCGGTGGGCCTGACCGCGGCCAATGATCTGGTTTATCACGGCATCCCCGTGGTGGTCATCGACGAGGACAACAAGGTTAGCCTCGGTTCGCGGGCCATTTGCTTCGCCAAGCGCACCCTCGAGGTGTTCGATCGCCTGGGTTGCGTGGAGCCGATGGAGGAGAAAGGCGTCACCTGGAACGTGGGCCGCGTGTTTTATCGCGACAAGGAGGCTTATCAGTTCAACCTCTTGCCCGAAGAGGGCCACGGACACCCGGCCTTTATCAATTTGCAGCAGTATTATCTGGAGGAATACCTCATCGAGCCGCTGCGCGACAACCCGTTGGCCGAATTGCGTTGGCTGAATCGACTGGTCGATCTGGAAACGCACGATGATTTTGTGCGGCTCACGGTCGCGACCCCGCGCGGCATGTATCAGATGGAGGCTGAATGGCTCATCGCCGCGGACGGCACGCGCAGCACCGTGCGCAAGCTGATGGGCCTGGACTACAAGGGCAAGCAGTTCGAGGGCAAGTTCCTCATCACCGATGTGGTGATGAAAAATGAGGACTTCCCCACCGAACGCTGGTTCTGGTTCGATCCGCCATTCAACCCCGGCTACTCGGCCCTCTTGCACAAACAGGCCGATAATGTCTGGCGCATCGATATGCAATTGGGCCGGGATGTGGATGTGGAGGAGGAGAAAGACCCCAACCGCGTTTTACCGCGCATTCGGGCCATGTTGGGTGAGGATGCGGATTTCGATCTGGAATGGATCAGCATCTATCGTTTCCATTCGCGGCGTATGGAGCGTTTTGTGCATGGTCGCGTGTTTTTCGTGGGCGACGCCGCGCACATTGTCTCGCCTTTCGGCGCGCGCGGCGCAAATAGCGGCATCCAGGATGTGGACAATCTCATCTGGAAGCTGAAGTTGGTCATGGAGGGCAAGGCTTCGCCCCAATTGCTGGAAACCTACAACGAAGAGCGCATCTATGCGGCCAATGAAAATCTCTTCCACACCGAAACCAGCACCGAATTCATCTCGCCCAACACGCCCGGTCAGAAAGCCTTGCGCAATGCGGTGCTCGAACTCTCGCGCGAGTATGAATTCGCGCGACCGCTCATCAACAGCGGCCGGCTTTCCACGGCCACCATCATGCCCGATTCGCCCTTGAACACGCCCGACGAAGATGAGTGGAACTGCCGGCTCATTCCCGGCGCGCCGGCCGAAGACGCGCCTGTTGTCCGAGGCGATGAGCGCTCCTACTTCCTCAAGCAGGTGGGCGGCGTTTTCAACGGCGTACTTTTCGTGGACTCCCCTCAGGCCATCCCCACCGACACCCTGGCCGATCTACAGGCTCTGGCCCAAAAGGATGTGCCCATCGAGACCAAAATCGTGGCCCTGGAACCCACCGAAGCGACCGAATATGAGGGGCTCCCCGTATTTTACGACGCGGACGGCTATATGAAACAGCGGTACGACGCAACGCCGGGCGCTTATTACCTGCTCCGACCGGATCAACACGTATGCGCTCGCTGGCGCTCGTTCGACCGGGCCAAAGTGGAGGCCGCTCAGAAAAAGGCAGGATATTTGCTATGAACGGAAAACTTCACACCGAACCTCGCATCCAGAACCCCGATCCGCTCTACAAAGCGCTTTCCGATCTGCACGACGGCCTGAGCGCGGAAGAGAGTCTGCTGGTCGATTCCAAGCTGATCTTTTTCCTCATCAACCACATCGGCGATGACGCGGTGGTGATGGAGGCCATCGAACGCGTGCGGCGTTCGACGCGCTCTGCTGAGGCGTGACGCCGGGTTGATCGTGGTTCATTTCAAGCCGGAATGAGGCGGTAAGTGAATGCATTTTGACAAAGGCGCTTATCGTTGGCGCCGGCTTTATGATAGAATTCCCGCATGATCCACGGCCGGCTCTATTTGTTTGGTGATCCTTATCTCGTCGCGGGCGAACGCGCGGATGTGGGTCGCGATGCATTGCTGTTGCTGGCGTATCTGGCTTTGCGACCGACGCGGCCGGTGGAGCGACGGCGGCTGGCCTTCCTTTTGTGGCCGGATGTGAGCGAGGGCGAGGCGTTTCGTCGCTTGCGTCAACAGTTGCATCGGCTGCGTCGGCTTTTCACCGGGCGAAAAGCCCTCGACTCGGTGCTGCAAACCGACGCCGGTCATGTGTGGCTAGAGCCGGATCAGGGAATGTGGGTGGATGTATTGGCCTTTCAGAAGTGGGCCGCGCAAAAATCGCGACGGGCTGAGGCCGCGGCCCTCTATCGGGGTGATTTGATGGCTTCTTATGAGGCCGTGACCTGGCTGAAGCCCATTCGCGAGCGGTTGCGCGAGCAATATCTGGCCCTTTTGCGCTCGCTCATCGAGTCTGCTCGCCGCGAGCGTCGGAGCGAACAGGCGTTGGCGTATGCGAAGCGCCTGTTGCAGGCCGCGCCCTGGCGCGAAAGCTCGCACCGCGTTTACATGGAAGTGTTGTGTGAGCAGGGCCGTCGCGTCGAAGCCTTGCAGCATTATCGGCTTTGGGAAAGGAAGCTGCAAGAGATGTTTGGGATGGAGCCGGCCGCGGAGACGCGAAGACTCTATGAGCGGATTTGTGACGCGTCGGTTTCGCTGCATTCGCGCCCCTTCGCCTCGGCCATGCCCACGCAACAGGAGCGATCGTCCGGCAATCCTCTGGTGGGAAGGGAAAATGAGTGGCGGGCGTTGGATGAGGGCCTGAGCCAGGTTTTGGCCGGGCATGGCCGATGCGCGTTCGTGTCCGGCGAGAACGGTCTGGGGCGCTCCTATTTGGTGGAGCAATGGTTGCAGGCCCGAAGCGAGCATTTGCTCACGTTTGTGGCCGGTTGCGAAGAGATGTCGGGCCGCGGCCTTTCCATCATGGCTGCGTTGCAGGCCGGCCGCAAGCACATCGATTGGGCCTGGTTTCCCCCTCAGTATCCGGCTTTGGCCGAGTTTCGGCGCCAAATCGCGGGTGAAATCCCCCATAGGCCTCTTCCGCCTCATCAAATCGGTCAGTTTTTGCTCACATTGGCCGAGCGCGCGTCGCAGCCTGTGGCTTTGGCGCTGCAAAACATCCATCATGCGGATGAAGAAACCTGGGAGGTGTTGGTTTATGTGGCGCGACGGTGCGCACGGACGCGGCTTTATCTCCTGGCCACTTGCCAGCCTGAAACGCTCAATGCTCGATGCGCGCGGCTCATGCGTTCGCTTCAGCGCCTTCCACATGTTGCCTTTCTTGCGTTGCAACCGCTCACCCGCGAGCAGACCGCCCAACTGGCGCGGCATTATCTCGGCCGCGAGCCGGAGCCTGCTTTTGTGGATGCGCTTTATCGTCTCACCGAGGGCTATCCCTATTTCATCGTCGCCTATGTGCAGGCCGCCCAACGTCATGGCCAAACCATCCGCCTGCCCGCTTTGCCCATGCCGGTGAACGAACTCATGCGCGAATGCCTGGCGCGAGTGGGCGCGGAGGGTCAGGCATTGTTGGCTGCGGCCGCGCGGCTGGGCTCGGAGTTCGATCTGGTTTCTCTGGCCGAGTCCACGCCCGACCTGGACGAAGAGCGGCGTTTGGCGGCTTTGGAAACATGCCTGCATCGCGGCTTGTTGCAGGAAACCCCCCGCGGCTACCGTTTCTCGCACATCCAGATTCGCCGCGCGGCCGAAGGCGCACAGTCGCATGAATGGCAACTCGAATAGACACACAATTGGTCACTTCTCATGAATTACGACGATTTCCAACACATTCTTTTCGAGCGCCGCGAGCCGCACATCTTGTGGATGACGCTGAACCGGCCCGAGGTGCTCAACGCGGCCGACGCGCGCTTGCACACCGAGCTGGTGGAAGTGTGGAAGACCATCGACCGCGACCCCTGGGTGCGCGTGGCCGTGGTCACGGGCGCGGGCCGGGCTTTTTCCGCGGGCGGCGACTTGAAGCTGGTGGAGAACGCATATCGCAATTTCGAAGAGATCGCGCGTATTCTCGATGAAGCGCGCGATCTGGTCTACAATATCCTGAATTGCGACACGCCCATCATCTCGGCCATCAATGGCGCGGCCGTGGGCGCGGGTTTGGTGGTGGCGCTGCTCGCCGACATCAGCATCGCCTCGGACCGGGCGCGGCTGGCCGATGGGCATGTGCGCATGGGCGTGGCCGCGGGCGATCACGCGGCCATCATCTGGCCTTTGCTGTGCGGCATGGCCAAAGCCAAGTATTATCTCATGACCAGCGATTTCATCAGCGGACCCGAGGCCGAGCGCATCGGGCTGGTGAGCATGTGCGTTCCGCACGAGGAACTGGAGCCAAAAGCCATGGAAGTGGCGAAAACCCTGGCCACCGGGCCTCGATACGCCATCAAATACACGAAACGGGCGCTGAATCAATGGTTGCTGCAAGCCGCGCCCATTTTCGATCATTCCCTGGCCCTGGAAATGATGGGGTTTTTCTACGAGGACATGATGGATGGGGTGAACGCGCTGCGCGAAAAGCGGCCCCCGCGCTACACTTCGGGTTCGCGGTGAGAGCGGCGCCCGTTTCTCCAAATTCGCCTCTTTTCGGGCTGATCTTGCTTTGAAAATAAGCCCGAGGTCGGTCGCACAGGTCATGTGGTGATGAGCGGCCAGACCAACATGGACCATAGGACCAACATAGACCAAAAGGCCCATCGTCCACCTTGGTCTACTTTGGTCGGCGCAAGCGATTTTCATCGGCGGGGGTCGCCCGTAAAGCCTGTTTTGTGCTATGATAGCGCTTGGACGGCTGTTGTTCCCGACCTTCGGCAAGAAAACCCACTTGTTTTCAGCGGCAAGACCATTTTTAAAACATCAACCCGCTCTTCATCTGTTGGCATGATGCAAAACACTTCGCGAATCAAGGCCCTGGTGCAGTGGATTAGCCTGCACATCCTGAAGCTCTTTGGCTGGAAGGTGGTGGGCAAGCGACCCGACGCGCGGCGCTATGTGCTCATCGCCGCGCCGCACACCTCCAACCTCGATTTCTTCATCATGTATCCCGCCACCAAGGTTTTGGATATCAAGATCAATTGGATGGGCAAAGCGTCTTTATTTCGCGGGCCGTTGGGACCCATCGTGCGCGCGTTGGGCGGCATCCCCGTGCGGCGGGACATACGTAGCAACATGGTGGAGCAAATGGCGCAGGCGTTGCGCGAGGCCGACGACATGGGCTTGCTCATTCCGGTGGCGGGCACGCGCAAGAAAACGCCCTATTGGAAATCCGGTTTTTATTACATTGCTTTGCAGGCCGATGTGCCGGTCGCGTTGGGGTTTCTCGATTATGCGCGTAAAGAGGCGGGCATTGGTCCGGTTATTCGACTCACAGGTGATGTGAAGGCCGATATGGACAAGATTCGGGCCTTTTACAAAGACATTCAGGGACGTTTTCCCCACGAAAAGAGCGTTGTGAGGCTTAAAGTGGAGGACGAAGAGAACGAAAACGCGTCTCCCCAGGCCCAAGCCTGACATAGATCATGATGCCATTCCCGTTCATCATGTACAATAGAAGCGCCTCTTGATCGCTTCCTGGCCTTGTCCCTCTTTGTTTCAGTCCTTTTTTCACTCTTTGTTCTCGCGTTCTATGTCCACAACCATTGCAGTGGCCGGAAAAGGCGGCGTCGGTAAAACCACGGTCGCGGCCATGATCATTCGTTATCTCATGGAGAATCGCGAAGGCTCCATCTTGGCCATCGACGCGGATCCTAGCAGCAATCTCCATATGGTTTTGGGGCTGGAATTAGAATGGACCGTGGGCGACATTCGCGAAGACATGTTGGCGCAGGTGAGGCAGTCGCTTACGGCTCGCGGCGCGGCCATGGGCTCCTTGCGCGGGGGCGTCACCAAACGAGAATATCTGGAATATGAAATTCGGGCCTCGCTGGCCGAGGGCGAGCGTTTCGATCTCATCGCCATGGGCCGTTCTGAGGGGCAGGGATGTTACTGCGCAGTGAATCACAACCTACGCGAAGTGATCGACAGCCTCAGCAGCCACTATCGCTGGGTGGTGATCGACAACGAGGCCGGCATGGAGCATCTTAGCCGCCGCACGACGCGCGACGTGCAGCATTTGCTTATCGTCAGCGATCCCACGCGGCGCGGGCTGGTTGCGGCCAAACGCATTGGCGCGTTTCGCCACGAGTTGGATATCCAGATCGAAAACGCCTACCTGGTCCTCAACCGTCTTCCCACCCCCGAAATTCCCGCGGCCATCCAGAACTTCATCGAGCAAGAGTTGGATTTCCCCTTGTTGGGCGCTATCCCGGCGGACGAGGCGGTGACCGAATTCGAATTCAGCGGCCGGCCTCTTGTGGAAATGGGGGCGAACTCACCGCTCTATCAGGCTGTGGTCGCGATGATGGAGCGGCTCGCACTTTCTTGATAGCGCGTTCGCCTTGCGAGGGGATGCTCTTTGGGAGAACGATTATTGGGTCCACGCGTTGTAAATGCGTGGAGGAATGGGCAGCCTCATGCTCATGCGTCGAACATTATCGCCATCATGGCGGCTAATGCGCATAACAACCACGGTCAGATCATCGTTAGGACGCCCCTGCTCGCTTTGTAAGGCGTGCGCCAAGATATCGTTGGCCAGCGCCTCGGCGCCCAAGGTGGGGGGCAGTCCTTGCACCACATCGAGCAGGTTCATGGGGCGCCCTTTGCGCTGGCCTGCGCTCCAAACGCCATCGCTCACCGCCACGGCCCAAAGCCCCGGGCGTAAAGGGTATTCCTCAATGTGAGGGCGCGTGCGCGCATGAACGCCCACGCGTCCGGCCGGCGCATCCAAAAGGCTCCACTCGGTTTGATGGTGAATCAATACGGGCGTTTCGGTGTAACGGGAGACCACCATGCTGCCTGTTTCCAGGTCAGCGGAAAGGATGATGAGCTCGGCGCTCACCTTGCCCCCGCGATAGGCGCGCAAATAGTCGTGCGCCGCGCGCGCGGCCGCGCCATCTCGCACGCCTTCGGCCAGCAAGGCAATGGCCTTGCGCGCGACCAAATTGCTGATGGCTTTGGCGGATTTTCCGCTACGTTGGCCGTCCACCAGAACGATGGACACGCCCCCGTGTGGACGCTCCACCACCTCCACCGTATCTCCCGACTCGCCCACAGCATATTTTTCCACTTTGGCGACGGCGATTTCGATGCGCATGACTCTTGTGATTGGCAAATAACGTCCGAAGCCCTATGCTCTGTTTCAGACCGATCCGCGTGACCGGGGGATGATGAGACGACGGCGCGAAAAGGCGGTTGCTCGTTTTGGCTTGCGTTGGTCTATTTTCGGCCTGGTTGCTCTTCTCCTCTATGGGGCGCAGGTTGCTAACGCTCTCTCAAGGCGCGATGACGGTGATGGGGATATTACGGAAAAACGAGGGATCGAGCACCGAAAGCGCGCCCAATTGCAACGATCCCTGGCCGCCCGACGCGCCGGATGGGAACGTGAATCGCACCCATGCTTGCGTCGATGCGCCCGGGGGAACGCTATCGGTGGTGATGGACGCACTGCTGCAATCGGATGCATTCTTGCACACCACCACACTCCATCCCGGAGGCAGCTGCAAATCGCGAATCGAGAGTGCGAGTTGATCGGCCAGAGCGCCCCGATTGGTGAATGTGAAGGCTATCTCATCGGCCGAACCATGATAGCTCTCGGGCGAGATGGACCAATCCACATAGAAAGGCGTGGGCGTGGGCGTGGGTTGGATGGTGGGCGTGGGCGTGATGGTGGGCGTGCGGGTGGGCGTGGGCGTCGGTGTTTTGGTTGGGGTGACGGTGGGCGTGGGGCTTGGGGTGGCGGTGGGCCAGAGGGTGGCCGTATGGGTGGCTGTGGGGGTTTGGGTGGGCGTGCCCGCACTTACGGTGATGGTGAGGGTTTTCTTGATGGTTGCGCCTTGAAGATCGATCACCGTTAGGGTGTAAGTGGTTGTTTTGAGCGGGCACTCCTCCTTGCTGCCGTTGCCGGCCACGCCAGCACCTTCATAATACACTTTCGACGCGTTTTTCACCGACCAGGCGATAGTCGTGCATTGGCCTTCGACGATGCTGGTTTTCGAGGCGCTGAAAGTGATCACCGCGCCCGCTGGCGTAGGCGTGCGAATAGGCGTGGCGATAGGCGTGGCCGTGGGCGGCGGGCGTCGCGTTAAGGTGGGCGGCGGGCGTCGCGTGGGCGTGGGCCGAACCGTCACCGTCACCTGAACCGGTGTGGGCGTGTTGGTGGCGGGGGGGCGCCCCTGATCCGGCGCGAGCGTGGGCGTGTCGGTGGCGGGCGCGACGATGATGGGCGGAATTTCGGGGGTGAGGGTGTTTTCCGGCGAAGGAGGAATAATGATGACCGGTCCAGAAGGCGTAGCGCTGGGCGTTGTCTGAGCAATGGCGGTGACTTCGGGCGTTGGCAGCGCCGTGGCCAAGAGCGCGCGCAGACTAAAATAGGCCGCTATGCTTCCCATGCAGAGGAATACGCCCACCAGGATGCCGCCCAAAATGACGGCCAGCGACCAATCTTTGCCATGCGGCTGCGCCGCATAAGGCGCGGGCGTCGGCGCATAGGTCATGACCGCGGGCGGCGCGGTTGACGTCGCGCGCGGGGCTCCCTCCTCCTCTTCTTCAGAGGGCGTATAAGGCGGTGGCAGAGGCGCGGTCTCGATGGTCGCGTCCGCTTGGGGTGGGCCATGCAGCGCCATATAGCGCGGACAGCTTTTGTATTGTCCTCCCAGGCAAAACACCGCCTGCTCCGACATCGGGATCGACTCGCGCGCGACCGTCGCATAGCATCGATTCTCGAAGCTGGCGTAGTTTAGGTGCGCTTCGGGGTCGTCAAGCAATCCCAAATAAGGGCAAACACTGGCAGGCATGGGCACATTATAGGGCAGATGAACGCGAAAAACAATCTAACGTCGGCGATCAACGCTTCATAAACAAGAGGCGCGCGGGGATTGAACGCGCTCGATTGCATCGTAGCTTGTCGATTAGCCTGCGCCAACCCGCTGTGCGACCGGTTTTATCAATGTGTTTCTTTCAGCAGGTTGCGGATAAAGGCCAGGGCTTCTTCGCGATCGGTCACTTGTCCTGCCGCCTGGGCTTCTCTTAGGCTTTCTAACAAGCGACCCAATTGCGGTCCTTGCTCCAATTGAAAATGAGCCATGATTTCGCGACCGTTGAGCAGAGGTTTGGGCAAAATAGGTGCGACGCGATCGAACGCCGGAGCCAGCAACGAGCGCGCGAAATCAACTTGCACTGCAAATGTTTCTGCCGATAGATCGGGGCCATAAGTGGCCAGATGGTCGGCCAAATGCATGAGAATGACGCCTACGGCCGCGTCGCCCAGATCGCGATAAAAACGATAGAGACTTCGACGAGTGGGCGGTCGCGGCCCGCGGCTCAGATGGATGGGGCGCATGTGCCCGCGGCATGTTTCTCGCACGAAGATGATCTCGGCGCTCGCGCAGTGAAAGCGTTTCAACCAGGCTGCGGCCAGCTTGCCGCTGAGTTTCTCATGATGATAGAAGTGCACGCGACCCCGTTCATCAGTGGTTTGGGTTTTGGCTTTGCCCCAATCATGCGCCAAAGCCGCGAAGCGGAGCCAAAGCCAGCGCTCGCGCTGACTGGCCAGCGTCTCTGTCAAATACTCGCGTAATCGCCCTTGATAATCGTGCAGGCCGCTTTTCAGCGCGCGCTCATACTCGTCGCGCCATTTTTCATCCAAACGAAAAAGTCTATCGATGCGAGCCATCCAGTGCAACGAATGTAAACTGTGTTCGTAAGCGCCGTGCGCATGAGGCGGCGGTTGCTCGATGTGTTTGAGCGCCTCCAGCTCCGGCAATAAAGAGGCAATGACGCTCCAATTATCTAGATGCGACAAGGCTTTTTCGGGCGTCGCTAGGCCCAATAAGCGAAGAAACTCGTCTCGTTGGCGTTCAACGCTCACGCGCGGCAGCAGAAATGCGGCCGCGGCGGCCAGTTCGGCAAAGCCTTGTTCTGGTTGCAGATCAAAGGCCGTCAAAAAGCGCGCGGCTCGCAACACGCGCACGGGGTCTTTGCGCAAACTCTGCGATGAGCAAGGCCGCAAGCGCCGGGCCAACAGGTCTTCGCGGCCATGCAACGGGTCATAGAGGCTCCCGTCGCTTAATAGGGCCATGGCGTTTATGGTGAAATCTCGCGATCTTAGATCATGAATAAGCTTCTTGCCCGATAATTCTGAAATGTCGATCACCAGAGGCGTGGACGCATTTGTTTCGCGCCACACCACGCGACCCACCCCGCGCGCTTTATCGAGCGGATAATAAGCCGCGCCCAGCGCGTCGGCCGCGCGTCGCGCCAGATGCAGGGCCGAGTGAGGGGTCACGAAGTCGAGATCATGGAGAGGGCGATGTAAAAACAAATCGCGCACAGCCCCGCCCACCAGGGCCGCGTCTGCATCGAAGCCGATGACGGTTGCATAAGCGCGATACGCGCGGCCGTGCTGTTTGAGTTGCATCATGGGTGAGGAGCTCATCTTGCACAGATTATACAGGCGCAGACGCCAGCTTGTTTGTAGGATGCGAAAAGGGTAGAATGATGGAGCCGTGAAAAGAACATGGCTCTTATCGAATTAATATGCCTGGATTTGTCGCTTTTCTCATTATCGCGCTGTTGATTTTGCTCAACGCGCTCTATGTAGCAGCAGAATTCGCCACGGCCAGTTCTCGTCGCTCCCGTTTGGCGCAAATGGCGGAAGAGGGGAACCGTTTGGCGGGCATGGTGCTGCCCATCGTCGAAAGACCGGAGGCGTTGGATCATTATATCGCGGCTTGTCAATTGGGCATCACCGTGACCAGCCTGGTGTTGGGTTATTTTGGTCAGGCCACGCTTGCCGTTTATTTGGAGCCTATGTTGGCGCGCAGGGGCATGGACGAGGTCGCGGCGCAATCCATCGCCGTCACCATTGTGCTGCTTTTACTCACTTTTTTGCAAGTGTTGTTGGGCGAGTTGGTTCCCAAAAACATTGGCATACGTTATCCCGAACGTTTGGCCGTGGCGACGGTGACCCCGCTCCGTTGGTCCATGAGCCTTTTTCGGCCATTGATTTGGGTTTTCAACGGCAGCGCTCGGGTGCTTTTGAAATGGTTGGGTCATGAGCCGGTGCAGGAGCATGGCCACATTCATCATCCTGATGAGATTGTGTTGTTGGTGCGCGAAAGCAGCGCGGGCGGCATTATCGATATTGGGGAACGCATGTTGGTGGAAAAGACGCTGCAAATGCACGAGCAAACGGCTCGGCAAGTGATGACCCCGCGCACGGCCATTTTGGCTGCATCGGTGGAGACGCCCGTGGCCGATCTATTTCGCATGTTGGCCAATTCCCCTTACTCGCGCATGCCTTTATACGAGGGCAGCATCGATCGCGTGGTAGGCGTTATTCACTTGAAAGATCTCCTTTGCCTTCACACGGTGGATCAAGCTCGAAGCGTGCGCGATCTCATGAAACCACCCTTTTTCATCCCCGAAACCATTGCCGTTGATGATCTGTTTCGCCAAATGCAACGGGCCAGGCAACATATGGCCATTGTGGTGGACGAATTTGGCGGCACCGCGGGGCTAATCACCCTGGAGGATTTGCTGGAGGAAATTTTTGGCGAGATTCAGGATGAGTTTGATCAGGAGATCGTTTTCATTCAGAAGCAAGATCAAACCCATGTGCGAGTGCGAGGCGATTTGCCCGTGGGTGATTTGAACGATTACTTGGATCTGGATTTGCCCGAGGACGAGGCAACCACAGTGGGCGGTTTGATTTTGAACCGTTTGGGGCATGTGCCTCGCGAGGGCGAAAGCGTGCAAATTGGCGATGTCGTTTTGCGCGTCGAGCGCATGCAGGGCAATCGTATGAGCGTGGTGAATGTTGAAGCGCCCGCCGAACACATCGCTCATCTACAAGAGGTGGAATGGTGAGCGATTATCTCTTACCCATCGCGATTATCGCGCTTCTCATCGTTATCAACGGGCTCTTTGTCGCGGCCGAGTTTGCGGTGGTGGCCGCTCCTTACAGCCGCATTGCTCAACTCGCGGCCGAAGGCTCGGCCGCGGCCGCACGCGTGTTGCCCTGGCTGAAAGACCCTGAAAAGCGCAACCGCTACATTGGCGCGGCCCAGGTGGGCATCACCATCGCCAGCTTGGGCCTGGGCATGTATGGTGAAGAGACCGTGGTCGCCTGGCTCTTGCCCCCGCTGGAGCATTATCTTGGTTTGAGCGAAGCCGCGCTGCACACCGTCGCCGTAATTATTGGCGTGGGCATTCTCACCTATCTCCATGTGGTGGTGGGCGAAATGATTCCCAAGAGCCTGGCCATTCAATCGGCCGAAGCGACGCTTCTTGGCCTGGCTCGATTTATGGCTGTGGTGCAAAAACTATTTTCGCCATTGATCCTTTCGCTCAACGCCGCGGCCAATCTTATCACGCGGCTTATGGGCATCCCGCCGGCCGGAGAAAAGGACCGTCTCTTCTCGTCGGAGGAATTGGAATACATTGTCGAAGAGGCCGTGTTGGAGGGATTGCTCGATCCCTCTGAGCGCATCTATGTGGAGAATATCTTCGATCTTTCAGAACGCACGGTTGGGCAAGTGATGACCCCGCGCAACCGAATTGTGGGCATTGAGCACACGGCTCGGCCCGAAGAAGTCATCGCCTTTATTTGCGCCAATCGTTACTCGCGCTATCCGGTCTACGAAGAAGACCTGGATCATGTATTGGGCGTGGTTCATGTCAAATCGGTGGCGCGCGAGTTGGCCAATGGCGGCCGCGAGTTCGATATCACGGCGCTCATGAAAGAGCCGCTGATTGCACCCGAAATGACGCGCGTCAGCGAGATGCTCCGCCTCTTTCGACAGAAGAAAGAGTATCTGGCCATTGTCATTGATGAATATGGCGGCGTAGCCGGCCTGGTGACCATGGAGGACCTGATGGAGGAGGTCGTGGGTGAGATCCAGGATGAATATGATCAGGAAACGCCGCCCATTCGCGAGATCGACGATCATCTGCTGGAAGTTCGGGGTGATGTTTTATTGGATGAACTGAACCAGCATTACGATCTACGTCTTTATAGTCGCGACGCCGACACGGTGGGCGGGCTAGTCATGGCCCTGTTGGGCCGCGTGCCCCAGGTCGGGGATGAGGTCGAGTTGCAGGGCGTGCGGCTGAGCGTTCAATCGGTGGATGGCATGGCCGTGGGCGCGGTGCGCGTGCATTTGCCGCTAAGAGAGGAGACGCAGTCGGACGCGTGACGAACATGACTGCTCGTTCTCGTTTCTCTGCGTTTTTGTTATTGTTTTTCGTAGCGCTCTTTGCCTGTAGCGGCGGGCTTAGCGCGGGGTTGCTGGTGGGCATGAATGCGTCCTCTTTATTCCCAGCGCTTTCGCCCGCGATAGAGCCCACTTTGCCGGCCGCGGCTTCCCAGGCGGCTTCACCCGCCCCCCCCACTCCCACCCCTTCGCCCGTTCCGCTCCCCTCTGTTTCCGACGCATCCGATCCCGAAGCGTCGCTCATCGCGCTCTACCGAAACGCCAGTCCGGCCGTGGTGAACATCACCACCCGAATTCTGCGCCGCGATTTCTTTTTCGGCGTTGTGCCTGAAAGCGGGTCGGGTTCGGGTTTTGTATGGGATGCTCAGGGACATATTGTCACCAACTATCATGTCATCGAAGACGCCAGCAGCATCGATGTAAGCTTTGGCGAAGACTTGATCTTCGAAGCCGAGGTGGTTGGCGTGGATCCGCCCAACGATCTGGCCGTGCTTCGAGTTCCCGAATTGCCGTCCGGCGTTCAGCCTTTGCCGCTGGGCGATTCGGGCGCCTTGGAGGTGGGGCAAATGGTGGTGGCCATTGGCAATCCCTTTGGTCAATTCCAGCGCACCCTCACTTTTGGCGTTATTAGCGCGCTAAATCGCACCATCGAAGTGCAAAACGAGCGCGTGTTGCGCGGGATCATTCAGACGGATGCGGCCATCAATCGCGGCAACTCGGGAGGGCCTTTGCTCGATTTGCAAGGCCGCGTGATCGGCATCACCACGGCGATTTATTCGCCTACCGGCGCAAACGCGGGCATTGGTTTGGTTATTCCCATCAATACGGCCAAGCGCGTGGTTCCCGTGCTCATTGCCGAAGGGCGATACCGACATCCCTGGCTGGGCATCGAGAATTTGGGTTACGCCATCACCCCCAACCTGGCTCACGTGCTGGACCTTCCCGTCACTCAGGGGCTTCTCATTGCTCGAGTTTATCCTCATTCGCCCGCGGCTCTGGCTGGCGTGCGTGGGGCCACGCGCGAGATTTATTTAGGCAATCGTCGCGTGCTCATCGGCGGCGACATTCTCACTGCCATCAATGGTCATCCCCTCAAGAGTTGGGAGGACCTAAACGCCTATTTGGAAGAAAACACCCGCGTCGGCCAAACCGTGACCCTGGAAATCCTTCGCGGCGACCAGCAACTCGAGATCGCCGTGGTGGTGGGCGAAGCGCCATAAAAACAAACAATGAGCCGCCCAGGACTCGAACCTGGAACCCGCTGATTAAGAGTCAGCTGCTCTGCCAATTGAGCTAGCGGCCCGGATTGTGTAAATTATAATCGGCAAACGCGTTTTGTGTCAAACCTGGGCGCTTCAGGCGCGTTTCCTTTCGCGCATTCGCATCGTCGTATCGCCTTTTTCTTATGAACCGCCTATTCTCCCGAACACCCCCCTACGCGCTTCTCATTGTTAGTTTGGGGCTATATGCCATCACCCTGGCGCCCACGGTCGTCACCCTTTTCGACGACTCATTGGAATTGCAGCTGGCCTTGCCCACTCTGGCTATCATTCATCCTACGGGCTATCCTCTTTATTCCATTTTAGGTTGGTTGGCGGTCAAACTTATTCCCCTGGGTGACGCCGCCTATAGAGCGAATCTTTTCTCTGCCCTGGCTGCGGCGGGGGCCGTGGTCATGCTCTACGCGGTCGCTCGTCGGCTGGGCTCATTGGCCCTTCCCGCGCTCGCGGCCGCGCTTCTTTTCGCTATTGGCCCGGTTTGGTGGTCTCAGGCCACCATCGCCGAGGTCTACGCCCTTCAAGGGTTCCTTACCCTCATCATACTTTTCGCCCTCCTTCGGTGGGATGAATGCATCGCTGCGAGCAAAATCGGTCTCAATGGCCACCGCGCGTCGATGCAGGGCCGATTTTCCGCCAATGCATGGCTTACTTTCGTTGGTTTCAGCTTTGGGTTGGGTTTGGCGCATCATCGTCTCACCCTCTTGCTCATGCCGCCCGCGCTTCTTTTCATTTTTTGGACAGCTCCCAACCTGATTCGTCGGCCTCGCGTCTGGCTTGCTCCCATCCTTGCTTTTTTCATCCCGCTTCTTCTTTATTTCACCATACCCTTACGCAGTCACATCGGCTCTCTCGATGGAACCTACGCACAAATTGGCTTTTGGGGATGGATTTTGGGCGGCGGATACAGTGTTTTCTTGCGCGACAACCCTTTTGGCGTAGAGCGCGACCTCTTTGACCTTTTGCGCATTGCTCTCGATCAATATGGCTGGCTCGGCTTTCTGGCTGCGCTTCCCGGCTATTCCATTTGGCGTGAAAAACCACGCCAGTTCACCCTTCTCTTTCTCATCGGCCTGATAGACCTTCTCTTCGCGTCTCGCTACCTTGTCGCGGATATCGAAGTCTTTCTCATCCCGCTTTTCATTGTTTGGGCTCTCTTCCTCGCGGTTGGTCTCACTGCGTTCTTGCGATTTCTCGCCCCTTTGTTTTCTCGAGCCGCCTTCACCCCTTTGTCTCGGCTCTTCGCGCTTTTTCTTATCCTTTGGCCACTTCTTCTCATCCCATCTCGGCTGCCCCAGCAAGATCGCAGTCAACCGCCCGCTCGCGCTTGGGGCGTTTACGACTATGGATTGGACATGATGGAGCATATGGAAGTTGGAGGCTCGGTTGTGGGTTTGCTTGGCGAAATGACGCTTATTCGTTATTTCCAGCGCACAGAAGGGCTTCGTTTAGATATCGAAACCGTGGCCGCTGATCCCGAGCCTGAGCGATTGGCCGCGATTCGCGATCGAGTCGAAAAGGCTCGCCCCACCTACACCACCCGCCCCCTCACCGGTCTGGCCGAAGCCTACAGCCTTGAGGCGGCCGGCCCACTTGTTCGCGTCTGGCCGGCCGCCGCGACGCGTCAACATCGTCTTGTCAACGCGGTTTCAGCGCCTCTTACGCCGCAAATTTCACTCATCGGCTGGCAAACCACTTTGCGCCATCTTCGCAGCGGTCCGGCGCTGCGGGTCGAGCTTCTATGGCGCGTGCACGCCGTTCCTGAAGCCGATTTCAAAATATCGGCTCGCGTCCTCGCGGCCGATGGTCAGCCATTGGCTCAGAAAGACGATTTTCCTGTTCACAATGCGTATCCTCCCACTCGTTGGCGCGCAGGCGAGACCATTCTCGACGCCTATGATCTTCTCCTGCCTGCAACGACCGCGCCTCTCTCGCGTTTGCAGATCATTGCGTATGATCCGCAAACTGGTCAGGAGATCGCGCGTTGGGAGCAAGACCTGAACGAGTGAGGGCTGAGCCGCATCAAGATGCGGCTGGCCGAGCGGCTTGTGCGTCTGGAATGATATCCAACTCGCGGGTGGCGATCATGAAACCAAGGAACATGAGCACCGCGCCCAAGAATTCGCCCACATAAAGCGTGTAGGGAATGCCCGCCCGCTGAAATGCACCGCCAAACGCCGGGGCCAGCGCGCCCACGGCGATGAGAATGTTGCCCACCGTGCGATGAAGCAGCACGCGTTTGCGCCAGAAAAGCCATGCCGAATAAATGGCTCCGCCCACCAGCAAGAACACGCCATAAAGATTAAAGAAAGGCGTTAGCACCCTCACGCCAGGCGTTATGATGGCATGACCGCTCAATTCTCCGCCGATCATTCGAGTGGGATCGAGTTCGGCCGTGAACACCTTGAACGTGGCGTAAATGGAGCCGACCAGCAAAATCCAAAACAAAATCCAGGCTGTGCGTTTTTTCATGAGCAAAAAGGCCGTGCCCTGCCCTAACCAGGCCGCGACCAGCACCGCTCCGAAAAGATACCACAATCGATACACCAGCGGATTCCACCCAATCAACCCGTAATAAGCCTCCATGGCCCCCCCGATGCCATAAAACACCAGGCCGACGCCCCAAAAAAGCAAATGCAAACGACGACGATGGCGCCATCGTCTGAACACGAAAAATGCAAATACAAAAGTGATGATCGAGGAAAGGAGCGGCAAAACGCCGTTGAGCAAATCAGCTGACATGATGACAGACTCCTGCGAAAGTGTTCAAGACGGATTAGGCGCTGTTCATTCCGGCCACCAGCCGAAGAGAACAGCCACCGCGATGATCCCCACCAGCGCGGTGAGGATCACCAAAATGACCAACACGATGGGGATGACGCGTTCGTAAGCCGAAGGCGCCTGGCGGGGTTTCCGTTCATTCATGATCGCCTTAAACTTGAGTAAAGTTGCAATAAATTGGCAAAAATTATACAAGGAGGAAGCGCATTGTGTCAAAACACTCTTTGCCTTCGAACGCGATTGACAACCGGCGCACAACCTGTTAAGCTTGTAATAGGTTCGTGAAGGAAGGTATCTCTGCGCTCGTCTATGCGGCTTTGATGTGCAGGAGACGCTGACACTAATGACCATGCTTGACTAATCGATTATCCTTGCGGCAGTGAACCCTTGGGGCGTTGCAACGTCCGGCGTTCGCTGCCGTTTGTTTTTCATATCACGCGCCCTTTGGGCTCATATATCAAGGAGGCGAATCATGCTACGCGAGTCGGATTTGCGCGAGTTGGTCGAATTTGACGGGCGGGGCAACCCGGTTTTGAGCCTCTATTTGAACGTGGATCCTCGCCATGTATCTGTTGATCGATATAAACTTAAGCTTCGCCACCTTTTCGAAGACGCGCACGACGTTGACCCCGCGGATCGGGCGCGCGTCGAGCGCTTTTTCGATCTCGAATATGACCGTCAGGCCCGGGGCGTCGCTTGTTTTTCCTGTCAGAAGCAAGGGTTTTGGCGAGCATTCACTTTCAACGTCCCTGTAGAAAACGCGATTATGGTGGATCGTCGGCCTTTGGTGCGTCGTCTTGTCGATCTGTTGGAAACCTATGGTTATTTGGGCGTGGTGGCCATCGACCGGCAAGGCGCGCGTTTTTTCTCATTCCACCTTGGTTCATTGGAAGAGGCCGCCGGTGAGCTGGGTGAAGATGTAAAGCGTCACAAACAGGGTGGCTGGGCTGCGTCTCGATATCAACGTCATGAAGATGAAGCCGCGCTGAGAAATCTGCGCCGCGTCGCGGAACTTACAGAGACTTACACTCGTCAATATGGATGGCGACGGCTTGTCCTGGCCGGCGCTGATGACAATCTGGCCGCGTTCCAGCACATGCTTTCGCCCGAAATGAGGCGGTTGGTGGTGGGAACCACGCCTCTGGATCCCAACGCCAGCATTCAGCAAGTGCGCGAACGGGCCGAAACCGTGGCCTTAGAGGCTCGACAGGACTACCAACGCCGGCTCGCCGCCGACTTGGTGGTGGCCGCAGGCAAAGGCGCTGGCGCGGCCCTGGGCCTCAATCCCACTTTAGATGCGCTGCAAAGCGGACGCGTGTATCAGTTGCTCTTCACCGAAAAATACGAGACGCCCAATGGATTGGTGCGTCGTTGCACAGCCTGCGATTATCTTTCCACCGAAGCCGCCAATGGGTGCCCCATCTGTGGACGCGCCACCGAACCTTTGCCCGACGCGGTGAACACCATAGCCAGACGAGCCATTGCCCAAGGCGCTCAGGTGATCATTTTGCCACCCAGCAATCCGCTCAACGAACAAGGTGAGAATATTGGCGCATTCCTTCGCTATTGAATGATAGATGAACCGCACCAACAACGTTCTTCTTCAGCAAATTCTTATTGCATTGGTGGTGGCGGTGGCCGTCTTCACCGTGGGCTTGCTTGCCATCACCTTTGCTTTGCGCGCGAACGCGGGACGCACGCCGCCGCCCACCCCCACAGTAGACTTGGCCAGCTTACCCTTCACGCCCATTTTCACCCCAACCCCCGCACCCAGGCCGACATTCACGCCCACCGCCACTTCCACCCTGGCTGCCACGCCTTCGGCCACTGCAACCGCCACGCCCACCCCCACGGTTTCGCCCACGCCCACCCCAACCGTCGAGCCGTCGCCTTCGCCGACGCCGCGGCCCACGCCATATGCGGGGCCTTTGCGCCAGAATGGCGGTGACTATACAATCGTTCGTCGCGAAGGCATTGTGGTCAATGCAGACCTGAGCGACTGGCGGGATGTCGCGCCCTTGCTGGTCGCGAGCGTTCAGCAAGGCGCCGACAATGTCACCGGTCCTGAAGACCTTGCCGCCTTCATTCGCATGGCCTGGGACGACGCCTTCCTTTATTATGTGGCCGAAGTGGGCGATGATGTGCATGTCCAGGCCTTGCGCAGTTATCAGATTTTCAATGGCGATTCGGTCGAATTGTGGCTCGATACGGACCTGGCCGGAGATTTCAACGATGTTGGCCTGAACGCCGACGATTATCAATTTGGTTTTTCCGCTGGCGATTTTATCAGCAGCCCTGCGGAAGCGGTGGTTTGGTATCCGCGACGCAGCCCGCAATGGAACGCCTTGATTCAGATAGCCGCTCAACCCGTTGGACAAGGTTATATCATAGAAGCCGCGATTCCCTGGAGCCTCCTTGGCTTACAACCCGTCGCGGGGATGGTCATGGGCTTTGCCGTGGGTGTCAACGACAACGACGTTCCCGCCACCGCGGCCCAGCAAACCATCCTTGTCTCGCCCCCGACCATGTTCTGGGGCCGGCCCACCACCTTCGCCAACCTGCGCTTCGAGTAGGTTCCAGATTCAGAGTTCAAGCCTTTTCCTTTTGCCTCATACGTAACGCGAGACGCGATCATGCAATTCGAACGATACACCGATCGCGCGCAAGATGCACTGATGCGCGCATATGAAATATTGCACCGGTTCCAACATAGCCAGGCCGACACCGAGCATCTCTTCCTCGCTTTAGTGGAGCAGCCCGATGGTATGGTGCGGCATATCTTGAGCCATTTGGGCGTTGATCTAGCCCGATTGGAAAACGATCTCGTCGCTCTGCTCAAGAGCGCGCCGCGCACCGGCGGACCGGATATCGCCCTGGGCGCAGCCGGACAGATCTACATCACCCCGCGATTGCATCGCTTGAACCAGATGGCCGTGGAAGAGGCCGAACGCCTGAGCGACGCCTACATCTCCACCGAACATCTGCTCCTGGCCATCGCCCGCGAAAAGAATACGCCCAGCGCCAACTTATTACGACAGCACCGCGTGAGCCGAGAAGCCATCTATCGTTCTATCGAAGAGCTGCGCAAGGGCGGCCATGGCAAGCCGCGTCGCGAAGAATCGCGCTATCGCACTCTGGAAAAATACGCTCGCGATCTAACGGCTTTGGCCGCAGAGGACAAACTCGATCCGGTTATTGGTCGTCAGCAAGAGATATTGCGCGTGATCCAGGTGCTTAGCCGCCGCACCAAGAACAATCCCGTATTGGTGGGCGAGGCCGGCGTGGGCAAAACCGCTATTGTCGAGGGGTTGGCCCAACGCATCGTGAGCGAAGACGTTCCTGACTTGTTGTTGGGCAGGCGCATTATGGCGTTGGATTTGGGCGCAATGATCGCGGGAACACGTTTTCGCGGCGAGTTCGAAGAGCGGTTGAAGGCCGTCATGGACGAGGTGCGCAAATCAGAAGGTGAAATTATCCTGTTTTTGGATGAGCTGCATACGGTGGTGGGCGCGGGCGCGGCCACAGGCGCCATGGATGCCAGCAACATGATGAAGCCGGCGCTCGCGCGCGGGGAATTGCGCGTCATTGGCGCGACCACGCCCGACGAATTCCGTCAATATGTCGAGCGAGATTCGGCCCTCGAGCGTCGCTTCGCGCCCATTTGGGTGGAGGAGCCGACCATCGAAGAGACCATCGAAATCCTGCAAGGCTTGCGCTCTCGCTATGAGGAGCATCATGGCGTGCAATTTACGGACGAAGCTCTGAGCGCGGCCGCGCATCTGGCCCATCGGTATGTAAGCGAACGCCGCCTGCCCGACAAAGCCATCGATGTGATGGACGAAGCCGCGGCCAAGATACGCGTGGCCATGCATTCTGAACCCGCCGAACTGAAGGCGATTCGAAAACGCATCGGCGATCTGAAAAAACAGGAGGAGGCCGCCTGGACCGCGCGCAATTATGCTCAGGCCGCGGAGCTGAAAACCGAAGCCATCCGTCTGGAAAAGGAATATAAAGCCCAAGCGGCCGAGTGGCGCGCCCAAACCGGCCTGGATGGCTATGTGACGGATAAACACATCGCCGAAGTGGTGCATGCCTGGACCGGCATCCCCGTGAGCCACTTGCTGCAATCGGAGACCGAAAAGCTATTGCACATGGAGGCGTTTCTGCACAAGCGCATCGTGGGGCAGGATGAGGCCATTATCGCACTTTCGGACGCGATTCGGCGTTCGCGGTCTGGGCTAAAAGATCCGCGGCGTCCCATTGGCTCCTTCATCTTTCTCGGCCCAACCGGCGTGGGCAAGACCGAGCTGGCTCGCGCCCTGGCCGAGTTCCTCTTCGACGACCCGGACGCGCTGCTACGCGTGGACATGAGCGAGTATCGCGAGGCGCACACGGTTAGCCGTCTTATGGGCGCGCCTCCGGGTTATGTGGGCTATGATCAGGGCGGCCAGCTCACCGAGGCCGTGCGTCGTCGACCCTATCAGGTGATCCTTTTCGACGAACTGGAAAAAGCCCATCCCGAAGTGTGGAACACGCTCCTGCAGATTCTGGAGGATGGCCGTCTCACCGATGGCCAGGGTCGCACCGTGGACTTTCGCAACACGGTGATTATCATGACCACCAATGTGGGCTCGCACCATGTCACGCGCACCAAACGCATGGGCTTTCAGGCCGACGCGGGCCTGGATGAAAAGCGTCTTTTGGCCGACATCCGCCGTGAGCTCAAACGCACCTTCCGGCCCGAATTCCTCAATCGCGTGGATGAGATCATCCCCTTCCATGTGCTCACGCCCGAACAGGTGTTGCAGATTGTGGATTTGCAGGTGGCCGAGATCGCGGCGCGGCTGGCCGAACTGGGGCTGAGCATCGAGCTTACCGACGCCGCGCGGCGAGCGCTGGCCGCGCAGGGTTATGATCCCGAATACGGCGCGCGACCGCTGCGTCGGCATCTGCAACGCGTTATCGAGAACCCACTGAGCAAGCGCCTGCTGGCGGGCGAGTTTGGCACAGGCGATCTCATCGTGGTGGATGCCGAGATTGAGGGCGACCCCGCGGACGAAAAGGCGCTGCGCGCGGCCAAGATCACTTTCCGTAAGGGCGAACAGGTGCCCATCGCGGTGGAATTGCCCCTGAACATGGAACAAGAGGCGGCATGATGGCTGAACAGTGGGATTCGACGCCGAACGATGCGCCACCCCTCGAGCCGGTGGATTGGGAGCAACGAGGCTATGTTAGCAGAAGCATCAATCGATTCAGCACCTGTTGCACATTCTCTTCCGGCAGTTTGCATACAAATTCGGCCGATCGGATTCGCCAGTCCAGGCTCTTGATTTGATCAGATAACACCACCCCACGAATAGCCAGATTCCCCCGCAACTCGACTTCAAAAGGATAGCCCTTTGCTTTGGTCGTTATCGGACATAACAAAGCTAGACCCACTCTGCCATTATAGCTCGCCGGTGAAAGCACCAACGCTGGTCTCCTCCCGGCCTGCTCGTGTCCCGCTTGGGGATTGAAGCTGATCCAAACGATATCTCCCCGATCGGGTATATAGCTCATTCTTCACCATACCTCATTGCCTACAGCGGGACCCGTGTCAATCTCGGCATGGATGTTTTCTTCCGTGATTTGATTCAACAGGTCTTCCAGGGTTAGTTCTGATTCTTCAGTAGGCTCGATGATAAGTTTGCCGTCAATCGTAACCATATCCACCTCGGAGTCGGCGGTGATGGCGATTTCTTCGGCAATCGGCTTGGGGATGCGCACAGCGAGGCTGTTTCCCCATTTTCGAACTCGAGTTTTCATGGGCCTAATCCTCTAGAAGTAGATACAATGATGATACATTCGCTTGGTTAAAATGGCAAGATTCGAGCCGAACAATGGGCATGCCTCGGGTGTTTCCGCGGGGCGATGCGATCAAATTCTGTTACGCTTTTCACGGCCGCATGTGTTGCAGACCAGCCATTGGGCCGCGCTGAAAGCGCCGGTGTGGGAGGCCGAACATGTGGCGTGGGGTTCAGATGACCATCCTCTGGCCGCGGCCGTCATTCTCACCCGACGCTTGCCGCGGCTGCCGGTGCGCATCCAATATGTGCCCAAAGGCCCCGTCGTGCGGCAAGACCTGGACGCGTGGCGCGAGGTCCTGGCTGGATTGGAGGAACACGCGCGGGCCTCAGGCGCTTTGTTCATCAAGATCGATCCCGATGTGGACGCGGAGAGCGAGTTGGGAATGGCGTTGATGGCCGAATTGCGTTCGCGCGGGTGGGTGTTCAGCGCTGAGCAGATCCAGTTTCGCAATACGGTGCTCAGCGATTTGACCGTAGGCGAGGATGCGCTATTGGCCGGCATGAAGCAGAAGACGCGTTACAATGTGCGTCTGGCCGCGCGGCGGGGGGTGCAGGTGCGCGAAAGCGATGATTTCGACGCGTTCTACGCGCTCTATGAGGAGACCGCGGCCCGCGACGGTTTTCTCATTCGTCCCAAAGCCTATTATCTGGCCGTGATGACGCGGATGCAGAACGCGGGGTTGGGCCAATTGTTGCTGGCCTATGTTGAGAATGAGCCAGTGGCGGGACTGTTTTTGCTTTGTTTTGGGCCCACGGCTTGGTATTTCTATGGCGCGTCCTCGAACAAGCGGCGCAAGCTCATGCCCAGTTATCTGTTGCAGTGGGAGGCCATGCGTTGGGCTATGGCGCAGGGATGCACGGTGTATGATTGGTGGGGCGCGCCCAACGAGCTGAGCGAAAACGACCCCATGTGGGGGGTCTATCGGTTCAAGATCGGCTTTGGCGGGTGCTTCACGCGCTGGATCGGCGCCTGGGATTTCGCGCCCCACTCGTCGCACTATCGCGCCTATACTCAGATCATGCCTCGAATTTTGAATTGGATGCGTCGTAAGAATGCAAGCTGAGCCTAAAGGGCGTTATCTCAGCTGGGCCAACAGGTTGGCCATCTCGATGGCGGCCAGCGCGGCTTCCGCCCCTTTGTTTCCGGCTTTGCTTCCGGCCCGCTCAATGGCCTGCTCGAGGGTGTCGCTCGTGATAACGCCGAATGTCACAGGGATTCCGGTTTGCAGGCTAACCTGAGCCACGCCTTTGCTCGCCTCGGCAGCGACATACTCGAAATGCGGCGTTGCGCCGCGAATGACCACGCCCAAGCAGACGATAGCATCGTAACGTCCGCTTTCCGCCATTTTTTTGGCGACGAGGGGCAGTTCAAAGCTTCCGGGAACCAAAGCGATATCGACGTCCTCTTCGCGAACATCGTGTCTGAACAGCGCGTCCTTAGCGCCTTCTAATAACCTGCTTCCCATGAAATCGTTCCAACGCGAGGCGACAATGCCGATTTTCAATCCGTTTCCTACAAGTTTGCCTGAAAACAACTGGCTCATGTTTTGCACCTGAAATTTTTTGAGAGGGGAGGGTGGAGTTTTGCGGATGGGGACGAGGAAAAGATGGGGTTAGCCGTTGCCGAGAGATAAGATTGGGCCTGGGCGCGCGCGTCTCGCATCAGCCGATAGTTCACCAGATCGGCGATGGAGATGATTTTCAGCCTGTGTTCATCGGCGAATCGATGCAACTCGGGCAAGCGCGCCATAGAGCCATCTTCGGCCATTATTTCGCAGATCACCGCTGCCGGAGTTAGTCCGGCTAACCGGGCCAGATCCACGCCGGCTTCGGTGTGGCCGCGGCGCGCCAACACGCCTTGGGGATGCGCTCGCAAGGGGAATATATGGCCGGGCATGGCGATATCTTCAGGCGCGCTCGAGGGGTCGATCAAAACTCGAATTGTCTGGGCGCGATCATAGGCGGAAATGCCAGTGGTCACGCCAGTGCGAGCGTCCACCGAAATGGTGAAAGGGCTGCTGAATTCCGATGTGTTTTGCGCCGAGGGGACCATCAATGGAATGCCTAGCCGATCGAGCATGGGGCCGGGCATGGCGATGCAAATAAGCCCCCGAGCTTTGCGGGCCATAAAGTTGATGATCTCAGGCGTGGCGAACTGCGCAGCGATGACGAGATCGCCTTCGTTTTCGCGATCTGCGTCATCTACAACGATTATTGGTCGAGCCGCTCGGAGATCGCGCAAAGCCTCTTCGATAGCATTTAAGCGGAGTTGTGACATCGATATCTCCTCGGCTATTTGTAGCCGTGTTCGGCCAGAAAATCGAAGCTAACGCCTTCTGTGCGGAGAGATTGCGTTGTCATGATGCGCTCCACATATTTGCCCAAAATATCCACTTCGATGTTCACATGATAGCCGATGGATTGTCGCGCCAGAGCGACGTGTTTCTGGGTGTAAGCCACCAGAGTGACGGTGAAGCTGTTCTCGAATACGTCCACAACTGTGAGGCTGATTCCATCGAGCGCCACAAAGCCCTTGGGAACAATGTAGCGCATAAGCTTGGGCGGCGTTGCAACCGTGAGCCACAGGGCGTCGGCGTCGGGGCGAATATGAGTGATGACGCCGACGCCATCCACATGCCCTTGCACAAAATGGCCTCCCAACCGCGTGGCGGGCGTGAGGGCTCTTTCCAGGTTGAGCGGTTCTCCCTTGCGTAGGCGCTTGAGATTGGTGCGGGCCAGGGTTTCGGGCGCAAGGTTGACTGTGAACGTGTTGGCGTCGAAATCGACCACGGTGAGGCAAACGCCATTGACCGCGATGCTATCGCCCAATCGGATATCGGATAACACCGATCCGGCTTCGATGGTGAGATAGACGCCCTGGCCGGTGCGCGACCAACGAGCGACCAAACCAACTTCTTCAACGATTCCTGTAAACAAGGTTTACGCCTCCTGGTCCTATCAATTTGATTTGGGGTTCAACGCTCTTGATAAGGGCTGTCAATGGCCATTCGCACGCGGCGCATCAGGGCAAGATAGTTGGGATCCACCAGCGTTTCGTCGGTTCGGGGGTGTGGCAAAGTGATGGGGATCTCGCACTTGATGGACCCTGGTCGTTGAGATAGCACCAACACGCGATCGGCCAAAAAAACGGCTTCATTGATGGCGTGAGTGACCATGAAAATGGTTTGGTTGCGTATGCGACGGATGCGAAGCAGCTCCTGATTAAGGCGTTCTCGCGTGATCGCGTCCAGCGCGCCGAAGGGTTCGTCCAAAAGGAGAATTTCCGGATTTTGAGCCAGGGTGCGAGCAATGGCCGCGCGTTGCTGCATCCCGCCCGAAAGCTGATGCGGATAACTGTGCTCGAAACCGGTTAAGGCCACCAACTCCATGAGTTGTTGGGCGATGGCATAACGTCGTCCGCGAGGTTCGCCGGCCAGCTCCAGGGGCAGAGCGATGTTATCGCGCACGGTGCGCCAAGGCATCAGATTCACATTTTGGAAGACAATGCCCACGCGCGGGCTGGGCTCGCGCACAGGTTTTCCATCTAGCAATATCTCACCGCTGGTGGGATGGAGCAGCCCCGCAACCAGGCGCAACAGGGTTGACTTTCCCCCGCCGCTCGGTCCCACCATGCACACCAATTCTCCCCGCTCGATCGCGAAGCTGATATCGCGCAACGCGTGGAGCGGGTCCTCAGGATCGCCGTAGGCCTTGTAAACGTGACGAAGTTCGAGTAGCGGCATGGTGGGAGAACGAACGGACGAAGGGGGCGATGGGCGAGAGGGGCGGGAGAGCGAGAAGTCGATAAGCGCGCGTGTGGCAATAGTTGAAGCGAGAATTCAGTCGATTCCTGCCGTTTCGACGAATTCGTTGGTCCAAAGGCCGTTGGTTTCCACCAGCTTGTCCACCAACCCGGCCTCGAACATGAATGTGGCGGTTTGAGGCCAGATGTCAGGATCGGTGTAGCCAAGGCCTCGTCCTTTGGGCGGCGTCCACAGCTCAATGGAAGCGTCGAAAATGGCCCGATTCACCTCACGCTCTTGAGCGGCTTCAGGCACGAATTTCAGGCTTATCTCAAAGGCTTCGTCAGGATTGTCGAGGGTGTATCGCAGGCCGCGCAGAAACGCTCGCACCATGCCCTGAACGAGCTCTCGGTTCTCGGTGATGGTCTGCTGGTTGGTCACCAGCCCGTTGGCCGGAAGTTTGAGATAATCATCGATGACGATGATATTCACTTCTTGACCGGACAAACGCATTTGCACCGGGCCATTGACAATGTAATCCACGGCTGCGTCCACCAGACCTTCTTGCACGGCTGCGGCCTGAGTGAAGCCGATGCTTTCCAGGGTGATGGCCTCTTCGTCCACGCCAGTGGCGTAGATCAATCCTTTCCAAGCCACATAGCTTGCGCCAAAGAGGCCGGGGATGCCCACTTTCTTGCCCTCCAAATCCTCTGGCTTGCTGATGCCGCTGGATTGGGGCGCAAACACCACCACCGGAAAACGGGGAAACCAGTTGGCCACATATACTACGGGCAGTTCTTGCGCTGCACCCAAAATCATTTGCTCTCCGCTTGCGATAATGAACTGGCGTTCGTTCGTGCCCACCAGTTTGAGAAAATCGGTCTCGAAGCCGTATTCCATCTCGAGAGCAATGTTTTCGTCGGCAAAAAAGCCTTTGTCGATGGCGACGTAAAGCGGCGCGAATTGAACACTGGGAATAAAACCGACGCCGAGCTTGATTTGGGTGGGTTCAGGCGGCGACGTGGGCGTCGGCTTGGTGGCGGGAGCGGCGGGCGGCGCTGGCGGCGCACAAGCAGCCAACAAAACAACGAACAAAAGAACGAAGATGAAAAGATGTGGGGTTCGTATTGTCATGGTCAATTTTCCACTTCAAGTTATGAATGTTTTGGCGAGATGATGAGAACGCATCTGTTAGCGGGAATTATTCCGCGCGTTTCCACGCAAGAAAATGGTGTTCGAGCAAGCTGACCAGGGTGTATAGACCAAGTGCAATGCCCACCAGGGTGAACAAGGCTACAAAGAGCAAGGGGGTGTCGAGCAAACCGCGAGAGAGATTGATAAGAAAACCCAATCCGCGATTCGCGCCTACGAACTCGCCTATGACCGCGCCAATGACGGCCAGGGTCGCGCCCACTTTCAGGCCGCCAAACAGGACGGGCAAAGCCGACGGCGCTTCCAATTTGGTGAATATTTGCCAACGAGTCGCTCGTAATGATCGCATCATGGCCAGCAATTCGGGCTCGACCGAGCGCAGCCCGACTATGGTGTTGACCAAGGCCGGAAAGAACAGGGTGAGAGCGCAGATGAGGATGGTGCGGACCAGGCTGTCGCTAATCCAGATGACTAAAAGGGGGGCTATGGCGATGATGGGAAAGGCCTGAAGCGCGACGATATAGGGCGAGAGAAGCTGATTGAGCGTGGATGATCGGGCCAAGATATAGCCCAACACCGTGGCCACGGCTAGACCCAACGCCAAACCGGCGATGATCTCGATAAAGGTTGTGCTGGCGTGCCGCCACAGGGTGCCGTCATCCACCATCAGCAAGAATTTGTCCCACACGTCGATGGGCCGCGGCAGAATGAATGTGGGATAGTCTCGCCATTGCACCAATCCCTCCCATAGGAATAGAAATGCGATAACTGTGACAGGCGCGAGCAAGATGCGCGCCCAGCGTAATCGCGCGCCATTTCGCCAGGCTCGCGCCAGAAAATTGCCTGTCGGGATGGGAATTTGTTCAGTGGTCATTTTGGAGCTGCAATGATTGGCGACTAAAGGGTTGGGTGCACAAAAAAGAACGTTTTCTTTCACGTGCTATGGACAAACAAAAAAGCGGCCAGGTCGTGCCTGGCCGCCGCGCGCGTGCATACACAAACGCGCATCTCGCCCATACAGGGCGACATGCTTGCTCGGGTCACGACCTTCTCCCATCCGGACTATACCGTCGGCTCCGGCCTCTCACCGGATCTGCTGTCACCTCGTTGGCGCCATCGCGCCCGGCCATCTCCTTGGGTGGGATAATGGCCCGAGGCCGCTCGCGGGCTCGGCGTCCTTAACGCTTCTGCAACAAGGCAGCGACTTTTCAGACGCCATACCGCCGGTCGGGAATTGCCGCTTGCAAGACCTGGCGGTCTATCCGCGGCTCACCCTGCCCCGAAGGTCATTCGGTTATGGAGTTTGGAATAATGATAACAGAGTTGCCATGCGCTGTAAAGTTGGGCCAACGCGTGAGAGAGGCGCGCGCCAGGCCAATTCCTCTTGAGCTTGGTCAACTTGTGCGAGATATGTTAGACTATCAAGACTTTTCTCATAGGCTTTTCCTTCTCATACCCATTCTTCATGAATCAGGAGGCATAAACACTTGGCCAAAGCAAGAACTCCTCGCAAAAAGAAAAAGGACAAAATCGAACTCGAGGGCACGGTGATCGAAGCGCTGCCCAACACCATGTTTCGCGTGCGTCTCGACAACGGACACGAAGTGCTGGCTCATATTTCGGGTAAGATGCGCATGTATTATATTCGCATTGCGTTGGGTGATCGCGTGACCGTGGAGCTTTCACCCTACGATCTCACCCGCGGGCGCATTGTTTACCGCCATCGCAATTGATGTGCAGCGAACCCGCGCGCTCGAACCGTTATTTGTTTCGATGCCCTTATCACTTATTCGTCCAATTCATCCTCGATGAGCACTCGGCGCCCGCTGCGCGGATCGACTTCCGCCCCGATGATCCCTTTAGCTTCGAGCTCCTCCATAAGCCGGGCCGCGCGCGGGTGACCAATGCCCAGGATTCGTTGCAACGCCGATGTGGTGATGTATTGTCGGCCCCGTAGACTCTCCACCGCTTTCTGGAAGAGGTCGTCGGCCGTGGCCTCTTCCACCATAAGTTCGCTCCAGGGATAACGGGGTTGGAGGGGATCGCTCGTTTCGGGCGGAATGGCCTGTTTCCACCAGTTCACCAGCGCCATAATTTCGCCATCGCTGACAAAACACCCCTGAATACGGCGCAACTTGGCGCTGTCCGAAGTCATGAGCAGACCGTCGCCGCGGCCTAACAGCTTTTCCGCGCCGGGCGCATCGAGGATAACGCGTGAATCCACCTGACTGGTGACGGCAAACGCGAGCCGGGCTGGGAAATTGGCCTTGATAAGCCCAGTGACCACATTGACCGAGGGACGCTGCGTGGCCACCACGAGATGAATCCCGGTGGCGCGCGCCATTTGGGCCAAACGCACAAGCTTGGCCTCAATGGCGCCCGATGACGTGACCATCAAATCCGCCAGTTCGTCGATGATAAGGACAATGTAAGGCAGACGTTGGGATGCATGCACCTTGCGATTGTATCCGCCAATGTCGCGTGCGCCCGCTTCACTAAAAAGACGGTAACGCTCGTCCATGGTGATCAGCAGCCAGGTGAGCGCGCCTTCTGCGTGCTCCATATCGGTCACCACCGGTGCGATAAGATGGGGAACGCCGTTATAGCCGGGAAATTCAACCCGTTTGGGATCGATGAGAATCAGTTGCAAGCTGTCGGGCTGGTTGTTGAAGAGTAGGGCGCAGATAATGCTGTTAAGGGCCACCGATTTGCCAGAGCCGGTGGCTCCGGCAATGAGTAGATGAGGCAGGTGGTGAAGGTCCACGGCCACGGCCGCGCCGCTTACATCGCGGCCAATAGGGATGGCAAGCGGGCTTTTCAGGGCCTTGAAGGCTTTGGCCTCGAGCAATCGCCGGAGGCTGACCATGCTGGTCTCGGTGTTGGGCACTTCGACGCCGATATAAGGCTTGCCCGGCACAGGCGCTTCAATGCGTATGGGGCTGGCGGCCAATGCCAGGGCGAGATCGTCGGCTAAAGCGACGATTTTGCTCACGCGCACGCGCACAACGCGATCCCCCACCGTTTTTACGCCCGGGGTCACGCCAAATTGGGTGACCGTGGGGCCAATGTTGATATCGGTGACGGTGGCCGGGATGCCGAATCCTTGTAAAGTGTCTTCGATGATCTTGGCCTGAATGCGCGCCTGTTCTTCACTCGAACCGCCGCTATCCGCAGTGTGCAACAGATCGAGCGGGGGCAGGCTTTTGGCCCGCTTGGGTCGAGCTGGGCTTGCGGTGGGCGCGGTCCGACGTTTTGGTTTGGGTTTGGGGCTGGATTTCGATTTGGGTTTGGGCTTTGGTTTCGGTTTGGGCGCGGCTCTGGGTTTTGGTTTTGGTCGCGATGAGGGTGCGCTCGCGGCTTTGGGTTTTGAGCTCGCTTTTTCAGGCCGCGGTTCGGGCGGATGTTCATCGTCAGGCATGCGGCGGGCGCGAGATTGAAGCGGGTTTGGGAGGGAAAAAGGGGGCGGCGAGCCAAGGGAAAGATATCGCAAGGGGGTGTAGGTGTAAATGAGAGCCAGCCCCAACAACATGAGCAATAAGACGACGCCCCAAGTAAACGACGCCCCCAACATTGTGTTTAGGCTTTCGGCCAAAGCCCAGCCCACCAGGCCGCCGCCGCTCCCCACCTGCGCAGCGAGATAGTTTGTGGCGCCCAAACGCAAGTGCATGGCGATAAGGGCCGCAAGCAAAAGAAAGAAAAAGCCCAGTAAGGATTCAGGATACCAATGCGGGCCAACCAAGGGGGCGAGCATGCGCCGAAAGACGAGCATTAAACCCACCCAAACAAGTGCAAAGGCCACCGGATAAGCGCCGATTCCAACCAGGATTTCAAGAGACGTTGGCCCTTCGTCTGTGAGAAAAAGATCCAGAAGCGCGAGCAGCCCCACAGCCAAAAGGATTAAGCCCACGGTTTCATACTGACGGATCGCGGCCGAGGAAATAGGGGAGGGTTTGTCCTTTTTGCGCGCCATGAGAGAGGGAATAATAAGGTTGGCGGTTGGTGTCGTTTCAAAAGGGCATTTAGTTTGCAACCCACAGTGTAATGACAAATACTGATTTAGCGCAAATTCGGCTTTGAGAGGGGCTGAAAATAGACGATAAGCCCATAAGACGATAGGACGATGGGGTTAGGTTCGGTCATGGTCTCATCGTCCTATGGTCCCATCGTCTACTTTGGTCTACGTTGGTCGGCGCAAGCGATTTTCATCCGTATCAATGCGGGCAAGCCCGCCGTCGGACTGTTGGGGAAAGGCGTCCGAAGTCTGCGGGCTTGGCCGCTTCTCGTCAAAGGGGAAATGGAGCCTTGATGTGTTTCGAGTTCTGGGCCGAGTTATGGTATGATACCGAGGCGAGCGCATTAGCACTCGCGTTATGAGAGTGCTAATGCGGGTGCGTCTCTCCAATCCCTTGTTGTTTGCGCCCCTCTCGCGCTGCTTTTTCGTTTCTTCTGAGTTTTTATCGCCGCAGAGCGTCTGGCGCAATGCATGCCATGAAAGCGAGAATGTCCACTTCAGCCAATCCCACGCCATCTTCCGAGCTCACCGAACGCCAGCAAGCGATTCTCGGCCTCATTGTACGAGAATTTGTAAATCGGGCGGAGCCGGTGGGTTCGCGCACGTTGGTCGAGACATACAATTTGGGCGTGTCTGCGGCCACGGTTCGCAATGAAATGAAGAGGCTAGAGGAGTTGGGTTATCTCACCCATCCTCACACCTCGGCCGGGCGCGTGCCCACACACAAAGGCTATCGTTATTTTGTGCAATATATTTTGCGCGAGTCCGCGCTCTCGCCCGTGTTGGAAGACACCATTCGTCATCAGTTCTATCAAATTCAGCAGGAATTGGACCAGTGGGTGCGGCTTTCGGCCAATGTGCTTGCGCGCACAGTGCGCAGCGCGGCCATCACCACCTTGCCGCGGCCAACCAGCGCTCGTTTCAAACATGTTGAGCTCATTAGTCTTCAACCTCAGGCCGCGCTCATGGTGTTGGTGTTGGTGGGCGGCAGTGTGCGCCAGCAATTGATCGCTTTGGAAGAGCCATGGACCCAGCAAGAACTATATCAATTAAGCGCGGAGCTCAACGAACGCCTGGAAGGGCTTGACTATTTTGGCGTGCGCGGTCAGGAAGAGGATGCAGACCCCTTTGCCAGGCAGATCACCGACATCATCGCCGAAACACTGCATCATGAGGACGAACGTAGTGATCGCATTTATCGAGACGGCCTGGCCCATGTTTTGGAGGCGCCGGAATTTTCAGAGCCGGAAGAAGCGCGGCGTTTTGTTGAGATATTCGAGACGCCTTCGCGCATCGAACCCATCATTCATGAAGCGCGACGCCTGCCCGGCGTCCAGGTTATTATCGGCGGCGAAAGCCCCTATGACGACCTGCCCGATATCAGCCTGGTGCTCTCGCGTTATGGCCAGCCCAGCCGCGGCGCGGGCATCCTTGGCGTGATCGGCCCCATTCGCATGCCTTATGGCCGCACCATTTCAGTGGTGCGCTTTATGTCGCAACTGATGAGCAATCTTGTCGCCAATCTCTATGGAGATGAAGAGGTCTCATGAGCGCACATCAGAATCTCACCATTGAAGCCAAAGAGGATCTCATGGAAGAAAAGAACGAACGCACGGATGCAAACATACGAGAAAGCTCGATAGCCGATGAAGCTCAGCGCCCCTCCGACGAAGCGGAAACAACGGCCGCTCAGGTCGAGGACGCGGTGGACGAAACGACGGAGTCTGCAGAGGAGCAAATCATCGCCACGTTGACGGCCGAACTGGCCGAAGCTCGACGTCAGGCCGATGAGGCGCTCGATAGAGCTTTACGCGCGCAGGCCGAATTGCAAAACTTCCGGCGGCGCAAAGAACGGGAGACCGAGGAGCGCGTGGCCCATGCCAACGCGCGCATTCTTGGGGAGATATTGCTGGTCATCGACGACTTTGAACGAGCGTTCGACAACGTGCCCGACGACCTTCAGGGCGAGGAGGCCGCCTGGGTGGAGGGCTTTCGATTGATTTTGCGTAAATTGCAAGCATTGCTCGAGCGCGAAGGGGTGACCGCCATCGACGCCAGCGGCGAATTCGATCCCAATTTGCACGAAGCAGTGAGCCTGGAGCCGAGCGATGAGGTGGAAAGCGGCAATATTATCGGCGAAGTGCGTCGGGGCTATTTGCTGCGCGATCGCGTGCTCAGGCCCAGCGCAGTGCGCGTTGCGCAGTAAAGGACGGACGCATTCACACCCCCTTTTTCCACACCACACATACGCAATACAAAATTAGCGCAACCTTATGTCCAAAATTATTGGCATCGATCTCGGCACGACCAATTCGGTGGTCGCTGTGCTAGAGGGTGGCGAGCCCATCATCATCCCCTCCGCCGAAGGCGATCGGCTTGTTCCTTCGGTGGTGGCCATCAATCCCAAAACCGGAGAACGCATGGTGGGGCGCGTGGCGCGACGGCAGGCCATCACCAATCCTGAAAACACCGTTTTCTCCATTAAACGTTTCATGGGGCGTCGGTTCGACGATCCCGTAGTGCAGGAGGCGCGTTCACATGTGCCTTACGCCATCACCGAAGCGACTGGCGGCGATGTGCGCGTGCGCATGGGGGGGCGCGAGTATGCGCCTCCCGAGATTTCGGCCTTCATCCTGCAAAAGATACGCGCGGATGCGGAGGCGTTTCTAAACGAGCCTATCACCCAGGCCGTGATCACGGTTCCGGCTTATTTCAATGATGCGCAACGACAAGCCACCAAAGATGCGGGCAAGATCGCCGGGCTGGAGGTTTTGCGCATCATCAATGAACCGACGGCTTCGGCCTTGGCCTATGGACTAGACAAAAAGCAGGAAGGCAAAATTGCGGTCTATGATCTCGGCGGGGGCACGTTCGACATCTCCATTCTGGATATTGGTGATGGCGTCTTTGAGGTGTTGAGCACCAATGGCGATACATTTCTGGGCGGCGATGATTTTGACCGACGCATTATCAACTGGTTGGCCGATGTGTTTTACGCGCAACATAACATCGACCTGCGTCAGGACCGTTCGGCTCTGCAACGTTTGAAAGAGGCGGCCGAGAAGGCCAAGATCGAGCTGTCCACCATGCTCGAGACCGAGATCAACCTGCCCTATATTACGGCCGATGCGAGCGGCCCCAAACATCTGGCGGAACGCTTGACGCGCGCCCGCTTGGAGCAACTGACGGCCGATCTCGTTGAGCGCACCATCGGCCCTTGTCGTCGGGCTTTGGAGGATGCAGGGATTCGGGCCGAGGAAATCGAGGACGTGATTCTCGTAGGCGGCATGACGCGCATGCCCGCGGTGCAAGAGGCGGTGCGACGCTTTTTTGGTCGCGATCCCCATCGCGGAGTTAATCCTGATGAAGTGGTGGCCTATGGCGCGGCCATTCAGGGCGGCGTGTTGCGCGGCGATGTGACCGATATCTTATTGCTCGATGTGACCCCGCTCACCCTCTCTATCGAGACTTTGGGCGGGATGGCCACCCCTATGATCGAGCGGAACACCACCATTCCCACGCAAAAGACGCAGCTCTTCACCACGGCGGCTCATAACCAGACACAGGTGGAAATTGTGGTTACGCAAGGCGAACGGCCTTTGGCCAAAGACAACAAGCTGCTGGGACGGTTCATTCTGGATGGCATTCCCCCGGCCCCGCGCGGGGTTCCACAAATCGAGGTCACCTTCGATATAGACGCCAACGGCATTCTTCACGTGAGCGCTCGCGATAAGGCCACTGGTCGCAAACAGGCCATCAAGATCACGGCCAGCTCAGGCTTGAGCCATGAGGAGATTCAGCGTATGATCGAGGAGGCCGAGGCCCATCGAGCGGAGGATGAAGCCCGGCGAAAACAGGTCGCGGCGCGTAACCGAGCGGATGCAATCATCCATCAAACCGAAAAGCTGCTGGAAGAAGCGGGAAACCGCACGCCTCAAGCGCTGCGCGAAGAGATCGAGACCCAGATCGCGCTCGTGCGCGAAGCGGTTCAGGGTGAGAATGTGGAGGCCATGGAGAAGGCCATAGACAAACTCGCGCTCCTTTCGCAGAAGCTGGGCGCTCATCTCTCTTCGCAGACCCAGCCAGATGCGCCTGAGCGGGCCGATATCAGAAACGAAGGGCGTACCGAAGGGGAGGAGGAAGACGTCATCGATGTCGAGTATGAGGACTGAATACGCGGCGTTCGGTATTTGACACCGGGCGCGCATCAGGTGATACTTTACGCATTGCGTATAGACGTCCCTTGTCGATCTTTGATCTCTCCACCTTTGATTTTTCTCATGGTCGTCTCCCCACTTTCCGCCGCGTCAGGAGCCAGCGAGGGCGTCCGCCCCATTAACCTGCATCGCGATTTGGCCGCGATCGCGGATCTGATAGACGAAGCGTTTCATGATGAATTGGATGCATCAGGTCTGGCGTCGTTGCGCGAGATGCGCACCATGGCTCGGCTCGGCCCCCTCCTCTATTTACTCCTTCCTTCGGGTGGAGAATTGGGCGGCTTTTATCGCGGTTATGTGTGGGAGAGCGACGGCAAAATCGTGGGAAACGTGACCATTCAGCCGCTGGATGATTACGGCCGGCGTTGGATGATTGCGAATGTGGCCGTGCAAAAGAATTACCAACGTCGCGGCATTGGGCGGGCATTGATGATGCAAGCCTTGGATCGCATCCGCCAGAGCGGGGGGCGATGGGCCGTGTTGCAGGTGCGCGAGAGCAACGAAGTGGCCTGCGCATTGTATCGTAAAATGGGATTCGAGCAGGTGTTGATCGAGACGCATCTGCGCGCGTTCGAGCCAAGCGATGCGTCCGAACCGGCCGCGCCCTCTGGGCTCGCGCTGGCGCCGGTGCGCGACGAACATTGGAAAAAGATCCAAAAATTGCTGCGAGCCAGTTTGCCATCATCGGCCCGGTGGTGGCGAGATTCCCGCACGCCCGGATTCTACCGCAACAGCGCTTCCGCTTTAGGGCGTTTTTGGGGGCGGCTTACAGGCCAGGGGTGGCGAATCCGCTTGGGCGTTTGGCAGGCGGAGGAGTTGAAAGGCGTGCTCGATGTGGATATCCGTTTACGCGGCGAGCATCGTCTCGATTTGCTTTTGCACCCCTCATTACGCGGGCGGGTCGAGCCGTGGCTGGTGGCGCGAGGGTTGAGCATTTTGCGCGAAGGACATCCCTTCCGTCCCATCGCGGCCACGTTGTTCGATTATCAACAATACGCGATTGAGGCCATGCGCGAGCGGGGCTTTCAGGAAGTGCGTTCGTTGGTGACCATGCGAAAGTCGATGCAAGAGTAAACCGGCGTTTGGTTAATCTCTTGGCTGCGCTTCTCGGCGCCAGGGTCGTTTTGCAGGACCGCCCAGGTCCAACAGCAGGTCCGCGTGCACGCGACGACGATCCTCTTCGGAATCGAAGCTGAGATAGGCTATATCGGTCACCTCTTTGCCCGTCTCTGGTTCGCCCCATTTTTCTGGGCGGGTGTAGATCAGTTTCAACGCGGGCGTTGGACGCCCACCGAAGAACAATTCCCCAGGGATCACTTCGTGCAAGGCTTCCGGCGTGATGAAAATATACCACATATGTTCGATTTCGGGATTGGAAGTCGCGAGGCCGAGCACGCGGGTGGGCGTATTTCGCGCCATAATGGCGTGTTCGCGGGTTTCGAAAGTGCGATAATAGGCGAGAAGATTGGGGAAGTCGTGCTCTTTTTGGCGCACGAAGAAATGCCCTGTGGCGCGCAATAAGAGCTTATCATCCGGCCAAAGGGGCGGCTCTTGTTTGGGGCGCTGAGGGGATTCGTCGGGTCGAAAATGCACGAAATAGCGTCGTTGCGCCCAGCGGCGGCTCAGACTTAAGATAAGCGCCAAAATCGCGCAGGCTAGAGCCAGGCCGCGGCCGCCCCCAACAACCCCCAACCAGGATAATAAGCCCAGAAGCAAGAGCAGGAAATTCAGCCAACTACTCAGCCGAATATCGAAAAAGTAATGCCGAGCCGCATCATGTAAAAAACGGAGATAGAGACCCAGGAGCGCGTGCATAGCTGCATGGCGTTTGTTCTCATGCTGCGGCTGCATCGCCCGAGGACATCAGGCGCTTGAACTCATCTGCATCCACTGTCTCCACTTCCAGCAGACGGCGGGCGAGAAGCTCGACCTTGTCTCGATGCTCGCGGATGGTCTTGAGCGCTCGCTCGTGCGCTTCGAACACTAGTTTGCGCACTTCATGATCGATCTCTCTTGCGATTTCCTCGCTGTAATTTCGCTGTTCGCTGATCTCTCTGCCAAGAAATACCAGCTCATCGCGACGCCCAAAGGTCAGCGGGCCTAGTTTTTCGCTCATGCCCAGGCTGGTGACCATGGCTCGAGCCAGCCGCGTCACCTGTTCCAGGTCGTTGGATGCGCCCGTAGTCACCTTTTGGAAGAAGACCTCTTCGGCCGAGCGCCCCCCTAGGAGAAATGCCATCATGTCGCGAAAACGGTTGCGGGTCTCCACCGCGTCTTCATCGGGAAGGGGCATGACATAACCGCCGGCCATGCCGCGCGGCACGATGGTCACTTTTTGCACAGGATCGGTGTGTTCCAGAAAATAACCCACCACCGCGTGGCCCGCTTCATGGTAGCTGATGATCTCTTTTTCCCGCGGCGTGATAAGCCGACTTCGGCGTTCAGGACCCAATCGCACCCGTTCAATGGCTTCCTGGAGTTCATCCATGCCAATGGTGCGTTTGTTGCGTCGCGCGGCCAGAATCGCGGCTTCGTTAATGACATTCTCGATGTCGGCGCCGACAAACCCGGGCGTCAGACGGGCCAATGTCGCCAAATCAACGTCCGAAGCCAGTGGTTTGCCCCGCACATGCACTTGGAAGATGGCCTCACGACCTTTGATATCGGGACGATCCAGCACCACCTGACGATCAAACCGTCCTGGTCGCAAGAGTGCGGGGTCGAGGATGTCGGGCCGGTTGGTCGCGGCGATGATGATGATGTTCGTGTCCGTGTC
>JAADII010000033.1 GCA_013151415.1 Chloroflexota bacterium
CCGTGTCGTCGGTCGAACCGCCATCCACAATGACTATCTCGTCCGGCGGCAAGGTCTGCGCGACAATGCTATCCAGTAGCTTGCGAATGGCCGCTCCTTCATTATATACGGTCGCGATGAGAGAAATGCTCATAATGAATTCGTCCAGGGCCTTCCAGCCTGGGCCGCTCGGCGATTTTCGGCTTCATCCAGCTCGCGCATGGTCTCCCCGTCAGGTGTTGGCGTTTTTCGGCACGAATTGACACGAATCCTACGAATACCACCTTTGCAGTTTTTGTGAAATCGCGATACGAGACACAGATGAACGCTGATAGACACGGAATTTACTTACATAACCTCAAGATATCCGTGTCTATCTGTGTTTATCTGTGTCCAAAATGAAAAAGTGCAAACATAGTGTGCGAAGAAAAGGGCAAAGAAATTCGTGTTAATTCGCTCAATTCGTGCCTACTTCTCGTCCGAGCGAGAGGATCAGCGCTCAAGAGGGAGCCCACCAGCGCGCGAGAAAAGGCCGGAAAAACGCGTGCCAGGGGGGAGAGTTCACTGCTCACTGTTGGCCGCTGACTGTTGGCTGTTGACCGTGGCCGAAGCCTGGGGCAGGATGGCAATGGTGCGCGAGCCGGGAGGTCGGGGTCCGAGGATGTCTTCCAAATCGGCTTGCGTCACGGTTTCGCGTTCGAGCGAGCAAGGTTTGGGCCAGGTGGTCCAATTTTTCGCGATGTTTCTCGAGCAGCTCGCGCGCGGCCTGATGTCGCTCTTCCAGCAAGCGTTGCACGGCCTGGTCGATGCGCGCGGCCATGGCCTCGCTGTAGTCTCGCCCCATGGCCATTTCATAGCCCAGGAACGGTTGTTCCTCGTCCGATTGAAACGCGATCAGGCCCAACTCGCTCATGCCCCAGCGCGTGACCATGCGCCGCGCCAGTTTGGTGGCCTCCACCAAATCATTCTCCGCGCCCGTGGTGATCTCGTCAAACACGATCTCCTCCGCGGTGCGACCGCCGAGCATCACGGCCAATCGGGCCAGGAGATAGCCGCGGGTCAGGTTGTATTGGTCTTTGCCCGGCAGTTGTTCGGTGACGCCGAGCGCGCGACCCCGAGGAATGATGGTGACCTTGAGCACGGGATCGGCCTCTTTATTAAACCAGGCCACCACCGCATGGCCCCCTTCATGATAGGCGATGACCTTGCGATCGTGTTCGTCCAGCAACAATCGTCGCGCGCCGCCCAAGATGATCTTATCCTGCGCTTCGAGGAAGTCGGCCATGGTCACCTGCTTGCGCTCATGTCGCGCGGCGATGAGCGCGGCCTCGTTGCACAGGTTGGCCAGTTCCGCGCCGCTGAAACCGGGCGTGGCCGCGGCCAGGGTCTCCAGGTCCACGTCATCGGCCAGCTTCAGGCGTCGGGTGTGAATTTTAAGGATGCCCACGCGGCCCGGGTAATCGGGCAACCCCACCGTCACCTGGCGGTCGAAACGCCCAGGGCGCAGGAGGGCCGGGTCGAGCACGTCGGGTCGGTTCGTCGCGGCCATGACAATGACCTCCTCCCGCTCCGCGAAACCGTCCATTTCCACCAGGAGTTGGTTCAGGGTCTGTTCGCGCTCGTCGTTCACCGCGCCCAGACCTGCGCCGCGACGGCGTCCCACCGCGTCCAGCTCGTCGATGAACACAATGGAAGGCGCGGCCTGCTTGGCCTGCTGAAACAGGTCGCGCACGCGGCTTGCGCCCACGCCCACAAACATCTCCACGAATTCGGACGCGCTGATGCTGAAAAAGGGCGCGCGGGCCTCGCCCGCCACCGCGCGCGCCATCAAGGTCTTGCCTGTGCCGGGCGGCCCAACCAACAACACCCCGCGCGGGATTCTGGCCCCGATCTCATGATATTTTTGCGGGTTGCGCAAAAAATCCACCACTTCTTGCAGTTCTTGTTTGGCTTCATCCGCGCCCGCGACATCGTCGAAAGTGACGCCCGTTTCCTCGCCTGTGTAACGTCGCGCTCGGCTGCGGCCAAACCCAAACAATCCACCCTGGTTGACCATGCTTTGCCGCCCCATCCAGGCGAAAAAGAGAATGAGCAAGAGCAAGGGCAACCCTTGCACGAACAATGCGGTGAGCCAAGGCGAGGGCGGGGGTTTCACCTCCACCTCCACCTCATGGGCCCTGAGCAAGGCCATGAGTTCGGGATCACCCACCGTTTCGGGATAGGTGGTTTGAAAATGGCTATAGGTCGCGGGTTCGGGCTGGACGGTGGAGGTGGGGCTGGGCGAGCCGGTGAGGAGCAAGGGCGGCGGCGGGGACCAGGAAATGGGCTGGATGAATGCGCCGCGAATGGTTTGTCCCTCGATCTCCACGCGCGCCACGTTGTTTGCATCCACCTGTGCAAGAAATTCAGAGTAAGGGATGCGCGCAATTTCGGGCGCGAGCGCTTTGCTCATGGGCCAAAACGCGAATCCATTCCACACGAGCAGCGCGAGCAAAACCAGCCACCAAACCCACGGCGGCACGCGATCGAATGCGCTTCCGCGCTCGTTCGGTCGCGAAGAACGATGGGGCGTTTGGCGATTATCGTTGTCGTTGTTCATGGGAGATTGGCAAAAGACGTCGGGGTGAGAGCTTGATCATTATGCGAGGCGCACAGAGGATGATAGTATACCAAGTCGCTGAATGAAAGCCTATTTTCGCGCCCGAAGTCGCACGCCGCCATCGATTTTCAGCCTTATGGAGCTGTGGTCAGCAAAGTGACGCGGGCCACGGTCTCTTTGTTGGGCTCGCTTTTGATGACGAGTGAACCGCCATATATCTCGGCAATGCGCATGGCGATGGCCAACCCCAATCCCTGACCTTGCTGTTCGTATTTATCGCGATCAAACTGACGATAGGCGCCAATCGCGGCCACTTGCTCGGGCGTCATGCCGCGGCCATGGCCGGTGATGGCGATGACAAACGCTCCATTTTCCTCCACTCGCGAACAAACATGAACGGGTTGTCCTGGTTCGGAAAATTTGAACGCATTTTCGATCAGCTCCTCGAGCAACACATAGAAGTGCGGCTCCGATATGCGGATGTCCGCCGTTTCCAGGTCGAGGCGAAGATCGGTTTCTCGCTTGGCCTTTTGCGCCTCGGCTTGCGCGACGTGAGCGATGAGATCGGCCGCGTTTTCCAGGCTTTCGTTGCGCCACGCCTCCGCGCCCAAATCGTCTCGCGCCTGCAACTCCAGCTCGGCGTAGAGCAAAAAGCGTTGCACCAATTGTTGCAACCGCTGGCTGTAGTTTTGGATATTGCCGGCCACCTCTCGAATTTGTTCGGGTTGGAGAAATTCGTAGTTTTCGCGCAAAAACGTCGCGTAACCCATGATGCCGGTCAGGGGGGTTCGCAACTCATGGGGCAGCATGGTGGCCATGTGGCGGCGCAAGTCATCTATTTTTGCTTCTTGTTCGGCCTGGAGCGCGCTTCGTTTGGCCAGCCGCGTGCGAATGGCCTGCAACACATCCTCACGCGTGAAAGGCTTGGTGAGATAATCGTCCGCGCCCAAAGTCATGCCCGCGCGCATGTTTTCCCGATCGGTTCTTGCCGTGAGAAAGATGAAAGGTATGTTGGCTGTATGACGATTCTGCTGCAATGTGGTCAGCACATCATAGCCATCCATTTCTGGCATCAGAATGTCAGACAAGATCAAATCTGGGAGATGCTGTTGAGCCAATTCGGCCCCGACGCGGCCGTCGGCTGCGGTGAGCACTTCATAGCCTTCGGCCTCCAGGAGCTCGCGTAAATTCTCCCTTATCGGTTCTTCGTCTTCGATGACAAGAATTTGGGTCATAGGTCGCATCCTTCACGAGAAATATGGATTTTTTGTCAAGCCGACGCGAACACCGATAAAAAACGGCTCGCGCCGACCAGGCTAAGCAAAAGAATGGGCGCGGTTTTATTCTTCGGCCATGGCGTCGGCGGAGCATTCCACCGGCAATGTGACGACCACGGTCGTGCCCTGGCCCTCTTTGCTGTGAATGTCGATGCCGCCGCCGTGGCGTTGAACCGCGCGCTGGACAATATTCAACCCCAGGCCCGAGCCGGAAATCGCGCCGACATTGCTCGCGCGGTGAAACGGTTCGAACAGATGCTCTTGGTCCCAGGCGGGAATGCCAATGCCGTGATCTGAGACGCGAAGCATGACGCGGTCATCTTTGCATTCCAGGGCCAGCGTCACCTCACTGCCCTTAGATGAATATTTAATGGCATTGGAAAGCAGGTTGTGGCAAATATGGCGCAGCAGACGCTCATCCAGGCGCACGGTTAATTTTGTCGGATCATCCAGCGCATCGAGATCGAGCGTCAGCCGGTGATGCGCTCCCATGCCAATGCGAAGCTCCTCCATGATCTCCTGACAAAAGGCGACCAGGTTCAACCGTTTCGGTTCGAATCGCAGCTTGCCCGCATCCGCTCGGCTCACCAAAAGCACATCATCGATGAGCGCGGTCATGCGCTGCACCGTGCTTTGAATGCGGCGAAGGTGCATGAGGCGCTTATGTTCGTCCCAACGCTGGCCATAATGCTCCAAAAGTTCGGCCGAAGAGAAAATGGTGGTGAGCGGGGTGCGAAATTCATGAGAGGCGATGGACAAGAAACGCGATTTCAGCTCGCTCAATTCTTGCTCTTGGGCCAGCGCGCGGCTGACTTCCTCATGAGCCAATCGCAGCTGCTCGTAGGCCGCCTCCAGCTCGGCCGTGCGTTCGGCCACGCGGCGCTCCAGTTCCGCTGCATGCGCGCGCAGCTCTTCATAAAGGCTGGCGTTTTCCAGGGCCAGGGCCGTTTGCCCGGCCAGCGCCTCCAAAAATTCCAGCCATTCTTTTCCAAATCCGCGCTGGCTGCGATGGAACGTTTCCAATACGCCCAAAAGCCTATCATGAGCCACCAAAGGCGCGGCGTAATAGGCCTCGAAACCTTCGGCCACGGCCAACTGAAAGCGCTTGAACGATTCGGTGCGCAGCAAATCGCCTTCACCCAAGGGCTTGCGCTCCAAAGCCACCTTGCCGGCGTAGCCCTCGCCCAGTTGCAGCCGCGTCGTCTCCACAAGATGGGTGTGAAAACCGCGCCCCGCGGCGAAAGCCAGCTCCTGCGTCTCGGGATCAAACAACAACACCGAGGCCGCATCCACATTCAGTTGCGTGGTCACCTCTTCTAGCAAGCTGTTCAAGACCTCGTCGCGTTCGCGACTGCCGGTGATGGCCACATCGATCGCGCGCAAGGCCTGCACGCGACGCAGTCGGCGCAAAGCGTCGGCATAGAGATGGATGCGTCGCAACACATTGCCGCCCATCTCGCCCACCGTGGTCAGCACGCGCATTTCCGACTCATCGAAGGGCGCGGCCCCGCTCTCGCGCGCCACCATCAACACGCCGAGCACCGATTCTTCGGAAAGCAAGGGCACAAACGCCGCCGGCCCCATGTTCTCGATCTCCGACGCGTATTGGCGCCCTGGCTCTGTGCTCAGAAAATCATCGGACGCGCACGGGCGCTGCATATTGCTCATCTCTTGAGCAACGGCCTCATCCATTTGCACGCGAAGGCCGGTGAGAGGCAGCAGAAAACCCTGGGCTTGCGATACAATGCATTCGCCCCGTTCTGGATCCATCAGTACGATCAAGCTGGCTTCGGCCTCGACCACGGCCCGAGCGCCCGCCAACAAAATGGGCACAGCCTCATCTTCGGTGAGAATCGAGCGAAGCTGAGCCGATAAATGCGAAAGCGCTTTCAGGGTTTGCAATTGCCGCGCGATCTGAGCCTCTCCCTCTTTTCGCGCGGTGATATCCAGCATGCTGGAGATAAAATGGCTGATCTTGCCGTTGGCGTCGCGCAGCGAGGTGATGGACTGATGTTGGATGTAAAGACTTCCGTCCTTTCGACGGTTGATCAGCTCCCCGCGCCAGGTTTGGCCTGAGAGGATCGTCTCCCACATGGTTCGGTAGAACGCGCGATTGTGCTTGCCCGATTTGAGGATGCTCATCCTCTGGCCGATCGCCTCCTCTCGCGAGTAGCCTGTTAGCTCGGTGAATGCAGGATTCACCCATTCGATGACGCCCTCGGGATCGGTGATGGCGATGGCGCTGGCCACTGCATTGAGGGTGGCGCTTTGCAAGCGCAATCGCTCCTCTTGCTTTAGTTGTTCGCTGATATCGCGGAAGATCACCTGAAAGGCCATGCCGTCATCCAATTGAATGGGGCTGGCCGTCACCTCCACGGGCAAGATATCGCCATTCACGCGCAAAAAACGCTCGCGCGCCATGGGCGCGGGCTGGCCTGTTTCGGCCATCTTCTGAATGCGCTCGAAGATCTGGTCGCGGTCGTCAGGGTGAACGAACTCGCCAATGGGACGCCCCACCAAATCGGATGGGTTTTCGACGCCGACCATACGCGCGGCCGCGGCATTCAGCGCCACCACCCGACCGTTTCGGTGAATCGCGATCCCCTCCGGCGAAGTTTCGAATAGAAGTCGGTAGCGCTCTTCGCTCTTGGATAGGGCCGCGATCGCGCGTTCTCGTTCGGTCGATTGCTGCTCCAACGTTTCGGCCATGCTATCGAAGGCTCTGGCCAGACGGCCCATCTCGCTCAGATCATGGGGCACGCCCGAACGCGCGCTCAGGTCGCCCTCGGCCAATTCGCGGGTCGCGGCGAGCAGTGCGTTCATGCGTCGCATAACGAAAATTTCATGACCGGCCCAGGCGGCAATCAGCGCCAGGATTGTCACGACCCCCAGGATGGAGAGCTGGAGCCGCAGCGTGCGGTTGGCCTGGGCGTAGATTTGATCAGGCGAAAGCCCCACCATCACATGAGCGTCGGGCTCGTAATCGATGTCGATGGGCAATGGCGCATGCGCGTAAAGCCGCATGACGCCATCCACCCCGCGCGCTTCGATGATGTCCGGCTCCGGCGCTTCCAGCACATGGGTGATGACCGAATCCGCGCTTTCGGTTCGCCCCACCCAATTTTCGTTTTTGGGCCAACGGGCCAAGATCGTCCCCCGACGATCCACCACCATATAAACAGCGCCCTCGGGCAGATTCGCGCTTTGAGCCCATTGCTCAAACCATTTCAGATCGAGCGCAGCGAACACCACGCCCAACAATCGCCCGTCGTTCAGGATGGGTTGGGCGAATACGAGCACAGGTATCTGGGTGATTCGGCCAATTTGATACTCGCCGACCGCAAACTCGCCCGTTTGCACCGCCCGCTGAAACCAGGCGCGATCGGCCGCGCTCACCGGCCCGGTGAAGGAAAGCGCGCTGCAAACAATGCGACCGTTGGCGTCGGCCAGCCCCAGATTGGCGAACGCCGCTTTGATGCCATATAGCTGTGTGAACAAGCCCCCGCACTCCATCTGATTGGCGTCATTCAGTTCGGGTTTCCGGGCCAGCGACGAAAGGATCTGCTGTGTTTCGGCGATGAGCAGGCGATGGGTGATGGAGGCGAAGCGGGTCTCCTGGCGCAACTGGTATTCGGCCGTTTGCCGTGCGGCGGCGCCATCATTGGTGGCGTCGTAAATTGCCAATCCTATAGCCGGCAGCGCGGCGAATAGAATCAGCAGCATGAAGCGAAAGCGATGGCTGAAAAGAAGCTTCCTCATCGATTCTGTTGTGCGAGATGAGTGACGGGTAAAGAGAATGGTTCGTCCCCTACTGCTGTTTCCTACTCCTCAGACTATCCCTTTCTAACAAAAAGGGAGCGCTTGAGTTTGGCGCCTTGACATCGAACTTCCTGCCCCTGGAGCGAGAAATAGGGTGGGCAAGGGCTTCACACAAAAATCAGCAGATATCTTCTGCCCGGTTCTGCCGTGGAAGAGGTCCGCTTCTTGCTACCGTCTCAGGTTATAGGAGGGTACAGCTCGGGCGACGGACGATATAAACAGGTGAAACGACATTGCCGTCGCGTCAGTCGATTGAATTGAGTATACCAGTTTATGCTGAATTGTCAATAACCCCCCTTGGCGTTTTCGCGATCTGCTCGCATATTCTTTGCCTATTTCTAATCCTTCTCTTGCACTTCTCTAATGATGCGCTAAGAGCCGTGTGTTAACTTGATTATCAAAGATTCTGCACCAAGAAAAAGCCGCAATCATGCGTTGAGATCGATTCAGAAGGTTTTTCAGGCCAAATAGGGAGGAAAGCGACGATGAAGTGGAGTAAGAGAGCATTTATTATCAAGCGATTGGCGTCCCGCTGAACATTTCATCCTTAAGGAGAAAACCCCATGCCAACTCAAACCCTCGCCGAGGACCTCCAACTCGAACTCATCGGCGACGATGAGCGCGGTTACGATTTTATCACCCCGGAAGATATTCAGTTGTTGAAAGAGCTCAGCGCGGAGCCGGGCGTGTTTTCGCTCTATCTCGACACTACGGCCGAGCGGATGCAAAGCGAGCCATTGGCGCTGCGGTATAAAAAGTTGGTGGAGGAGCGGCGTCAGCATGTGGTTGGTCGTGAGAGTCGGTTGCTTTTCGACGCTGTAGCCGAGCACATAGGCAAATTGTTGGAGAGCAGTTACGGACGGCCTCGTGGTCGTGGGCTGGCTCTATTCGCCATTCCCGAGCGCTTTTCTCCGAAAGGCGGACCCGAGGTGAAATATCGTCGTTTGATCCGTTATCATCTGCCCGAACCGCCGCTGGACGCGCTGGAATGGGGTGAGACGCCACTGCTCACGCCGCTGCTCATTCAGTTGGATGAACACGCGCCCACGGGCGTGGTCGTGGTGGACCGCAAACACGCTCGCTTTTTTGTCTATTACATGGGTGAGGCGGCCGAATATGGCGTTTCAGAAATCGGTGAAACGCCGCCTCGCACTCGATCCCTGGGCTGGGGCGCGCACAATCATGAACAATGGCAAGAAACCCATTATCAGAAACATCTGCAACAGGTGGCCGAATTGACCGCGCGGCTGGACCGCGTGGCCAGGTGGAAGTGGCTGACCATTGGCGGCGTGGACCAGGCCCCGCAAGAACTGAAAGAGCGCCTGCCAAAACCCTTGCAGCAAAAGTTCCTTGGTCATTTCAACATTCACCTGACGGCCACCCTGAATGAGGTGCGCGATGAAGTGGGCCCTTTGGTTCATGCGGCCGAAGTGCGCGAAGAGTCCGACACATTGGCCGCGTGGGTGGGCGCGCTCAAAACGCCGGGGGGCCGGGCGGTGGCCGGGCTGGCCGACACCACCCTGGCCGCGCAACAGGCTCGCATCCAGACGCTCATCATTCCACCCAATTGGGTTCAGCCCGGTTGGCAATGCCAATCCTGCCAGGGGCTGATGGCCGACATCTTGGCCGAACCGCCCAAAGCGTGCATTTATTGCGGCGCTCCCCTCAAGGCGCTTCCCGATATCATCAGCGTGGCCGCCGCGCAAACTTTGACCCTTGGCGGGCAAGTGGAGATCGTGCGCGACCCTGAGAACCAGGCCATTTTGAAGCAATACGGCGAAATCGGCGCCCTGTTAAGATACTGACATGCGCGGGCGCGGTTCCGGTTTGCGCATTCGGCTTTTGGCGAAACGGAACTGCGCCCACCTTGACAGCGGCGTCCAGTTATCGTACAATATGGGTGAAATTGTAGACAGACGGCGGCGACGTAGCCAAGTTGGTTAAGGCAGGGGTCTGCAAAACCCCGATCGCGGGTTCGAATCCCGCCGTCGCCTCCATCGATGCGCCGGCTTGCACACAGGCAAGCCGGCGTTTTTTGCATTGGCGGCCAGGAAAAGCGCGGCTGGGCTCATGTTGGAGCCAGGGGTCGATCGTCTTATTCTCTGACCCTTTTCGCCCCGAACCCGAAACGCTTTCCCGCCAAAAAAACCTTATTTGACGCGCGGAACAAATCCTGTTAGTATTTTTGGCGTCAATACCATCACGGGGCGGTGGCGGAATTGGCAGACGCAGCGGACTTAAAATCCGCCGTGCTTCGGCACTTGTGGGTTCGAGTCCCACCCGCCCTATGTCGAAAGGCTGAAGTCGGTCATTTTGTTTTGGTTGAAGCCGATTGCCAGAGAGCCTTGCCTTTCTGCTTTGGCCTGTTTGGTTTTTTTGGACGACATTTGGTTGACATAAGTCGCCTGCATTGGGACAAATGGCAAGATCACAGAGAAATCTGACCTGAAATCGGCGACGTATATTACTCTGTCCACGTTTGGAAATCGGGGATGGCCGCGCTGTTGCTTCCACCCGTAGCACCCAGCCTTTTAGGAGGACGCCCCATGAAGTACGAAAAACCCACCCTGGTTAAGCATGAAGAGCTGAAGCAGGTCACGTTCAGCGCTCACTAAAGATGGTGTCGCCCGCTCCTCTGACGCGCGATGAGCAAAGCGTCGGTTTATGGCGCGGGAGCATTTTCCTGTCTTGGGCGTCCGGTTGACCTTGGACGCCACACTCCTTTCGCGTGCGTCCGGTTGAGGCTCGTCAAAGGCGACGGGATTTCCGGTGCACCAACATCTCAGAGAGGGCGGTCGCACCGCCCCTCTTAGCCTCCGTTTTCTAGCAACCCAACAGCGCGGCCGTCCCCGATTTCCAAACACCTATGATGAATATACACCCATCATGTCAGCCCATGTCTTTCTGATTAACTTTCGAAATCATCGCGATATGTATCCGCCGTTTGGGATCATGTATGTGGCGGATGCGCTTATGCAGCAGGGGCATCGAGTTCGCATATTCCACGAAACAGGGGACAAGTGGCGCGATGTGGTGCGTTTGGTGCGAGATGAACGTCCGGATTGGGTGGGTTTTAGCACCATCACAGGGCCACAATTGCGCCCCACCATCGAAGCGACGCGCGCGGTGAAAGCGTTGGGCGCGCCCACGGTTTGGGGCGGCGTGCATGCCACCATCATGCCCGAAGAGGCGCTCAAAGAGGAGAGCGTCGATTTCGTCATCGTCAACGAGGGGGAGATCACGGCCCAGGAGTTTACGGCCGCATTGCTCGAGGGGCGCGGCTTTGAAAATGTGTTGGGATTGGCCTGGCGAGACCAAGATGGCCAACCGCATATCAACCCCCCGCGACCCTTCATCACAAATTTGGACGACTTCCGCCCCCGTTGGGAGCTTTTGCCCGATATTCCGGCCTATTTTTTGCAATCCGGCCCTTATCAACGCGCGATCCCCGTTTACATTTCGCGTGGCTGCCCCTTTCGTTGCGGCTTTTGCTACAACGAAGTGGTGATGAAACGCACCTGGCGGCCCCATTCACAGGCCTTCGTGCTCGAGCAGGTGCGTTGGTTGCAAGATCATTACGGCATCGACGCCGTGGATTACGCCGACGATTACCTTTTTGGACGCATAAAGGCCATGCAGCGCATGGTCGAGGCTGTGGCCTTGCCCTGGAGTGGGCAGGTGCGGGTGCAGCTGCTCAAACCCGAATTTGTGCAATGGATGAGCGACACCGGATGCCAGTGGGTGAATATCGGCGCGGAATCCGGCTCGCAAGCCGTGCTCGATAGCATCGCCAAAGACCAAAAGGCGTGGATGATCGAATGGGGCGTGCGCAACCTGGCCGAATATGCGCCGCATATCGAAGCGAATCTCAGCTTCATTATTGGCTTGCCCGCGGAAACGCCCGCAGAGCGTCGCGACACGCTCGATCTCATCGAGCGCCTATGCGAAATTCATCCCAACGCCCGCTGCTCCATTTCCATTTACATGCCCTATCCCGGCACGCCGTTATGGCCGGACGCGCTCGCGCGCGGGTATCAACCGCCTCAGAGCCAGATGGGGTGGAGCGAATTCGATATCCATAAAGGCAACACGCCCTGGGTGGACGAAACCGAGGGGCGCATCATGTCGGAGATTTGCGACATTTTGTTTGTGGGCCGCAGCCAGGGCCATTGGCTTCTCAAGCCCTATTATGGTTTGCTGCGTTGGCGTTGGCGCAAGGGCTTTTTCAAATGGTATGTCGAGGGCGCTCTAAAGACCAAAGGCGGACAATTGGTGGAGCGCATCGGCTTTTTGCGCGCCTTGCGCGACAAACTTGCGCCGCGCCTGGTTCGTTACAATGCGAATACGCACCGAGGCCCCGCGGCCGAAGCGATATAAAGTGACAATGACTCATGCTCTGCCCGCGCCCGCGCGAGACCTGTTCGCCCTCTTACGCGGGGATCCCGTTGAACCGGCCGATTGGGATGCGGTGGGGGTCTACGCGCTCTCGTTGGGGCTGGGCCCGCTCTTGTTGGAGACCGCGGCCGAACGCCTGCCGCCCCTATTGAGCGCTCGCTTGCGATTGGCCGCGCGACGCACCGAATTGCGCACTCGCGCCCTGCTGGACGCGCTGGCCGAAGTGCTCCAGATGTGCAACCAACAAGGCGCGCCCGCGCTCGTGCTCAAAGGCGCATATATGGCCCCCGCCATCTACAAGAATTTGAGCCTGCGTAGCATGAGCGATATCGACTTGCTCATCGAGCCGCATGCATTCACCCAATTTCAGGCCATCATGAAGGCTTTGGGTTACGAGGGTAAACACACCGATCCCCAAAGCGGACCGGGCATTGTCAAGCATGAGTGGACCTATCAGCGAGCCAACAGCCCCAAAGCCGCGGCCAACCCCCTTCTCTTCGGAGGCGAAAGCCTGTTCATCGAACCCCATGTCTCACTGACGGAAAGCTGGTTTGGATTGAAGGTCGGGCTGACCCACGACGTTTGGTCGCGACGCGTTGAATGGCGACTGCGCGACTCCTCGGGCCGTTCACACCTGGCCTATGCTCTTTGTCCTGAAGACGCCTTGTTGCACGCGGCCATCCATGCCATTTTCCATTTGCTGATGGGCAAGGCCGCGTTCATTCAGTTATACGATATCCGTCGTTTGCTCGAAGTTCAGGTTGATCTCGATTTCGAAGCCCTTCTGGCCACTGCGCTCCATCCCGATGTGAGCGCGAGCGCGCATCTTTTGGCCGCGCTTCGTTTGGCCCGCGATGCATATGCCGCGCCGGTTCCTCGATTGTGGCTGGAGCGCTTGAGCGAGGCTTGCCCCTCCCGACAGCGCGAAGCCGCGTTGGCGCTCTCTTTGGAGCGGATGTGGCGCATGAGCCAGCAAGCCCCCCTCACCACACTCGCCCAGCGTTTGCGGCGCGGCATGCGAGATCGGTTTGTGGCTGCGGCCTGGGCGCGCGACCGTCGCGAGGTCTTGCGCGTGTGGCGGAGTGCGTTTCTCTTCCATCGCACCGACACCGCGCGGTTGCTCTTGGCGCGCTTGTCGTCGCGAAGCGAGCGTTCGAACTCCAAGGCCCCGGGTTGAGCCAAGCGTCCATCGCGCGTCAAGATGATGGTTGTTGACTCCGCGTCGCCATAATGAAACTCGCGGTTGCCCAACCCTCACTTCACTCCCCGGCGGATTGGTCGTAACAGCGAATGGATTGTAAAATCCCCGCATGATGCGTGTAATCCGCCTTGCCATCGCCATTCCCCTGCTTCTGTTCAGCTTCCGTCGCCTGATCTTTACACTGGTTGCGCTTTTCACCCCCGCCACCAGGCCGCCGGCGACCGATGAGCCGCCTCGCGATCTGCTCGTGTTGGTTCCCTGTCGCAACGATGGGGCCAGTTTGCCTGGCCTGGTGGACGCGTTGCTCGAGAACGGTTACCCACTGGATCGGCTTAAGATCATGCTCATCGACGATGGTTCTGACGACGACAGCGCCGCGATCATGCAGGCATTGGCCCGGCGGCGGCCGCAAGTCGTCCGAGTCATTCATTTGCCTGCGAACGTTGGCAAGGCGGCCGCCCTCAATGCAGCGCTCGCCGACGAGTCGTGGGGAGATGTGGTCGCGGTTTACGACGCGGACCATCGTCCCCAACCTGGCGGCCTGGCCATGCTTGTGCAGGGGTTTGCCGATCCGCACGTGGGCGCGGTGAGCGGTCGCACCGAACCGCGCAATGCGCTGGCTTCGCCCGCGGCCTATTACAGCGCGGTCGAACGGTTGGTGCATCAGCGCATTACGCTGGTGGCCAAAGACCGTTTGAATCTGGCTCCGGCCATTCTTGGCTCCCATTGCGCGTATCGTCGTTCTCTGCTCGAGGCTTTGGGCGGTTTTACGGCCGGCGCCTTTCTCGAGGACAGCGATCTCACTGTGCGCATTGCGGCGGCGGGTTATCGCACCCGATATCTCGAGAGCATCCCCGCGATGGACGAAGCCCCAGCCACGCTCGCGGGCTATTGGCGGCAACATGTGCGCTGGTCGCGCGGCTTTCAAGATGTGGCGGTTCAGCATGGTCGGGGCGTGCTTCGCGGGCCTCTGCCCTGGCCTTTGCGTCTCGAACTTTTTCTCTTCAGTTTAGGCTATCTCGACCGTTTGGCCCTCTTGGCTGCGGCCGCATCCATGTTTTCGGATGCGGTCTTTGGCGCTCGTTTTCGTTTTCCGCGCGCCTTATTCGCGGCGGTTTTGGCCCTGCCCTATTTGCAAATTATGGCCGCGTTTGTACGGGCCAGGGTTGCACTGACCTGGTGGTTGAGGTTGCCTTACGTGTTTCTCCTTTTTCCCGTGGATGTGGCCGCCGCGGTGCGCAGCACATTGGACACTCTCCTCGATCGCCCTCGTCATTGGCGACCTACGGCCAAACAACCGACGGCCAGCCAACCCTATGTCGCCATCGACAAGCCAAAGGCGACCATGCCTCGTGAATTGTGAATCGCGCACCCCTTGCGGCCCATTTGCATCAGGAACTACGCAACAGGACTATGATTTCGAAACCCAATGAGCATGTGATTATTTTGGGCGGAGGCGTTGCCGGCCTCGCCACCGGACTCGAACTGATTCGTCGCGGTCGCCGCGTCACGGTCATTGAAAAGGGCGAACGCGTGGGCGGTCTTGCGCGCACTTTGGTTTATGGCGATTTTCGTTTTGACATAGGCGGTCATCGCTTCCATAGCCATAAGCCCGAGATCATCGCCTGGATAAAAGAGTTGATGGGCGCTGATCTGTTGCGCGTGCCCCGCATTAGCCACATTTATCTTCAAAACAAGTTTGTGGACTATCCCCTGCGTTTTCCCAACGCCTTGAGCATTTTCAGCCCGCCTCAGGCCGCGCGCATTTTGGCCAGCTATGGCGCGGCCGCGTTGCGGCGTCGGTTGAACGGTCGCAAAAAGGATGTGTCCTTTGAAGATTGGGTGGTGCATCGCTTTGGCCGGGCCATGTTCGACGTCTTCTTCGGCCCTTACACCGAAAAAGTGTGGGGCATTTCCTGTCAGGAGCTTTCGGCCGATTGGGCGGCTCAGCGCATCAGCTTGCCCAGCCTCACCGAGGCCGTGAAGCGGGCCATTGCGCCGGGCGCGGAGCCCCCCTCCACCATCATCTCTCATTTTTGGTACCCGCGCGCGGGCTTTGGCATGATTCCCGACCGCATGAGCGAGGAAATAGAGCGTTTGGGCGGTCGCGTGCTCACTTCGGCGTCGGTGGCCGCTCTGGAGCCGAGATCGGATGGTGGATGGCGGGTGCATGTGCAAGAGCGGGATGGCGTTCAGCGCCTGACCGGCGATCGGGTCATTTCCTCCATCCCCCTCCATTATTTGCTGGCCGCGCTGCCTCCTGAAAGCGGCGCAGCCGACATTGCGCGGCGGTTTAGCTTGAGCTATCGCGACATGGTGTTGTTGTTCCTGGCGCTCAAGATCCCGCGAGTGAGCGAAGACAGTTGGACTTATTTCCCGCAAACCGAGCTCTTGTGCGGACGCACGCACGAGCCGCGTAATTGGAGCGCCGAAATGGCGCCAGAGGGCCGCACCTCGCTGGCGGCCGAAGTGTTCACCAGCCGCGGTGAGGCGACTTGGGAAATGTCGGACGAGCAGTTGGTGGCGCGCGCGGTGCGCGAATTCGAAGAAATTGGTTTCTTGCCGCCCCATAGCTTGATGGACGCCTGGGTGCTGCGCGTGCCCTATGCCTATCCGGTCTATTATATTGGTTATGCTGAAAAAGTGCGCCGAGTGCGCGAGTTTCTAGACGCCGCTTTCCCCGATCTTCATTTGGTGGGGCGCACAGGTTCGTTTCGCTATATGAACAGCGACGGCGTCATCGAAGATGCGCTTGCGCTTACCGATTATCTAACCGGCACACGCCATGAGTATGTCGATGTCAGCAAAGACTACAAGGTGGACTGAGCCGAATATTTCGGTCGTCATCCCGGCGCTAAACGCCGCCTCGTTTCTGCCAGACCTTATTCGCGCTCTGCAAGAGGGCGAATCGCCGCCCGAAGAGATCATCGTGGTGGATGACGGTTCGTCCGACGAAACGGCCGCGCTCGCCCGTTCGTTGGGCTGTCGAATTTTTCACACGCCCGCGGCCCGTTCGGGCCCGGCTATGGCTCGCAATCTGGGCGCGTTGCACGCCCAGGGCGACATTCTCTTCTTTCTCGACGCGGATGTGGTTCCTCATCGAGACGCGGTCGCGCGAGTGCGCGCGGCCTTTGCTTCCGACGCGGCCCTCGATGCGATTTTCGGCTCTTATGACGATCAGCCCACTGATCCCGCCTTTCTCAGTCAATATAAGAATCTTTTTCATCATTACGTGCATCAGATGAGCTCGGAAGACGCCAGCACATTTTGGACGGGATGCGGCGCCATTCGTCGCGAGGCGTTTCTCGATTTGGGCGGTTTCACCGATGATTATGGCCGGCCATGCATTGAAGACATCGAGTTGGGTTATCGTTTGGGGCGACGCGGCGGCCGCATCCGTCTGGACAAGGGGTTGCTGGTCACCCATCGCAAACGCTGGACTCCATTGGGTTTGCTGCGCACCGACATCCTGGACCGGGGCATCCCCTGGGCCGAGTTGATATTGCGACACGGCGCTTTTGTCAACGACCTGAACTTGCAAACAAAAAATCGCATTAGCGTGGCTGCGTTTTGGTTGTTGATGCTCAGCCTGGCGCTGGCCGCCATGTGGTCGGGGTGGATGCTGTTGGCGGCCCTGGGATTGGGACTATGGCTGTTGCGGCTCAATTGGCCGTTGTATCGCTGGTTCGCTCAGAAGCGAGGCTGGTGGTTCGCGATGCGGGTGATTCCCTGGCATTGGCTCTATTATGGTTACAACGCCGTGGCCTTTGCTTTGGGCGCGCTGGCCCATGCGCGTTCGGCCTTTGCACGCGGACATCTTCACCCAGAGCGACCCGGCGCCCTTATTCAGATGCAGCAAGTCAACCATCTGGAAACTTCGTGACCATGTCGCATATGCCCATCGACGGCCGGCGTAGCCGCATGCTGTTTCTAACGTTTATGCTTCTCGCCGGCTATGCGCTACGCGTTGTCAACCTGGGTGAGGCCTCCCTGTGGCTGGATGAGCTCATTCAGGTTCAGCTTGCTCGCGCGCCCTTGCGCGAGATGTTCCAGTTGGTTTTTGCGCACGCCAATACGCCAGTCGATGTGCTCATCACCAAGACCTTGTTGCGGTTTGGGCGGCAGGACGCCTGGTTGCGCATGTCTTCGGCCTATATGGGCGTTCTCAGCATTCCGCTCATCTACGCGCTCGCGCGCAAATTGCTCCCGCGCCCTGGCCCTTTGGTGACAGCCTTGCTTTTCACCCTGGCCCCCCTCGCCATCATGCATCATCGCGAGGTTCGGCCTTACGCCACCTTCTTGATGCTCGCTCTACTCAGCACATTGCTCTTTCTTTGGTCGTTGGAAAAGCAGGGGTTGTGGCCCTTTTTCGCTCTCAGTTTTCTTTTTTTGCTCCACACCCATCTCTTTTCTCTGGCTTTATTGGCCGTTTACGGGTTGTATTGGCTTGTTTGGCTATTGCCCAAGGGTCTGCGCGCTCGCGATTCGCGTCGGTGGCTGCTCGCGCCTGCGGCGCTGGCATTGACCACCATCGCCTTTCTGCTTTCGCCGGCATCGCCCGACTATGTTGGGCGATTCACCCGAGCTGTTTTGCAAGGGATCAGCGGGCCGCGAGCCATGGAGACCCTCTCGCTCGCGGCCACCACCTATCCCTTCCCCGGTTTTGCGCCCATCGTCAAGCGCATTCCTCAGGATTTCAGCGGCGCGCAGCCGGCCGGCCTGCCCGCGTTGGGCCTTTTGTTCATGGGGCTTTGGGGCATGCGACGCCGGCCGCGCGCGCTTTTTTTCCTCCTGACATGGCTCATCCTCATACCGGCGGCCATCGTTTTTGCGCTTTATCAACGCGATCATTGGTTTAGCCCGCGCTACATTATTCACGCCTTGCCGCCGTTCATCATGCTGGTGGGCATGGGCGCGGTGACGCTGGCCCGGTGGCTGGCGAATGGCGCTGAGCTCATCTTGCGTCGCCGGTCGCGACGACCGGCCCTTTTTCCCTTTGCGCTTGCCGCCGTTCTCGCGCTCTACTTTTGGCAGACCGCGCCCGCCCTGGCCCAGGCGCGCGGCCCATCGCGCGAAAATCTACGCGACGGCGCCGCGTTCTTGCAACAAACATACCAACCCGGCACGCTCATCATCGCGCCGCTGGTGGGGCCTTATTTGCTAGGCCATTACCTGCCAAAAGAGATGGATGTCGTCGATTTCCAAAGCCCGGTTTTGGTCGAATCGGTCGCACAGAACTACGAACGAGCCTTTCTCTTGCAAACCGTCTACAGCCATCTCACCCCGCGCAACACCTCCTGGCTGACGCAGGAAAATCTTGTAGCCGCCTTTCAGCCCGGCGTCGAGATATATCGCGCGCCGGCCGGAGAGGAGGCGCGCAAACGGGTTCAGATGCGCATCAAGGCCATTTTGAGCGGCGACCAAGACGTTTCTCTCGCCGAGCTGAAGCGCATGGCCGCGGAAGCGCGAAAGCTCAAAGATTGGCCGCTGACCATTCAAATTTGGGAGCATTTCTTGCAGCAAGCGCCCAATGATTCGGCCGCCTGGACCGAGTTGGGATTGGCTTATCGTCAGGCCGAGCGTCTCGACGCGGCCATCGACGCGTATCAGAGGGCCATCGAGTTGGCCCCCAACAACGCCTGGGCTCATCTGCTTCTGGCCAATGCGTTGCGCCTAAACGGCCAGCCCGAAACCGCTCTACGCCATGCGCAAGACGCGGTTGACATCGCCCCGCATTTGCCAGATGCGTGGTCGGCTTTGGGATTCGCTCAACTGGAATTGGGCGATGCGGTCGCGGCCCGCGCAGCCTTCGAACGCGGTCTCGAACAAAGAGCCGATGCGCTTATGTTGCGCTATGGTCTGGCGCAAGCCGCATCGGCCGCCCGCGATTCAGATGCGGCCGAGCTCTGGCAAGCGCTTCTCGATCTGAACCCGCCTTCTTTCATGCGAAACGCCGCCTGCAAGCATTTGCAAAACGCTCACACCCTTTGCCCATGATCATGAAACCGACACAAATCCTTGCCGCCGGACTCCTCATCGCGGGGTTGCCCGCCATAGTGCGCAGCATGCGCCGTCGCCACCGTTGGGAAAGCCGCAATCGCCAGGTTTATATCGCGCTCTATTTCGAGCAAATGAGCATTGCCGCCACGCGCGCGGGGCGGCCGCTCTATGATTTCCTGCACGAATGCCGGCATCATGGCGCCACCCATATCGCCATTCTCGAAGACACTCTCGACAGCCTGATGGCTTCCGGTCGGCTCATTCCCGTGGCTTGCGACCAGCCTCATCAACATCTCTTCGAAGGGTCAGCCGATCTCATCGTGCGCCTGCGCGATGAATTCGCCGCGCGCGCGGCCCATTGTTTGGTGGATGCAAATCCTGAAGCGGGAACCCTGAAGCTGCAAGGCGATTTGCGCGCGTTGCGCCCCCTGGGGCTGGGTTTCGACGCCGAGGTCTTCGCCAGGGCTCGCGACGCGGGTTTGCAGCTTATTGCTCGACCTGTGAGCTATCCCTGGCCCACCGCAGAAACCATCGAACGCACCCTGTCTCAGGCCGCTGAACTGGGCGCGCGCATCATTTCTTTCGCTGGCGATCCCTTGCTTGGCCATGAGATGCATCTCAACGCCACCGCGGCCAGCCTTCGTCGTCATCGACTCATCGCCACCTATTTTCCCGATAGCCGTCATCAACGCGGGGATTGGTTCATTGCCAAGAGCGCGGCCGAACGCACGTTGCTGGCCCTGCGCTTCACTTTGGCCGATCTGGATAAGGGCGACGAGTCCAGCATTGCCTACCAGGCCGCGCTACGCGCGCGCGAGGGCGGCATTCGCCTCATCTTCGCCGATACATATATTGGCGTTCATGCAACCACGCCCACGGCCATATTGCACTATCTGGATGAACTGGTTCACGCCCTGGTTCATCATGAAGGCTTTGTTATCGATATTCCGCAACATCATCACCACCATGACGATGACGGGCATGCTCATGAACATGGCGAGCATGAGCACGGACATCATCATCATCATCATGGACATGAGCACGCGCACGGGCGCGAACTTTCATGGCCCGATCCTTTGCCCCTCGAACGCGTCGTTCCTCATATCGAACGATTTTTCGAGACGCCCGGCGCGGACGCAGGACGTTACACCGCGCGCGTCACCGATCTGACTCCGGCGGCCGTGGGGTTGGGCCTGTTGGCATTGGATCGAATGGCGAGTTTGCCTTCCATCGTGGGGTTGGCGTTGGCCGCGCTGGGGTTGGCCGCGGGCGAACGTCTGGCTCCATGGCTCGATCAACCTCGCGATGCGCTGGAGCGCGCATACGCCCCATCCTATTTGCCTAAGTTGCTCGCGCTTGGCGCGTTGGCTACAGGCGGGGCCGCGGGGCCCTCTTCATTGGCGGTGGCGCCGGTTGCAGGTCTGTTGGCCGCGGCCGCCACGGCGAATCCTGAATATTATTTGCGCATCGAAGCCATTCGCACATACGGTCTTGATTGGAGCCTCCCGCTGGCCGTGCAATTGGCGGCCGAGCCGCCGCCTTTGCTCGCGGGTGGCTGGCGTTGGGGCGCGGCATTGGTCGCACTCACCGCGCCTCTGTGGTTGCGCGGTCGCCTGCCGGCCGATCTCATCGATGTCCTGGATCGCGAGCACCCCAGCGGGCACACCCACCATCTCAGCGCGGCTCAGCGCGCGCTGGGCGACGCGCGTATGGCCATGAGCGCTCAACCTTTGCGAAAATGGGCCGGTTTGGTGTGGCTGTGGCCGGTGCATTCGGCGCTGCCGGCTCAGTCCACGATGCGTTCGTTGGCCGGGCTTGCGGCCACGGTTGGCGCTGTCGCCACAGCCGGGACATTGCGCAATCCCAGCCGACCTATTGCGCTCTCTTTGGCTCAGGTTTTTCGTAGTTGGGTTGTTCATGCGCCCTTTTATCTCGCCGCATCGCTCGCGCTCGCGGCCGGCCAGGGGCCGAGCGGAAAATAAGCGCGGCGGCCGCCTCGATAGCCTTTCTCATCTCTTCGCTTTCTCATCGGTTCATGTCATCGGCCCGCACCGCCGCACGAAATCTTTCAGCCATCAGCTTGCACAAAGGCGCCCAGATATTGGGGGCCTTTGCTTTTGCCGCGCTTGTGCCCCGTTCGTTGGGCGCCGAGTTGTTCGGTCAGCTCTCTTTCGTCCTCTCCCTCAGCCTGCTTTTGCAAATGCCCGGCGATTTGGGCGGGTTGGACATCATCGGCCGGTTCGTGCCCGGCTGGGCGCAAGAGGACGAGTCGGGACGAAGAAAAATCGTCTGGCTCACATGGCACCTGATAGCGCTTCGCTTGCTCATTGGTTTGGCCGTCACCCTGGTGAGCGTCCCGCTCGCGCCGCGGCTGGCAAGTTGGCTTACGCCTCTCGACGGCTTGCTCATCGGTTTGTCCGCGGCCATTCGCCTGCTTTCGTGGACGCCTTTTCATCTCAGCTTTGGGTTGGGGCGCATGGGCCGTTGGTCGGTGGAGCTCGCGTGGCGGCAATTGGTCATGACGCCATTTTTGCTGGCTTTTGCGCGTTGGGGCGTCACCGGCCTGCTCGCGGGCCTGGCGTTGAGTGAGGCGCTGTTCCTGTTGCTGGGCCATTATTGGATCCGCCCTTATCTTCGCGTCCAGTCTTTCGATTGGCCCGCCCTTCGCCCTTATTTGCGATTCGGCGCTGGCTTTTTCTTGGCCAATATCGTCATTGTGGCGCTCTATCGGTTGGGGCCGGTGTTGCTAGAGGTGCTTGCTCGCAACACGGTCGCGGTGGGTTACTTCAATCTGGGCGTGAGCGTATATATGATGCTTCTCGTCATCCTCACCCAGTATATGAGTTCTTTCGTCCCGATGTTATCCTTGTTTCACCGTCGCGGCGAACTGGCCGCGGCTCAGCGGTGGTTGGATCGCATGGTGCGATATACGGCCGTGCTCATGGGCGTGATCATCATTGGCATGTTTATGCTCATGCCTGCGGTTGCGCCTCTTCTCTTTGGCGCCGACTTTGCTCCCGTGACGCGCATCATGTTATTGCTCGCGTTGGCTTTGTTGGCGCAGCCTTTGGTTTGGGCTGGCCGTTATGCAGCGGTGTCGTTTGGTCACCCGCGCGCGGCCTTTTATGCCACATTGTTCGGCTTGCTGGCTTTTCTTGCCGTTAGTCCGGCGCTCATGCCCCGTTTTGCAGCCGATGGCGCGGCTCTTGCGCTGGGATTTGGCGTTGTGGTCATGGCGGGGGTCTATCTTTGGTTGGGCCGAGAGTGGTTAAAATCGCCCTGGCTCGCGTTGGCCGCCGCCTATCTGCCCTTATCCGCGCTCCTTTTCATCTACGATCCCGCCCGCGACTTGATGTCTGGCTTGTTATGGAGCGCGTTGCTGATCCCGCTCTATCTGTTTCTGCTCTGGCTGTTGCGCGTGGTCACCACCGCCGAATTGGCGCAGATGCGCGCGGCGTTCATGCCCGGCGGCGCGCCCAAACGCTGAGAAGCGAAAACCGCGCAAACAGCGCTCAATCTTCTTGCGTCTCCATCGCGACGCATTCATCTTGTTCGGTGAGCGGAAGGGTGAAGCTCACCATGGCGCCTTGGCCCGGGCCTTTGCTCTCCGCCCAAATGCGCCCCCCGTGTTTTTCCACAATCTCTTTGGCCAGGGCCAGGCCAATGCCCATGCCCTTGAAGCGGCGATTCGCTCCTGAATCAACCTGATAGAACTGCTCGAAAATGTTGTCGAGCTCGTCCGCGGGTATGCCAATGCCCTCGTCTCTGACCGAGATGAGGATATCCTCGCCTTCTTTTCGGGCCTCGAGCCACACTTTGCCCCCCTGGGGCGAAAACTTGCGCGCGTTGCTCAAGAGATTGTTAACCACCTGGGTGAGATAATCTTCATGACCGCAAATGTTCTCAGTATCCAGCTCGATGCGAGCCTCAAGCGTGAGACCCGCCTCTTGCAGCACCGACGCCCAATCCGACGCCAGGGCCTCTAGCCAGCGCCTGGCCGGGAATGGTCGCATATCCAGCTTGCGCCGACGCAGTTGATGGAAGAAAAGCAGCTGGTCGATGAGATGTTGAAGGTGTTTGGCCTGACGCAAGATGGTTCTCACGGCCATGTGCATGCGTTCGGGCGATTGGATCATGCCCGATTCGATGAGTTCGGCATAGCCATGCACCAACGTGAGGGGGGTGCGCAGTTCGTGGGTCACGGTGCGCAACATGTCTTCGCGCGTCTGCAATGAACGACGCAGCTCTTCGTTTGTGCGTTTGAGCTCTTCGAACAGCCGGGCGCGTTCGATGACCAATGCCGCGGTTGAAGCATAAGCCATGAGCATGGCGAGATCGTCTTCGCCGAACGCGGCTTTGCGGCTGGCGTTGTCCAGCGCGATCACCCCAATGGCTTCGCCCTGCACCAACAGCGGCGCCACAACCGCGCTTTGCACCGACGACATCTCTTCGATCTCGCCCTCGTAGCGGATGTCGTCGTTGCCCACCGCGTCGGAAATGATCAGGGGGCGGCGCTCGCGAAAGGCCAGGGCCGAATAGCCCTCGTTGACGGGAAAACGAGCCCATAAGATGCGCGGGTCCTGATATCCGCTGATGGCGCGAATATGGAGCTCGTCGTCTGCGGCGAGAAGAATGGTGCCTTTTTCTGCGGCCGGAACCGCATGGATGGCCGCGGCCAGGAGGTTTTGCAACAATGTTTCCAGGTCTAGCCCCTCTCCTAGCGCCCGGGCCACCGCGGCCATGGCTTCTCGTTCTCGCTCTCGCTGTTTGCGCGCGCTGATATCATTGAAGATGATCTGAATCGCGGCTTGCTCTTCAAAGGTGAGGGGCGCGGCCATCACTTCCACATCCACATAGCCGCCGTCCAGCCGCCGCATTTGTTCTTCGAGAGGCGGCACCCGCTTGCCACTGGCCAACAGTCGCCAACGCTCCTGAATGACGGGAACCCATTCTTCAGACACAAACTCGAGCACCGAACGCCCCACCAGGTCCGAGGGGCTGTTCGCGCCAAGAATGGATGCCGCCGCCGGATTGGCGAACACCACCCGACCATCGATATGCACGATCACCCCGGCCGGGCTCAGCTCAACCAGGGTGCGATAATGCTCTTCGCTTTCGCGTAGCGCTCTTTCGGCCCGCATGCGCTCGATGGCCTGCCCCAACAGCGCGGCCGCAGTCTGCAAAAAGTGAACCTCGTCCTCGGTGAAACGCCGCTGCCGTTTTGTATGCACGCCCAGCACGCCGAAGGGGCGCTCTGAGCCTCGAATGATGACGCTGACCCCGCTCACCACGCCATGCTCCAAGAGCAACTCTGGTCCGTGAAAGCGCGTTTCCGAGGCCAGATCGGCAACCACTACCGGCTCATCTGAAATCAGGGTGTATCCCGCCTGCGATTCGCTGCCCGCGCCGATGACCAGGCGTCCCACAAGACCGGGCTGCCAACCAACGCCCGCTCGCAGCAAAAAACCCTGGCCATCCGGTTGCAATTCAAGCACCTTGACGAAATCGACGCGCAACACATCGGCTACGGTTTGCACAAGATCATCCATCATGCCCTGCACATCAGCGCTCCGCAAGGCGCGCAGACTCAGGCGCGCCAATGCGCTTTGCAAGGCCGCGAAATGATGAAGGGCGCTCTCCAATCGCTTCCGTTCTGTGTTCTCGTACGTAGTCATAAATCCCGCGGGGTTGAAAGGGACTCGAGAGAAAGTCTCCATTTTTTCGGCGATTTTCCGCGTCGAAATGCGCGAAGCGCGGTGATGATGCGGACGAAGGGGGGAAACCGTCTCAATCTATCGCCCTTGTATCTTCCTTAAGATTGTATGCTAAAACTTTCGTATGTCGCAAATCAAGATCGCGCTCGACGTGAAGCGCCTAAGCCATTTTCCGCCTTCTCCTCTGGATGCGGCCAATAGTTCGCGCCCCTCCTCTCATCCTTCGCTATCGAGAATGGGCAGCGTGAAAATAATGGTGGTCCCCTTGCCTTCGCCTTCGCTCTTCGCCCAGATGTGGCCGCGGTGTTTTTCCACGATTTCTTTGGCCAAAGATAAGCCAATGCCCATGCCTTTGAAACGCCGCGTGGTGCTGGCGTCCACCTGATAAAACTGGTCGAAAATTTTCTCCAACTTGTCCGCGGCCACGCCAATGCCTTCATCGCTGACCAGCACCATCACATCGTCTTCCACTCGCCGCGCCTGCACCGTCACTTCTCCGCCTTCGGGGGAGAATTTTTGCGCATTTTCCAGCAAGTTGTTTAACACTTGCCGCAAATAGCCCTTATGGCCTTGCACCATTTCCTCGCCGAGCTCGATTTTTTCTCTTAACACGATGTTCTCTTCTCGCATGAGCGGTTTCCAATCCGCAACGACGTTACGCAGCCAATCGCCCATGACAAAGGGGCTCATCTCCAGGTCGCGCTGGCGCACGCTTTGAAAAGCAAGGATCTGGTTGATCAGGCGTTGCAACTCTTTGGTCTGGCGCAAAATGGCCCGTGTGGCCTCTTGCACCTGCTCGGGCGTTTTGAAGAGCCCTTCGTTCATGAGGTCTGCATAGCTTTGCACCAAAGTGAGCGGCGTGCGCAACTCATGAGTGACGTTGCGCAACATGTCTTCTCGCGCTTGCAGAGCCTGACGCAACTCTTCATTCGCGTGCGCGAGCTCCTCGACCAACTGGGCATTGCGCAAGGCCACCGCGGCCTGACGGCTAAAGGTTTGCATGGTTTCTCGGTCGATGTCGGTCCAATTGTGAGGCTCATTGTAATAACAACCCACCACCGCGACGACGCGCCCTTCGTACACCAATGGCCAAAGGCTCACCGCGCGATACCCTTCGCTCTGGGCCAATTTGTAGAAGAAATCAGACCCTTCCCAACTTTCGATATCCGGCACCAAAATCGGCTCGCTGTGTCCGAGCAGCGAACTGCTGGGCATCATCGTCATATGGCTGATCGCTTCGGTCGCATAGCTCTCAGAGATGCCCTGACGCCAGGCGCAGGTCACGGTTTTATCGGCCTGACGCACATACACGGCTGCGCGTTGCGCTTCGGAAAGAGCCAACGCGGCCTGGCCAATGGCCTCGACCACCTCGGCCACTGTGTGCGGTCGATTGAGCATTTCGGCCAACGACGCCAGACTGAACGCTCGTTCGGCTCGCTCTTGGGCCTGCTGAAACAGGCGCAATCGCTCCACCGCCGCGCCCAATTCTCGCCCCACGGTCTTCACCAACGATATCTCCTCTCGCGTCCATTGCCGCGGCTGCGTCGCGTGCAGGCTCATGCCGCCGATGAGACGCTCTTGCGCCATGATGGGCAAGGCCAGAGAGGCGCGTACGCCCCACCGTTTCATGATGGGCGCGAGCAGCGACCAGGGCCACTTGACCGGCGCATGCCAATCATCCACCACCACGGGCATGGGCATGTCCTCAGGCATGGTTCGCGCCGCGTGGATCATCTCCTCGGCGAACGCGTCGTCCAGACCCGCCAGCACCCGCTCTTGCTCCAGCCAAAATCCCCCCATCTCGATGTTTAGGGCCTCGAGCGTGCGTTTCAGGGCCATGGTCAAGAGCATTCGCAGGTTGGTCACCTGCACCGACGCGGCAATGATCTCGTGAAGCGCTTCGGTTTGGGCCGTATAACGACGCAGCCTCTCTTGCGCGTTTTTGCTTTCGGTGATATCCATCAACGCGCCTTCATAAATGATGGGCGCGCCTTCGGCGTCGCGCACGACTCGCGCGCTGATGCGCGCCCAGATGAGCTCGCCGTCGCGGCGGCGAAGCTGCACCTCGAAATTTTCCACCTTTCCCAAACGCTCGCTCAGCGCTCTAAACCGTTCTCGATCTTCAGGGTTTGCGTACAACTCCTCCACATGAACGCCTTCCAGGCTATCGCGTTCATCGATGCCGAGAATGCGCTTGCCGGCCGGGTTTAGGTCTAGCAGGCGACCGTCGGGCGTGCTGCGATACAGCCCGATGGGCACATGCTCAAAAAGGCGTTGGTAACGCTGCCCTGCCACGCGCGCTTGGCGGTGCTCTTCCTTTGTTTTCAGCACGGCTTTCAGCGCCAACGGCAAGCGCTGAAATTGTTTCGATGTCTTGAGAATGTAATCGTCCAACCCGGCCTTCATGGCCTCGACCGCGACCGCTTCATTGCCGGTCGCGGTGAACATGATGACCGGCGTGTCGGGGTGGTTCGCCTTGAATGCGCGCAAGACGTCCAGACCGGTGGTCCAACGAAGCTGATAATCGGTGATCACCGCGTCGAACTCTCCTTGATCGATCACCGCGGAGAGGTCGTTCGCATTCGTGATCTGGATGATCTCGATCTTGTCAAACGCCTCGGATAAGGAGCGAATGCTCAGCAGGCGATCATCCGGATTGTCGTCGATGAGAATGAGGCGCAGCGTCTTGGGCATACGTCATCTTCCTTTTCTTTGATGGATGTCAGAGGTGGTTCCAAAGGGCGCAGGTAGTGAAAAAATCCCTTGAACAATCACCGTTGATGCATTCTCAAACATAAGTGTACGCGTTCATCCTTTTTTGTCAATCGTTGTCGAAGCGATTTCGAGCTCCACCCAAAAGCGACTTCCTGCGCCCTCTTCCGATTCGACGCCGCATCGCCCACCCAATCGTTCGACCCCCTTTTGCACCACAGCAAGGCCAATGCCTGTGCCCGGATAAGCTTCGATGCCATGCAGGCGTTCGAACACATGAAAGATGCGCGTGCGATGCTCGGGTGCGATGCCGATGCCCTTATCCTCCACCCACACGCGCGCCCATCGGCCGCGGATTTCGGCCCATATGCGCACACGGGGCGTTTTTGCCGGCGGCGTAAACTTGATGGCGTTGGACAAGAGATTGGTGAATATTTGCTCCAAAACCGCATGATGCCCCAGGACGTGGGGGAGCGGTCGCTCGATATGAATGCGGGCCCCTCTCTCCTCGATCGTTGACGCCAGTTGCCCCAGTGCGGCGTCCATGATTTGTTCGAGATTCACAGGTCGCAAGCGCATTTCCATGCGACTCAGACGACTATATTGGAGCAGATCCTGGATGAGGCGATCCATATGGTGGGCCGAGGCGACGATGCGTTGCGCGTATTCCCGACCCTGAGCGTCCAGCTGTCCGGCGTAGTCCTCCAGAAGCGCTTGCGCGAAACCTTCCATCGCTCGCAAAGGCGCGCGTAGATCGTGAGAGACGGAGAACGCGAACCGCTGCAGCTCTTCGTTCACCTGCTCCAATCGGCGTTGCGCGGCCTTTAGGTCTTGCATTACATTGGCCAACGCGCGGTTGAGCTCCTCCACTTCTTCGACCCGCGCTTGCAACGACGCGGTGCGCTCCGCCACTCGTTGCGCCATTTCATCGGCGTAGCGCCGAACTTGTTCATGCAGCCGCGCCTGATGAATGGCAATGGCCAGCGCGCTGGCCACCTCATACGCGATCTGCATATGCGTATCATTGTACGCGCGCGGCGTCTTGAATTGCAGATTGAGCAGGCCGATCAATTGGTTTTTCACCCTGAGCGGCGTGCTGAACGCGGAGCGAATGTTCAACGAGCGCAAGCCCTGCGTTAGCGCGGTGGGCGGGGCTGTTTCGAGGTCTTCTATTTCATAGATCAGCCCCGCCTCCAATGGCGCCAACGCCTCGCGTACGACGTCGAGCGGGACCGCGGAACGACCAAATGGCCCTTCATCTTCGGGTATCGAGGCGATGAGCATGCCTTCGCGGGCCGCCATGTCAATGGTGACGACGCTGGCGCGATCAAAGGGGATCAGCGCGCGGAGTTCTTCCAGGGCGACAAGCGCCACGGATTCGGGCGATTCCACGCCGAGCACCGCGCGGTCCAGTTTGCGCATGAGCAACAGCCGCTCTTGCTTTTCCTTGAGCGAGGCCGCGATGCGAGCGCTGCTGCGAGTTTCGTTTTCCAGCCGAGCAAATGTGTGCGCGAGCGCCTTCGTCATCTGATTGAATGCGCGCGCGAGGTCGTCGAGCTCGCGGATGCGAGAGCCAGGCACTTCTTGTTTCCAATCACCTGAAGCCAAGGCCTCGCTGGCCTGGCTCAGGCGTTGAATGGGCTCAATGAGCTTGCGCGGCAAGACCACGCTCAAGGTGACGGCCAGCAACACGGCCAGCGCGCTCAGGGCCAACGACAGCCGATTCCCCGCTTGCAAAGGCGCCATGAAATCAGATTCGGGAATCAGCACCACCACCAACCAATCGATGCCATACTCATCCTGAAAGGGAAATGTATTGAGGAAGAAACGTTGGTCTTCGAAGACGAAGCTTGCAGTCTCGATGGGGGCGATGGCGGCGTAGTCGCCATATTGCCGCCGCAAGGTTCGCGCGGCCTCTCGGATCAAGGGGTCTTCGCTTTCGTCGGCGTGCAGCCGCGTGGGCGTTTGTTCGGAGGGGGGAATGGCGAAAATCGGCGCGCGCGTGGACGAGGCCACCAACAGGCCATTGCGGTCCATGATAAACGCCTGGCCGCTGCGTCCAATTTGAAGCGAGTGGAGAAAGGCTTCGATTTGAGAGAGAAACACATCCACCGCGACCACGCCGAGCAAGCGATGATCCGTATCATACACCGCGCGACTGGCGGTTAGCGCCATGTCTTGACCGGTGAAAAGCAGATAAATATCGCTCCAGACGGGACCCTCTTCTTGAATGGCTTTCTTATACCAGGGTCGCGTGCGGGCGTCGAAATCGGGCAGCGTCAGGAGCAGTTCGGTGGGCTGGCCCTGATCATCGACTGCATATTTGTAAAACGCGCCGCGGCGAAAATCCTCCGTGAAAATGATATAGTAATCGCCGGTTGGGCCTTCACGGCCGGCGTCGGCCACGCCGCCCTGGGTGTTGCCAAAGTAAACGCTCGTCACATCTTCAAATGTTCTTGCCTGTCGCCAGAATCGACGCATCAATCCCTGCTGGTCGGTGGGGTCCAAATCTCCGGCTCGGATGGCGCTGGCATTGATTTGCACGATTTGTTGAGGCTCAGCCAGAAATTGATCAAGATGCTCTTCAATGAGCGCGGTCAGTTCATTTTGCAGCTCTCTGGCCAGCTGTTGCACCGCAAACTGCGTGTTCTGGTATGAGATATACAGCACCATCCCCACAGTGAACAAGATTATGGCGCTGATTGGAATGATCAGGGCGAAGAGTAATGGAACTCTTGAATTGCGTTCTGAAGAGGACATCATCCTTCGAGCATGCGCCCCAACGTCACCCAGGAAGTTAAGGCGCGATGGGTTCTAGATTGTAGATGAGCGAGCGAATGCGCCAACCGCCATCTCGCTGCCTCTCGAATTCCCAACGATCGCCCGCGGGTGAGACCTCCTGACCAATGCGCGTGGTGGAGCGAACCAACGCGACGTCGCCCTCGATGATTATCTGGATGATTTCGGGCGCGGCGAATTGGGGGTTTCCGGGGAAGACAATCGTCATATAGCGGTCGAGTACAGCATCCAACCCCCGCCAGACCGCGTCATCACTATCGTCGTCGGGCGTGTGATTGGCGTCGCGCACCAACGCCTTTTCGACCCATAATTGGGCCAGGCGGTCGATATCCTGTTGCACCACGGCTTCGCTTTCCGCCAGAATCAGTTGGCGAATGGCCTCTTCATCCGAGGCCGGTTGGGCGGTGGGCGTTTGCACCGGCGTTGGGGATATGGCGTTTGCTTGGGGTGGCGTCGCCGTGGTTGAACGGCAGGAGACCAATAAAAGAGCCAAAACAACAACGAACAAGCGCGTCGCGCGAGGAGATGCACGCATAACAATATTATCTCATGCTTTTGTTCTATCTTCAAGTGTCGCGCGTTTGGATCGCGTTTCAAAAACGGGCCGGACGCGCAAACCCCGCCCGAACGCTTGCGGCCCGGAAGCGGTGAAGATGCACGCGCGTCGCCGGGGATCGCCCCATGCGTCGGTGGAAATGACCGACGCCGACTCAGGGTTGTCCACCTCGCGGGTCTCGCGACGCGCCAACCGAGGGCCGGGGAAAACGGTCGGATGAAAGGCGCGCATCCGACCGCTTTCCCGCGGCGCCATTTCTCGTTTAGAACAGACCCACCACTTTGCCTGTTTCCAGGTCTAAGTCGACATCATAGAAGACCGGACGCGTGGGCAAACCGGGCATGGTGCTCATCTCGCCCAGCAACGGATAGAGAAAACCCGCGCCCACGCTGGCGCGAATGTCGCGCACCGGCACCACAAAACCGGTGGGAGCGCCCTTGAGCGTGGGATCATGGCTCAAGCTCAAATGCGTCTTGGCCATGCAAATGGGCAATTTGTCGAAGCCCACGCGGTTGTAAAACTCGATCTTCTTTTCGGCCGCTGGCAAGAATTCTACGCCGTCCGCGCCATAAATTTCGCGGGCGATGGTTTCGATTTTCTCCTTAATGCCCATATCCAGCGGGTAAAGGAATTGGAAGTTGCTCGGCTTCTCGGCCGCGGCCATCACCGCCTTGCCCAGCTCCACCGCGCCTGCGCCGCCATCGGCCCAATGGGTGCTTTGCACCGCATCTTCAGCGCCGGCCTCCAGCGCAATGCGCCGCACCAAGTCCACTTCGGCGTCTGTATCGGTGTGGAAGCGATTGACCGCCACCACCACCGGGATGCCAAAGCGCAACGCGTTTTTGATATGCACGCGTAGATTGGAGCAGCCCTTTTCCACCAATTCGAGGTTTTCTTCGGTGTAAGCGGGATCAAGCGGTCGGCCAGCCACCACTTTGGGTCCGCCGCCGTGCATCTTGAGCGCGCGAATGGTGGCCACCAGCACCACCACATTGGGGATCAAACCGCTATAACGGCATTTGATGTTGAAAAACTTCTCCATGCCAATGTCTGCGCCGAACCCGGCCTCGGTGAGCACGAACCCTTCCGGCCCCACCAACTTCAGCGCGATCTGATCGGCCACAATGGAGGAATTGCCGTGCGCAATATTGGCGAACGGCCCGGCATGAACGAACGCGGGCGTGCCCTCCAACGTTTGCATCAGGTTGGGCATGATCGCATCTTTCATGAGCACGGCCAAAGCGCCGCCCACGCCCAAATCGTCGGCCGTGATGGGCTCGCCCGATCGGCTCGCGCCAATGACCATGCGGCCCAGGCGATCGCGCATGTCGGCCAGACTGGTGGTCAAGGCCAGAATAGCCATGATCTCGCTGGCCACGGTGATGTCGAAGCCGGTGCGACGGGTGAATTTCTCCTTTGGCCCCAGGCCAATCTCGATTTCGCGCAGGTAACGGTCGTTGGTGTCCACCACGCGTCGCCAGGTGATGGTGTCTGGATCGATGTCCAACCGCACGAACCGGCTGCGCTCCTCTTCGGTCAGGTCATTGGGATCGGTTTTATCGATGCCCAGTTTTTTGAGACGACGCAACATCACCGGTGAGAATTTGCGCTGGCCCTTTTTGTCGGGCGGGCAAAGGCGGTTGAATAGCGACTCATCCGATTGGTAAGATTCATGATGCATTCGCGTGTCAATGGCCGCGGCCAGCAAGTTGTTGGCCGCGGTGATGGCGTGGATGTCGCCCGTGAGATGCAAGTTGAAGTCTTCCATTGGGATGATTTGGCTGTAGCCGCCGCCCGCGGCCCCGCCTTTGATGCCAAACGTAGGGCCTTGGCTGGGTTGACGCACGCAAGTAAAGACCTTTTGGCCCAAATGCGCACCCAACGCCTGGCTCAGACCCACGGTGGTGGTGGTTTTGCCCTCGCCCAATGGCGTGGGCGTAATGGCCGTCACCAGCACATACTTGCCGTTGGGCCGGTCGGCCAACCGGTCGCGCACCGAAAGGTGCACCTTTGCTTTTTTGTTGCCGTACAGCTCCAACTCCTCCGGCAAGATACCCACCTCAGCCGCAATTTCGGTGATGTCGAGAGGCTCCACAGATTGAGCGATTTCGATGTCCGATGGAACGGGTCGTTTGAGGTTGGTGAGTTTGTGTGGCATGATGGTATCTCCTTTGATATGAACGCCACGCAAGGGGAAAGTAATGGCTCCTCCCGCTTGCAATCGAGTTTCCTCTCACAAGTATAGTGCAAAACGCTTTTCAGAGCCAAAAATGATGGGAGGATTACAGTTGTGCGCGCATTGTTCGAGCCGCCAAAGAGGTTTTGGGGTTTGGGCTTTCGCGTCTCGAGCGAAAACACGCGGCCTCGTCTCGGGGTTATGGCTTCGGCGTTGCAGGCCCGTAGCGGGTCCAGCGCACCCATCCCGCGGCCTCGGCGTCCTCCACGCGACAAAACCAGAGGTCGGCCTCGCGGCGGTCGAAAAGTTCATCTTCGGGCAAAACATAGAGCCGCGTCTCATCAAGACGAGCGATCACGCCTTTGACAAAGCATCCCTCAGGCGGGTCGATGCATCCCTCTCGACAGGGCAAGGGCGTTGGCGTGGAAGTGGGCAAGAGATGGCCTGATACGGTCATCCGTTCGGTGATCAAGATTTTCTGCCCGGGAAGCAACGCGTCGGGATCCTCCAGCTCGTTGACGCGGATCAAGAGTTCGACATCCACGCCATATTGCGCGGCGATGCCCGAAAGCGTGTCGCCGGGCCGCACTGTATAAAGCACGGCCGCAGGCGTGGGGGTGGTCGTGGTCGCGTTTTCGACTTCGATAGGCGGCGACGGAATCGTCTCGGCGCACCCCGCCAGCATGAGAATCACGCCGCTCCACGCCAACAGCGCAAACAACCAGCGCGCTCTCTTTTCGCCCGCTCCCCGCGCGCGGGCGTCTGAACCCTGATTTCCGGTTTTGCTTCTGTTTCTCATCCCGACCTCCCATCCTCGACAAGATAGCGACCATCCACCCAACCTCGCACGCCGCGCGTGGGCGATTGCACGGCGTACCAGGGCGCGCCATTGACCATATATGGCCCTTTATCCACGATCAAGCTTTCGTTGCCATTCAGTTCGAGCCAGGCCGGGTGCTCTAACCCCGGTTCGGTGCGCAGGCGCAGGGTTTGCACGCCCGGCTTGGCGCGCACGCGAATCCCTGCGCTAAACACGCGATACATGGCCAATTCACCCGGTCCGCTCAAATCATCGGGCGGCAATGGCCGCAAATATCGGCCCAGCGCCCAACCGCGTAGGCCGGTGTCGAGCACGCGTACGCGATACCATTCGTCACCCTTTTCTTTGCGAGGCCCTTCAAGGATGACCGCGATCTGCCGCGGTTTGATCGAACCGCGCACCGGGCTTTCTCTATCCGGCCGCGCGCGCACGTTCAGGCCCCGCACATCCACCCGGATCACCGCCCGCCCGCCGGGCCATAGTCCCATCTCTTGGGTGGGCGGCGGCGGCAAAGGGATCAGGCGTTTTGGTTTGGGCGGTTTTGGCTGGCCGGCCAGCTTGGGCTTGCGCACGTTGCCATTGCACCGGTCGAACGTGGTTAGCGTTAGGCCATAGCGTTTGGCCCATTTGCGAGCGGCCGCGCGATCGCTGCCGCGTTTTGGATAAGGCACAAACATGGTCTCGCGCGCCACCTGGGGCGGCAGTTCTTTGGCCAGCGCGGGCAAGCAATAGCCCCGCCGCGACGCGTTGACGGCGGGCCGCGCCGTGGTTTTGGGTCGAGCGAATATTTCAACATACGCGCGCGGGCAACCGCGATTGAATCGTCCCGGCAAAAGATCGCACACTGGCGCAGTGTAGACGCCTTGGGGCTGAACGAACCCTTGGGGCAGGGGTTCGTCCACAAATCCCAGCGTGGGGTGCAATGCACGATTTTCCCAGATGCTTTCCATAATATCGTGCCAGATAGGGGCCGCGCCTTGCGAACCATAGGTGTTGCGCATGGGGCGATTGTCGCTGTTGCCAACCCATACGCCTACGGCCACATAAGATGTATAACCTACGGTGAGGTTGTCGCGAAAGTCGTCGGTGGTGCCTGTTTTCACGGCCGCGGGTTGGCTCACATTGAGAGCCGAGTTGACGCCGAACACCTTTTGTCTCATACGCGCATCGCTGAGGATGCTGCTGATCTGATATGCCGTAATGGCCGAGACGGCTTGAGCGGGCGAGTTGGGCGAGGCCGGACGGAAAAGGACGCGTCCGGCCTCGTCTCGGATCTCAAGGATGGGTTGCACGCGGGTGATGCGACCCTGGTTGGCGAGGATGGAGAAGGCGTGAGTGAGCTCCAACAGGCTGAGTTCATAGCCGCCCACAGCCAGGGATAGGCCATAAGTGCGAACCGGTTCGCGCCACGAGCGCACCCCCAACTTTCGAGCGGTTTCCAGCGCGGTTTCAATCCCTATATCTTCCAGGAGTTTGATGGCCGGAACGTTGAGCGAATTGGCCAGGGCCGCGCGCACGCGCGTGGGGCCGAAAAAGCGCCCCGTGGAATTGCGAGGCGCATACCAACCGCCGTTGGCCCCGCGGTAGCGCGTGGGCGCGTCCCAGATGATGGATGCGGGCGTCCAGCCGTTTTCCAGGGCCGCGGCGTAAATGATGGGTTTTACGGCCGAACCAGGCTGCCGCGGCCGCACAGCCATGTTCACCTGACCATCGATGCTCTCGTCGTAATAGTCGATGCTGCCCACCATGGCCAATACCTGACCGGTGGGCGGATGGAGTATGACCACCGCGGCGTTGCTGGCCCTCACCGCCTTGCCGATCTGCGCGATCTGGCCGCGCGCAATCTGTTGGGCCAGTTGTTGGTAGCGGAGGTCGATGGACGTGGTGACTTGCAAACCTGTTCTCATGCCGTCCGGGCCATAACGCTCGTATAAAAGCTCTCGCACATAGTCCACGAAATGGGGCGCGCGCAGCACAGGCGGTTTGGGCGGAACCAGTCGCACCTTTTCGGCCAGGGCCGCGGCCTTTTCCTGTGGGGTGATGAAGCCGTGCTCTTCCATCAAATCCAGGACCACGCGTTGCCGGGCGAAGGCCGCGTCCGGCGCGATGAAGGGGTCGTAATCATTGGGCGATTGCGGAATGCCCGCCAATAGCGCGCTTTCGGCCAAAGTGAGTTCGGCCGCGGATTTGCGAAAATAGGTTTGAGCCGCCGCCTCCACGCCATAGGCCTGATGCCCATAATAAATGGCGTTCAAATACATTTCCAGTATTTCTTCCTTGCTGTAGCGCCCTTCCAGGTCCATGGCCAGCAAGGCTTCGTCCATCTTGCGACGCAAGCTCAGTTCGTATTTTCGTTCTTCCCCGAGGATGAGGGTGCGCACCAGCTGCTGGGTGATGGTGCTCGCTCCCGACACGATTTCATCGGCCTGCCAGTTTTGGAACGCCGCGCGAGCAATGGCCGCCATATCTATGCCCGTGTGTTTGAAAAAATTTTTGTCTTCGGTGGCGATGGTGGCGTCGATGAGCGAGGGCGCTATTTGGTCCAACGCAACCACGGTGCGCCGACCTTCGTCCGCAATCTCATAGAGAAGGTTGCCAAATCGGTCATAAATTCGCGTGGTCTGCACGGGCGGACGTCCGGCAACTTCGGTGAGACGATCGATTGCCGCCGCCACCGACGAAGAGGGTTGAGACGCGTTCCGGCGCGGCGCGGCCGTCAGAGCCAGCGCACTTTGCGGACCCAAGGCCATCCACAGCGCAAGCAGAATCAGAGAAATGCGGGTGAAGGATCGTTTCATCATACTCAAATCTCGATGTGGCAATCATTCCTTGTTCATTATAGACGCAACCCAATGGCGAAAAGTAATGGCGTCTCGAGTAAAACGAAGTGTCAGGCGTATTGACAAAACCCCATCGACTCGGTAGAGTGCACATATGCCATGTTATCCGCTGCGCTTGAGCATTGTCGTCTGATTTAAGGAGTGAGCCATGACATTCTTCCAGCTCGATCAATGGTCCGCCCTGTTAACCGCCGCGTTCATCATTTTCGGTTTTGCTGTGGGGGCGCGGCTCATGTGGTGGACGTTGACTCACATAGTTTTGCCATCGGCGCGTAAGAGCGCCACCAAATTGGATGATTTGGTCCTCGAAGCTTTGCGGGTTCCCGTTTCGGCCGCCATTATTGTATTGGGGTTCGTGGTGGCGCGTTCATATGTATACGCGGCGTTCCCTCAGTGGGAAAAATACGAGCGAGATTTTCTTTTCATCGCCTATGCCACCATTGGTTATCTTGCTGTTTATCGTTTGACCTCCAAGTTGATGTGGTGGTATTTGCACGAAAAGGCCAAGGAGACCGAAACGCACATCGATGACCATTTCTTGCCCTTCTTTCGGCGAGTCATGCTCATCGTATTGACCCTGATCTATTTCATTTTGATCCTCAATCGGTTCGGCGTTTCGGTGACCAGCCTGGTCGCGGCTTTGGGTGTGACCTCGTTGGCCGTGGCATTGGCCGCTCAGTCTTCACTCAGCGACCTGATCTCCGGTTTTCTTATTCTTGCGGACCAACCCTTTCGCATTGGTGATCGCATCAACATCGCTGAATTGGATTTGGTGGGCGATGTAGTTGACATTGGCTTACGCTCCACTCACATACTCACGCTCGATCATCGCATGGTCGTTGTGCCAAACACGCTCATCGCCAACAATATCATTATCAATGAAGCCTATCCTGACCCAGCCCTACGCGTGGACATTCCTGTAGGCGTCGCCTATGGCGTGGATGTGCGCCACGCCAAGGCCGTCATCCTTGCCGGACTGCGCAATATCAAGGCGGTGCACTTGTTAAGGCCGCCCGAAGTGTTGTTCATAAGCATGGGCGATTCGGCTTTGAATCTGGAAGTGCGATGTTGGATCGACACTTATTCCAATCGTCCTCGACTCATCGACCGCATCAATGAGAACATTTATCAATCCCTCACCGAAGCCGGCATCGAAATTCCCTTCCCTCAACGCACGGTCTGGCATCGACTGGAGCCGGATGCCGTGGAGCAATGGCGCGAAGCCCTGGCGCATGACAAACCCATGAGAACATCATGAAAAAGCATCTTTCCCTTTTCTCCACCCTGCTGGTCATCTTCAGCGCAGCGCCTTACGTTCGTTTTCGTTTTCCACCAGCCAGCGTGATTTGGTGGCCCATCAAATTGGCTGCGGGCGCGTTGGCCCCGCTGTTGGCCGTGGCGGGCGCATGGAATGCGCTTTTGGGGTTGGCGCGGCGAGAGCCGTTTCGCACAGGAGCGGGGCTGATCGCCGCGCTTTTCGCCGCGTTTTACACGCGCGCGGTCACGCGACCACATCGCGGCTTTGAAGAGGCGTTCGGCCCGGATTGGGAGGCGCGCATCCCGCCTGAGCAACGACGACGCATGGCTTCCCGTCGCTGGACGCCCATCGCCTTGCCCTCCGGCGCCTGGCAATGGCATCGCGATTTCATCTATGGGCAAAGCCCGGCCACGCGTCGGCCTCTATTGGCCGACATCTGGCGTCCGGGCCCGGGCGTCAGGCCTTCCGGTCTGATCGTGATTTACATCCATGGCGGGGCCTGGGTGATGGGCGATAAAGATATGTACACGCGCGCTTTCTTCCGCCGACTTGCAGGGCAAGGACACGTGATCATGGATGTGGCTTACACTCTGTGGCCGGAAAGCGACATGCAAAGCATGGTTACAGAGATCAAGCAAGCGATCTTGTGGATGAAGGCGCGTGCGGCCGAATTCAAGGCCGACCCCGAACGCATTGTGCTCATGGGCTCGTCCGCTGGCGGTCATCTGGCTTTGCTTGCCGCCTACACGCCCAATCATCCCGCGTTTCAACCCAAAGGCTGGGAAGGCGACACCGCGGTGCGGGCGGTGGTTGGTTATTATCCACCGGTCGATCTCGAAGATGTTCATCGCTACGGTCAGATGGTGTTCGAGGATTATCTGGCCTCGAAGCGCGTGCGTCGCGCGCTGGCCATCGCCGAGCTAAAGCTCATGAAGATGTATCCCGAGGCCGCGCGGCGTCAAAAAGAAATTTCTCTCGTGGCTGCGATTCTGGGCGGAACGCCCGAGCAGATTCCCGAGACCTACCGTTTGCTCTCGCCCATTCACCATGTGGGGCTTGACGCGCCGCCCACGTTGTTGCTGCCGGCCGGCGATGATTTCTTCATGCTCACCCCGGCCGTGCATCGGCTCTATGCCCGCTTGCGCGAGGCCAATGTCCCCGCGATCATGGTGGAATATCCCTATTCGGATCACGCCTTCGATCTGATCCTGCCCCAGGTTTCGCCGGTTGCCCAGGCCGCGACCTATGAGGTGGAGCGGTTTCTGGGGTTGTTCTGAAAAAAGCGTCCGATGTCCAACGTCCAATGTCCAGGGTGAGCTGGTTGGTGGACGGCGAGACGATGGACGATAAGACGAAAAGTTGTCAATCGTCCTCATGCTTTTCACTTTGGCTCAATCCAGCTTTGCGCATCCCGCTTTGGCCCTGGGCCTGGCGCCAACCGGGCTGCTGGCCCCAGCGGAGCATACGCGTCTGGAGGGGCTGCGGCTGGTGAGGCGGCGGCGCGAATGGCTGCTGGGACGCTGGACGGCCAAGCATTTGGTGCGGCATGTGTTGTGGCGCGCGCAGGGCGAAGGGCCGGCGTTGAGCGCGATTTTCATCGGCAATGATGAGCGCGGAGCGCCCTACGCGGCGCGATGCGTGGGACAAGAGGCGCGACCCGAGAGATTGCCCATGTCGCTTTCCATAAGCCATTCAGAACACATCGCGTTTTGCGCGGCCTGGTGGGGCCAGAGCCTACGCGTGGGCGCGGATGTGGAGCGCATCGCGCCGCTCGATTCCGCGTGGATGGATGCTTTTCTCAATGAGCGCGAGCGCGTATGGTTAGAAAAGGCTCGTTCTCGCGCGATTCCAGCTCATAGCTCCGGCGCTTTTGGGTCGGATTCTGAATTCGCCGTCTGGTTGACCGCGATATGGAGCGCAAAGGAGGCCGCGCTCAAGGCGTTGCGTCTGGGCCTGCGCCGAGCAGACCCTCGTCTTGTCACCTGTCATCTCGGCTCGTCGGTCGCGCTCATCGAACGTTGGCGCGCTGTGCGGCTGACCCTCGCACCCGAACTCGTTCCCGCGTCGAGCCAGGTCAACGCCTGGTGGCGATTCGAGTCGCCTTACGTCTTTGCGGTTGTGGTGGTTTGAAAGGATGAATCCGTCGGCTTTTGACTGTAAGCCAGCGTTGCCTGTTTCAATCGGCGCGCGTCCAAATTGAAACGCCCCCCTTTCTCATCCGCGTTGACACCAAAGCGTCGAAATGCTACTATTGGTGAAAACCGCTCCCGTTGATCCCCAACCACCCGACCAACAGACCACGCGACTACACGACTACGCGAGCAACCCTCTATTATGACAGCCATCGCCTTCACCCGCGTTGAAGTGGCCGAACGCATGACTTCGGCCGATTTCTTTCGCCTCGCGCCCGAAACGCAAAAAGCCGAACTCATCGACGGAGCAATGATCGTGGCCTCTCCCGCATCGACCATTCATGAACAGCTTTTCTCTTTCCTCTTCTCGTTGTTGCGCATTTATTGCGAAGACAAAAACCTTGGCACTGTGTTAGGTTCTCGCACCGCGGTGGAGTTGGCCCTCGATCAGGTGTATGAGCCGGATATTTTGTTCGTGGCCCGCGAGCGCGAGCATATCATCGAGTCCAACGGCGTGTTCGGTGCGCCGGATCTGGTCATCGAGATACTGTCCGCGAGCACGGCGTCGTATGATCGGGGACCGAAGTTTCGCGGTTACGAGGCCGCAGGCGTGAAGGAGTTATGGTTGATCGATCCATACGGCCCCGCGGGGACCGAGTTCTATCGTTTGGAGAGCGGGCGCTATGTGGCTGTGGGCGTGGGGCCGGATCAAACGGTGCGCTCGCAAGTCATTCCCGGCTTCTGGCTCAAGACCAACTGGCTCTGGCCCGGCGAAGGCCGCGTCTCGGTGCGCGAAGCCCTGGCGGAAATCGAACAATCAACAACCAACGGTGAACTGTGAACCGTGAACAAACCAACCATGAACCCTTCCATCGAACCCATTCTTCAACGCTATGAGGGCAAAGGGCGCGCCTATTTGCTGCCCTGTTTGCTGGATGTTCAGGATGTGTCCGGCTGGCTGGATGAGGAAACCTGTCTGGCCATTGGCGAAACGCTGGGCGTTCCTCTGGTGCAGATTCATGATGTGATTCAGTTCTACGCGCTGCTCTACGACAAGCCCGTGGGCGAGCGCATCATTCGCGTCTGCGATGACGTTCCCTGTTATCTGGCCGGGAGCGAGGCGATTGCGGAGGCGCTGGCGCAACGGTTGGGCCTGGACCCGGAACACGGCGGAACCACGACCGACGGCAAGTGGACGCTGGAAATCCATCCCTGTTTGGGGCGATGCGAGCAAGCGCCTTTTCTGCTCATCGATGATGAAGAGCATGGGCATGTGCGGCCTGAGCAGCTCGAAGCCTGGTTGGAGGTGGGGGCATGAGCTATCAACCGGTGCTCACCGCGCGGGTGGGCAAGGTGGACCCAACCAGCCTGGATGATTACAAGGCGCATGGCGGGTTTCAGGCGTTGGAGCGGGCCGTGGAGATCGGCCGTGATGCGATCATCGACATCGTGACGCAGGCCAATGTGTTGGGTCGCGGGGGCGCGGCTTTTCCGGCCGGCATCAAGTGGAAGGCCGTGAACGAGGAGCGAGCGCCCAAGTTCGTGGTCGCGAACGCGGATGAATCGGAGCCGGGCACGTTCAAGGATCGCATCATCATGGAGCAAGACCCCTTTTCGCTGGTGGAGGGGATGATCATCGCCGGGTATGCGACCGGGGCCGAACAGGGCTATATTTACATTCGCGGGGAGTACGCCAGGGCCATCGAGCGGGTGCAACACGCGGTGGACGCATGTTATCAGGCCGGTTATCTGGGTCGCGACATCCTGGATACGGGCTACGCCCTGGAAATCGAGGTGCGTCGCGGCGCGGGCGCGTATATCTGCGGCGAGGAGACCGCGCTGTTCGAGAGCATCGAGGGCAAGCGGGGTTTTCCCCGGCTCAAGCCGCCCTATCCCACGCAGGCGGGCTTGTTTGGCCGGCCCACGCTCATCAACAATGTGGAGACGCTCATCAACGCGCTGCCGCTCGTGCTTTACGGCCCGGATTGGTACAAACGTCTGGGGCCGGTGGATTCGCCCGGGCCCAAGCTTTACTGTCTGTCGGGACGGGTGCGCCGGCCGGGTCTGGTGGAAGCGCCCATGGGCACGTCGTTGTATGAGCTGATCTATGATTACGGCGGCGGCGTCACGGGAAGCGGCGAGTTGGGCGGCGTGCTGTTGGGCGGCGCGGCCGGCATGTTCGTCACGCCCGATTATGTGGATGTGTACATGGATTTCGCCACGCTCAACGAGGTGGGCGCGGCCCTGGGTTCGGGCGTGGTCATGGTGTTCGACACGTCGGTGGACATGAAGCAGGTGCTGAAGCGCATCGCCCGCTTCTTCGCTCACGAATCCTGCGGCAAGTGCTATCCTTGCCAGCTCGGCACACAGCGCCAAATGGAGATTGTTTATCGCCTGGCCGCAGACCGTTTGCGCGATGGCGACATGGTTTTGTTGAAGGATGTGGGCCAGGCCATGACCGAGGCCAGCATTTGCGGCCTGGGCCAGACTGCGCACAGCGCCATTCGCACCGCGTTGGATCGATTCGATTTTGACCCCGCCCGCGAGCGGTCGCTTCAGGAGGTTTTGAACCACGGGTGGCGCGAATTTACGCGGATGCGTCCCGGCTACCTATTTTTGGCGAATTTACAAAAAGTACTGTTTTTGTATTTTATGGTGATAAGCACTCGTAATTAACCATTTATCCCGTATTATTGCGCAATATGCGATATAATTGCGCAATGCGGGTTTTTGGTCATTAGTTGCTAGTCTTTGCTTTTTTCTCTTATGCCCGAAAAAATCTGGATCACCATCGACGGAAAATCCTTTCAGGTCGCG
>JAADII010000197.1 GCA_013151415.1 Chloroflexota bacterium
TCTCATGAAAATCACCGTTCTTGGCGGCGCGGGGAAGATGGGGGGGATTGCCGTCCAGGCCCTCGCCTCTGACCCTCGCGTGGACGAAATCGTCATTGCCGACATCAATCTCGAACAAGCCAAAACCGTGGCCGAATATATCGGCAGCTCCAAAATCGATATCAAAAAAGTTGACATAACTGATAAAGAGGCGTTCGTCGAGCAGCTCCGCGGATCGGATGCATGCCTCAACGCCACCGTTTATTACACCAACTTGCCCGCGATGGAAGCATGCGCGGCCGCGCGCGTCCATTATGTGGATTTGGGCGGTCTTTTCCACACCACGCGTAAGCAGCTCGAGCTGGACGCGCGTTTTCGCGAGGCCGGGGTGAGCGCGGTGTTGGGCATGGGCTCCGCGCCCGGCATTCCCAATGTGCAGGCGCGCTACGCGGCCGACCGACTGGACGCCATCGATAGCATCCGCATTTACGACGGCATCAAGCCGCCCCCGGCCGATTCCATGGCCTTCACTTACGCCATCCCCACCATTTTGGATGAACTATTGCTGCAACCGATGGTCTATCGCGACGGCGAGTTCATCGCCTGCGAGCCGTTGTCCGAATTCGAGGACTATCTTTTCACCCCGCCCTTGGGCCTGTTGCCCATGCATCTTTCCCTTCATTCCGAAGTCGCGACCCTTCCCCTCAGTTTTGCCGACAAGGGCGTGCGCGAGTGCTTTTTCAAGATCAACTATTGGGGCATGTCCAGGGAGACCGTGGAGAAGATCCGCGTTTTGGCCGATTTTGGCTTCAATAGCCGCGAGCCGGTGGAGGTGAAAGGGCAAAAAGTGGCCCCGCGCGACCTGATGATGGCGCTTCTGGCCAAATATGTGCCGCCGGTCACCGAGTTCCTGGCCCCTCCCAAAAACCGACCGCCCGACTGGGTGAAAGAGATCGTGACCGAAGTGCGGGGCCGGAAAGATGGTCGGGACTTGACCTATCGTCTGGGAACGCTGACCGTGAAAGGCGCATTGCCCACAGGCGTCGCGCCGGCCATCACCGCCATCTGGCTGGCCGAAGGGCGCATCCCGGCCGGCGTGCACCCGCCCGAACAGGTCATCGACCCCGAACCATTCTTCGCCGAGCTCGCCTCTTATGACATCGTCACCCAGGTGACCACCACACGACCGCTCTAAGCCCGGCGACGAGCGCTTAGCAACGCGGCAGCTCAAGACCGTGGGCTTGCAATAGCGGCTCGTCGGCCAGAAGCTCTTCGGTGGGGCCGTCCGCCACCACGCGGCCTTCGTCCATGATGATCATGCGCGGGAACAATTCGCGCACCATGAGCAGGTCGTGGGTGGAGACCAGCATGGTTTCGGAGCGCTCTCGCAGTAGCTCGATGAGTCTGCGCCGAGCGCGCGGGTCAAGTCCGGCAGTGGGTTCGTCGAGCGCCAGAATCTGGGGCCGCATGGAGAGCACCGTGGCGATGGCGATGCGCTTTTTCTCGCCCACGCTGAGATGATGAGAGAGGCGATGCTGATATTCGAGCATGTCCACCTGTGACAGAGCTTCGACGACCCGGCTCCGCACTTCGTCTTCAGGCAAGCCCATGTGAAGCGGGCCGAACGCCACATCCTCGAACACGGTGGGCGAGAAGAGTTGGTCGTCCGGGTTTTGGAACACAAGGCCGATTATGCCGCGGATGCGGGGTAGATTTTCTTTGCTGGTGGGCAGGCCCGCGACTTTCACCGCGCCGTTGGCCGCGTTGAGGATTCCGTTGAGATGGAGCATGAGCGTGCTCTTGCCCGCGCCATTAGGCCCGACCAGGGCCGTTTTTTCACCGCGATGCAGGGTCAGGCTCACGTCTCGCAGCGCGACGCGGCCGTCGGGATAGGCGAATGTTAGGCGCTCGATTTGCAGAATCGGGTCGAGCGCGTTGTCGGAGGTTGCCTCGGCCCCGGCCGACACCTGGGCCGCTTCAGGATGGACGATGGGCATGGCGATGGGTCATCCAATGCGAGCGAAAATCTGAAGAGCGAGAAGGGCCAGCGCGAAAAAGCCGAGCGCGGCCCAATCGAACCCGCTCATCTCGTGCGGGCTTAGGGTGTAAAGATGCCCCTGATAGCCGCGCGCGAGCATGGCGTTGTAGACGCGGTCGCTGCGCTCGAAGCTGCGAACGAACAGTTGCCCGGCCATGTTCCCGGTGACGCGCGCCCGCCACAGCACCGAACCGCCCACCGCGCGGTCATCGAGCCGCGCGGTGCGGGCCGCGCGCGCTCGCAGCAGCCGCAGCGCCTCATCCGAGAGCACAAAAAGATAGCGATACATAAAGGCGATAATCGCCACCAGCGAGTGCGGCAATCGCAAATGGCGGAATGCGTGAATGAGATCGGGGAACGGGGTTGTCATGGTGAGCAAAATCGCCATTTGCACCGAAAGCAAACTGCGCAGAAGGATGCTGAGAAAACGCGTCGCGCCCGGAACGGTGACGGTGAATTCCCAAGGCCCAAGCGCGAAGCTGAAGAGCGGCGGCCCTGGCGCGGCGAAGGCGATGGTCACCGCGGCCAGGGCGAAGGGCAGGGCGATGAACGAGCGTTTGACCACGCGCCACAACTCGAGTCGGGCCAGGATGGCGACGAGGGCTATCAGGCCAAAGGCGATGAGAAACCCGGCCCACGCGCCATCGGGCAAGAGCGCGTTCGAGAGAATGAACAGCGCCGTGACCACCACCTTAACTCGCGGATCAAGTCGGTGAACGAGGCTGTCGCTCTCTTGATACTGGTCGAACGCGTCGATGTGCATATGGGAGGGGAAGACGATAGGCCGATGGGACGAGCAGAAACTAATCTGAGGAATCCGTGGTCTATTCTCGAGGCGCGCTTTCAGGCGCGGCGGTTTGTGAGCGTGGATGACCGTCGCAGCAGGTGAACCATCAGCACGACGAGCGCGGCCACGACCGCAGCGCCCACCAATCCCGCCAAAATGCCGGAGATGGGCGATTCGCCCAGGAAGGGGATGGTGTAATCGGGCAGCAATTGATAAGGCGCGTCCTGACCCGCGTGCATGAAACCCAGGTTGATGGCCACGCGCTCGAGGCCGTCGGGATCGGCCGAGGCGAAGGGCGTGAGCAGGAGAGCGAGAAGTGTGACGGCCGCGCCGGCCGCGACCCAACCCCATCCGCCTTGTTCGCGAACCTGTTTCGCTCCCATCAGGTCGGGTCGGGCCTGGCGAATGAAGGACACGGCCGCCACTGTGATGAGCGCCTCACCCAGGCCAATGAGGGCATGAACGCCCATCATGGCCGGCAAGACCACGTTCAATGTGGATGTGCCGCTGAGCCATAGCTGAAGGGATGTAAGCAGAGCCGCAGCCATGACCGAAAACCAGGCCGCGACGCCGATGGCCGCCATTTGCACGGTGCGTCGCGAAGCCGCGAAAGGTCGATATAGGCCATAGCCCACAAGCGCGGTGAGGATGCCCATGTTGAAAATGTTCGCGCCCATCACCAGCAAGCCGCCATCCTGAAATAGCAGAGCCTGCACCGCGATGACGGATGTCATCACCAAGATGCCCGCCCAAGGCCCCAACACGATGGCGGCCAGCGCCCCGCCCAAAAGATGGCCCGAGGTGCCGCCCGCGACCGGGAAGTTGAGCATTTGCGCCGCGAAAATGAACGCGGCCATGATCCCCATCAGGGGAATGAGCCGCTCGTTGAAGGTTTTCTGCACTTTATGGACGCCAACAGCCACGAAAACAAGGCTGAGCAGCCAAAATATGGCGGCCACGGCAAGGCTCAAGAAGCCGTCGGGGATGTGCAACTGTGGGATGAAGGGAAAGAAGGGTTGTGCGAGCATCGAATCGCCTCCTGTAAGACAAGACCAATTGTTAATGCGACTAGTTGCAATAAGTTATTTGTATCATAGCATCGATGCTTTCGTAAGGCAAAATCCATTTTGCTTTTCAATGACCCTTTCCCTTCCCCTCAGGGTTTGTCGCGATCGCCAATCCAAAGCCGGCGCGTGGACTCATGCGAGCGAGAAAAGATGAGAGAGAAAGCGAGATGAGCGGGCGTGGAAGCTTAAAGGGCGCGAATCACTTTTTCGCAGAAAGTTACAATTTCTGGCAGTGCAGCTTCCAGCGCGGGTGAAAGACCGCGTCCCGGCTCGGTGCTGGCGATCTCCACGCCCAACAAGAGCGCCTGCTGTGGCAGCTTGCCCAACGACTCGGCCAAAGCCAGGGTTTCGCGCACGCCAAAGCCATGGGACGACGCGCGCTCGACGCCGCGTGACGCCAATGCTCTTGCGCTCCATTCCAGCACGTGCACCGTTCCTGGCCGATTATTGGACGCGATGGCGTCCACCACCACAAGCGCGGCGCACTCGTCCATGGCCTCGAGTAGGCTTAAGTCAGGTCGAGCAAAGGTGAACACGCGCACGGGAAACGGCTTTTCTCCCATGCTCAAACGCTTTTCCAGATGGCGAGCAACGACGGGCCCTATGCCGTCGTCTGACGCCCACTCGTTTCCGATGCCGACGATATGAATCATGGAATCAGTTATCTGCGTCTTCGCGCGCCAGAAACGGGAAGAAATGAGCGCGAGTGGAAAGACAGGGATCAGACGCCATTATCTCTGATATCTGGACAATGGCCGCTTCAACAACGGGCCACCAGTCGTTTTCGGCCTGATTGAGCGTGCCGGTAAAGCTCACATCTTGTTCCGGCCAATAGTACATCCAGGCGTTGCCATAACCATCATGCCCCCAAAGCTCACCCAGGTTGTCGTCCAGTAGAATGCGGAAAAGGCCAAGCCCATATTCAATATCGGGGATTCCGGTGGCGACCCAAGTCTGCATGACCTTTTGGGAGGCTGGTTGGGTAAAGAGCTCTTTTCCGGCAAGCGCGCGTAGAAAGATGGTCAGATCTTGTGCGTTGCTGGCCAGACCGCCGCCAGCCCAGTCCGCGCTGTTGTGTCGCTTGTCGTACATATCCCAATCGTTTTCATATCGGTGAGAGCGCGGGTGCGAGCCAACCGGCGCTTCGCGCCACTGAAGCCAGGTGTTCGCCATTCCCAATGGCTCGAAAAGACGCGAACGATAGACCTGATGAAGGGGCTTGGCCGTGATTTGTTCGATGATGAGGCCAGCAAGCACGTAACCTGAATCGGAATAATGCCACTTTTGGCCGGGCGCGGCTATGGGATTCAGATCGCGCACATAAGCCAATATCTCGCTGGGCTGCCAGAAACGATTGGGATCGTTGAGATAGGCTTTCAAGAAAGCGTTGACGCCCGGCTCGAGGAACGGGGGATCGGTCCAGTAATCGGGCAATCCCGAAGTGTGGTTGAGCAACTGCCGGACGCTAATTTCCGCGCCAAAGTCGCGGCCATCGATGACCAGCAGTCCCTGCGTGAGTTCGGCGGGGAGAAGTTGGCCAATGGGCTGATCAAGCTCGAGCGCGCCTTCTTCGGCCAACAGCAGGATGACGGCCGCGGTGAATGTCTTGCTGATGCTGGCGGTCTCGAATGTGGCGTCTGGGGTCATGAGATCCCCATTTTTCTTGAGCGAGCCCGATGCGTCTTGCCACCAGACCCCAAAGCGGCCATGCGTCACGCTGAATACGCCTCCGCCATAACCTTTGTTCAAAGAGACGGCTTGCGAAAGATCGTCCTCCAGCTGAAGCGGAGGCGGCTCATGGGATGGCGGTGAACACGTTCGTTGGGTCGCTTCGCTTGCCCGCGCGCATGCAAGAGCCAAAGACAATGTCAGGGCCAACGCAATGAAGAGGCGCATGCGCTATCCATATCGCTGAATGCGTTCGCGCACATCGCGAGCAAAGCGTTCGATATAAGCGAGCACATAACTGGCGATGTTTAAGCTGGGATCCTGGATGAGGGGGGTTAGATCCATGGCAAAGCTCATGCCTGTGGCCACATCGGTTGCATGGGATGCAAAGTAGGTGGCGTTGGCTCGGCGGCGGCCCATGGTGGCCAGATCATAGCGCTTGCCGCCACTTACTTGCGAATCGAATACGCCCACCAAAGCCATTTGCAAATTTTCATGTTGCGAGCAGTCGAATGCGACCTTATCTTCGTCTAGCATCCAATCCAGATCGCGCCACACCTCGCAGCCATAGAGTTTCTTGGGGCGCTTTTCAGGCGCCAGTCGCCGCAGCGCCGCCACCACTTTATGCGCGACCCCAATATGGGTGTCATGTTTATCGGCGAAATTGTGCGTATATACGATTTCGGGCCGAGCCAGTGAGAGGAGTTCCACCAGGTCTTCGACGGGATGGATGTTGTGCGGATCTTTCACAGCGGCGCTGGGATAATCGAGGAAGACCTGGGCCGCGTATTCACCAATAACGGCCGCTTTTTTTTGCTCTTCGATGCGCACTTGTCGCATGGCCTCATCTGAATAATCGCCATAAAGCCCTGCGCGCGGGGAGCCGGCCCCGTTGGTGACCACCACCCCAGTGAACCAGCGTTGAGGCTGTTGGAAACAAGCCAGTATGCCGTCGATGGCCATGATCTCTAAGTCGTCCTGGTGCGCGCCGATGGCCATGTGCGTTGTGCGAGCCAGGGCCTGTTTGGCGGGCAGGCCGTCGGGTGCAAAAACTTGGGCTGTGGAGAGATGAAAGTTCATGAGCGAAAGAATGAATTGAATGTGCAGGTCAGATGTTCGAGGACAAGCCAGCGGATGCGCCGTAGGCGCGACCGCGCCATTATGGGGCGTTTTCGCCAGCTCATCCTTTTGGAATTTCCGGCAAGCTGGCCGCGGCGATGGATTGACCTACGCGGCGGCTTTTTTCATCGGGAAGGCGCACACGGATGCGACGGGCCAACTCGGGGAACTCGCCTTCGAGCACGCGATTGGCCTGTTCGAGGATGATTTCTCCGCCCTTGCCCGATGTGACGCGGCCCAAGATCAATACATGCTTGAGCTCATAAAAATCGGCATAATGCGCCAGGGCATAACCAAGATAGACCCCAATGGTTTCCCATATCTTTCGAGCGCCTTCGTGCCCGGCCTCGAGATGCGCTTGCACCGATTCTAAGCGGGCGGCCTTGGTGTCGCCAATAGGATGCAATCCCACTTTTGGGGCCAGTCGAAAGACGCATTGTTGCGAGAAATAAAGTGCGCCCACGCCGCGGTCGCCAGACCATTCATCGATCGGCGCGTTGGGGTTGTAGTCGGCCGGCGCAAATGCGAGCTCGTTCAACCAATCGGTGATGTTTCCCTCCATGTTGACATATCCGGCCGCTTCGCTCGAACCCATGGCAATGCCCAGAATGCCGTTATCTTCGATAGACATGGACCCGGCCAGAGCAGTCACTTCGCCATCGTTCACCACTTCGAGCGGCGCTCCGAATTCATCGCGAATTCGTAGAAACATAGTGCGGATCTCATCGAAACGACGGGAGGGGATGCCTCGATAAAGGGAGGCCACGCGGGGTTGGTTCTCCACATAGACCCCGGCGGAGCTGCCGCCAATGGCATCGACGCGCGGCAAATGGGCCGCGGCCTCTTTCAGCGCGGTCAAAATGCGGACAAAGTGATAGTTGGGATCTCGTTGCTGGGTCGGCTCCCAGACGATTTCTTTGCTAAACACCGGTTTTCCGTGCGCCACGGCCGAAACCTTGATGTCCGATGCGCCTAAATCAAATCCTATGCGATAACCATCTAGATGACGGCCCAACGCTCGCGTGCGCTCATTGGCATGCGGCACTTCATGCACGCGGCAGACCACCATGCGAAAAGGCCGGAGATACACCTTTTCACCCATGAAAAAATAGTCGAATGAGCGCTGGCCCGTTGGCGAGTAAATCTGGCGTAGAGACGCACCCACTTTCCTGGAATCACCAATATAAAGGGTGTGCCCACCCTTTTGCCAAAGTAAGAATTTGACGATCCGCTCGACATAGGGCAAGTTGGCTTCAGCGCGTGGGTGGTCGTCTGGATAGATAAGGGTTTCATAGCGCGAAAAAGCGCCGCCGCTACGTTCAAGGCCGATAACCAACGGAACCCCAACTCCGGAAGCCTCCACCTCTTGGCGAAAAGCGCGATTTGCCAACGCGGGGGGGCGGAAATCCGGATCGAGCGGAGGCGAATACTTGGGAGGCGGTAAGGGGAAGTCGGTTTTCATGATACTGCGTTAGAAATGGTCCAGAGTTCAAAGTCCGGAAGCGGGTGATTGGTTGTTGGACGATGAGATGCTGGACGATGGTCGCGGGGACCGATGGGCTCAGCGTGAGTGATTTCGTTGGAGAAACCGGGAGGGTGGGTGGATGGAGAGGGTCGGTTTTGGGGCTTGGGGGCTTAACTACGAACGCGTCGGCCTCCCTTGAGTTCGTTTTGCAGGGCTTTCAATTCATCCCACTTGCCTTCGGCGGCCAAAGCGGCCTGTTCTGGCCAGGTGGAGGGATCGGCGATCTTGCCAATGCCAGCTTCGTCCAAAATGTGACGCAGGGTCGCGGCGTCGGTTTGCGCCAGCCGCTGGAATGTGTCGATGCCCTGATCTTGCAAGATGCGGCTGATTTTTGGCCCAATGCCTTCGATTGTTTTCAGATCATCCGGCTCTTCCGGCGCGGGTTCGCTCTCAGCTTCTGGCGCGGATGTGAGAGGCGCTTCAGCGGCGGACGCGGTCGCGGGGGGCGGCTCCTCTCGCGCGTCAGCATATCGCTCCGTCGTCTCCTCTTCTTCTTGTCGTCCCAACATGATGAAGGCCAGGATAATGGCCCCAAACAGCAACAGGACAAGCCACCAGGACATGGGGCTGCGTTGTTCCGAGCTAGAACGGGCGCCACACCCGCTCAGCCACACACTCAGGCCGGTAATCGCCCCCAGGCGATAAATGGGCGCATGTTTATTCATGGTGATTTCTCCTCATGGTGGAAGCATAAGACGATGTAGGGGGTGAGGAAAACGTGCCTCTGAACAAGTATAGGGCAAAGGCGGCCAATCTGAAAAGAACGATAATGGCTGTTTACGTTAACACGGCTTCAACGGGCATCCAGCGTCTCACCGAATTGATCAAGCACACCTCTTGCGCTCGCCAAAGGTCGTCTTTCTCTATTTTGCGCTCTTGAATCATTCCGCTCGCCAACAGATGATTCCGGAACACGCCCGCAAGCAGACCGCTTTTGAGAGGCGGCGTGTATAGACGGTCATCCAGGCGCACCACCACATTGGCGCGCGTCGCTTCGGTGATTTCGCCCCGTTCATTCCAAAGGATGACTTCGTCGCAGTCAGGACGGTTTGCCAGCGCCTGCTCGTAAACCGCGCGATGCGTGGTTTTGTGATAGAGGAAGGGATTGCTCGAATCCACCGGTTGCGCGGCCAAACCCACGCGCCAGGGCTTGCCAGCGCCGGGGATGGGGGCAATAGGGTCTGCTTCGACGCGGATTGAGCCATTCTGGCTGATGAGCAGACGCACTTTGTGGTCGCGTAAGGGCAAGGATGCGGCCAGGGCCAACAAGCGGGCCCGGACGGCCGCGCGGTTGAAGGGGAAAAGAAAATAGGCCGCGCTCTTTTCCAGGCGATCCAAATGTTCGGCCAGCAAGAAATAGCCCTTTCCCGCTTCCCACAGCAGCGATTCCAAGAGGTCGAACTCCACCTCCGCGCGCGTGAGCACCGCGGCTTTGGTTCGACACTCTTCAAATTCAGCCTCCGGCTCCGAATCCCAAACGACGCCCCCGCCCACGCCGTATTCGATTTGACCGCGTTCACGGTCGATGAGCGCGGTGCGAATGGCGACATTGAATTGCGCGTAACGCTCGGCCCGCGAGGCCGCGGGCGCGAGAAAGCCGATCGCGCCGGTGTAGACCCCGCGCGGCTCCGGCTCCAATTCGGCGATGATGCGCATGGTGCTGGCTTTGGGCGCGCCCGTAATGGACGCGCAGGGGAACAGCGCCTGAAACAAACGGGGAATCGAGGCCGAAGTGCGCGCGGTCACGGTGGATGTCATCTGCAAGACCGTGGGCCGGCGCTCGACCTCGAACAGCCGCGGAACGTGCACAGTGCCGATTTCGGCCACGCGGCCCATGTCGTTGCGCATCATGTCCACGATCATCACATTCTCGGCCCGATCTTTTTCCGAATGATGCAATCGGCGGCGGTTGGCCTCGTCCTCCTCCCAGGTTCGGCCGCGGGGCATGGTTCCTTTCATGGGTTTGGCGCGCAGCGATTCCCCGCGCAGCTCGAAGAAGAGCTCGGGCGAGGCCGAGCAGATGACGCGTTCGCCGAGGTCGATATAGGCCGCGTAGTGATGGCGTTGCGCGGCCTGCAAGGCCAGGAAGAAGGCCCAGGGGTCGCCCTGAAAGTCGGCGCGTAAACGCATGGTGTAGTTGACCTGATACGTGTCGCCGCGAGCGATGCGGGCTTTGATGGCCGCGATGTGGGCTTGATAGCGCGCATAAGAGAGGGATTCGCGCCATGGACCCACCGAAAAGGCGTCTCTATCGGCGGACGGGAGCGCGTCCAAAGGTTGGGGCGCGTTGTATAGCCCGAACCAAAGCAATGGGAGGTCGGGGCGAGGGGGGTGGGTGGTGAGCGCGCGGTCGAACGCGGGCGCGGCCTCGTAAGATATAAACCCCGCGGCCCACAGCCCCCTGCTCGTCGCGTTCTCCACCTTGGCCAACGCATCCATCACCTGGCCCGGGTTGTTTGCTTCCACCACCATTTGAGGGTTTTCGAACCGGAGCCAGCGCGTTTTTCTGCTATCAAACGCCACAACGCGGCCCTTTTTCCGTAAGGATCCTTTATCGCGTTCGTCGCGCTGCAATGGCAAAACATGGTGAGTCATGCGCGTTATTTTATCATACTTTGCGCTCCAACATTGCCCACATGAACTCACGCGTTTATAATGCGCGAGCCGAAACCAATTCCCCCAGCACTCAGCGCCCAATACCCAATACCCAATACCCACTATCCAATATCCACTATCCACTATCCAAATATCCAATATCCAGCACCCAACACCGCCACCCCATGCCCCTACACCATTCCCACGATCCTCTCATCATCAAACGAACGCCTTTTCTCTTTCTGCGTCGGCTCGTTCTCATCGAGTTTTTCTTTGCGTTTTTGCCTTTTTTGTTCGTTTGGTTGTTTGGCGTCGATTTGAGCGAGAGCGGTTTGTGGCAACCAACCGGCATTCCCTTCTCGCTCTTTCTCACCGGGCTGATCGCCACATTGCAGGTGCTGATTGTGGGCATTTCCTTCGCGAGTTGGTATTTGCCCTATTATCAAATCGACGCGCGCGCCATCACGTACAAAACCATTTTTTCCGGTTTGCGAAAACTCGCGGAAATGGAAGATATCGAGAAGGTTGTGGTGGAATACGGTTGGTTGGGACGGCGGCTGGGCTATGGCTCTCTCGCGCTTCATATCAGAGGAGGGGCGGAACCGGTTTACATAAGGGATATTCCCGCCGCAGCCCGCTATGCCGAAATCATTCAGTCGCGCTTGTCTCAAGCTTCACCGACCGCCGCGGCGGCCGACATAGAGTCGGTGCGAGAACTCATTGCCGGGGGTGAAAACCAGTTCGTCGAGTTCAAATCCAGCCTGTTATGGGACTATCGGCAGCAGACCGTCAATAAGAAGCTTTACGAGCCGGTGATGAAGAATGTGGTGGGGTTTATGAACGCATCCGGTGGGCGAATTCTCATTGGCGTGGCCGACGATGGCGAGATTTTGGGCCTGGAGCCGGATTTGCGCACCACCAGAAAGAAAAACGTGGATGAGTTCGAGAATATTTTCAATATGGCCTTTCGCAAGATGATCGGGCCGGAGTATCGCGGGTTGGTCACGCTCACGTTTCCGCAGGTGGAGGGCAAAACCGTTTGCGTGGTCACGGTGCGGCCCTCACCCTCGCCGGTGTTTTTCAAGCACAAGGGGCGCGAGGATTTCTATGTGCGCGCGGGCAACGCCAGCCAACCCCTCACCATGAGCCAGGCCACGCGCTATATCCGGGATCATTTTGGGGATATTTGAAAAAATTGAACCGGTTCCAAAAACCTATTGACAATCGCTCGCGCTTGTGCTATCATCGTGGAAACGGTTCCATTTGGAATCGGTTCCGCGTGCCCAATACCTACAAATCCGCCGAGGATCGGGACCATGCCTGCAACCATTCGCGATGTCGCCAAACGAGCCGGGGTTGGGGTGGGCACGGTTTCACGCGTGCTCAATAATCATCCTTCTGTGCGCGAGTCTACGCGACGGCGGGTGGAAGAGGCCATTGCCGCGCTCAACTATCGACCTAACACCATCGCCCGGCAGCTTTCTTCGGGCAAGACAGCGAACATCGGCGTGGTGGCTCCCTTTTTCATACGACCCTCCTCGGTGGAGCGCTTGCGCGGGGTGGAGACAGTGTTAGTGGAGCGCCAGTACGATTTGATCTTGTACAACGTAGAGACGAAAAAGAAGCGGGATGAATTGTTTCAGACCTTGCCCCGCGGAGACATGTTTGACGGGCTGTTGGTGTTCACGCTTTCGCCCAATGACGATGAGGCCGAGCGACTGCGCCACGCCGCGGTTCCGGTGGTTTTGGTGGATGCCTTTCACCCCGCGTTGAGTCGCGTGGTCATCGATGACATCGAGGGCGGCTACATGGCCACGAAGCATCTCATCGACCTGGGTCACACGCGCATTGCCTATATCAGTGATATCCTGGAAAGCCCGTTCGAGTTTGTGGGCGCGTCCGCTCAGCGCTATCAGGGCTACCGTCGCGCTTTGCACGAAGCCGGCATCGAGTTCCGTCCCGAATACTATCTTCAGGATCAGCATGGCGCGCCCCAGGCGCAGGCCATGACGCACCGGCTGCTCTCGCTTGCAGAGCCGCCTACGGCCATCTTCGCGGCCAGCGACACCCAGGCCATTGGCGTGTTGCGCGCGGCCAAGGAGCGAAACGTGGCCGTGCCCGAGCAACTCTCGGTCATGGGTTTCGACGACATCGAAGTGGCCGAATATCTCAACCTGACAACCATCCATCAGCCCCTGTTCACCTCCGGAGTGGAAGGGGCTGAGCTCTTATTCCGTTATATCGAGAACCCCGACGAACTCCGCCATGAGGTAAAGGAAGTTCTTTTACCCTTGCGTCTGATTCAACGCCAAACCACCGCGCCGCCGCCCTCCCACACCACGCGTTAACCTCGCGGTAAGTTACAGGTAGCAAGTCGCAAGTTGCAGATTGCAAGTTTGGCTTCACTGAAAAAAGGTTCACCGCCGAGGGCTTTGTTTTCTCTGCGCTCTCAGCGAACTCAGCGGTGGAATAGCTTTTTTCAGGAAATCCAAGTCTACAGGTTGCAAGTTTGCAAGTCGCAAGGCGCAGGTTAATCCTCCCCCGCCCTCTGCTCCCTACTCCCTGCTACCTGTCCCTCTCCCGCTTGCTCCCCCCTGCCCCCTACCACTTGCCCCCTGCTACCTGCCACTTAATATCCCAATACCCAATATCTCAATACCCAATATCTCAATACCCCCCAAACACCCCAATCCCCAACAAAAAGGAGGTGATGCCACTCGCTTTCACCTGCAACCTGCAATTTGCAACCTGCAACCAATCAACCCTTTTCGACTCACGAGGAGAAGAAACCCATGAAACGATCCTGGTATCTCTTACCTGTGTTGTTGTTGGCGCTGGTTTTGGCCCTGGCCGCTTGTGGTGGCCAGCAGGCCGAGCCTACTGAAGCGCCGCCCCCCACTGAAGCGCCTGCGCCCACTCAGGCGCCCGCGGCCACCGAGGCCCCCGCGCCGACCGAAGCGCCTGCGCCTGAAGTATCTGGCACGGGCCAGACGCATCTTGACAAGGCGTTGGCTGGCGAATATGCTGGGACGGTGGTGACCATGTTCGGGCCGTTCACCGGGCCGGACGAGGTGAAATTCAACGAGTCCATCGCCGAATTCGAGCAGAAGACGGGCATCGACATCCAATACACCGGGTCTAAGGAATTCGAGACCACGATTTCGGTGCGCGTGGATGGGCGACCCGCCCGACATAGCCGACTTCCCGCAGCCCGGCTTGCTGGGCAACCTGGCCAAGGCCGGCAAGGTCGTGGACGTGAGCACCTATATGAACATGGACTGGCTCCAGAAGAACTACAAGCAGGCGTGGCTGGACATGGCCATGATGGATAGTCCGGATGGCGAGATCATGGCTGGCGTCTGGGCGCGGTTCAACGGCAAGAGCCAGGTGTGGTATCCGAAGAAGGCGTGGGATGAAGCGGGCTATGAGATTCCGCAGACGTGGGATGAGATGATGGCGTTGACGCAGCAGATTGCGGACGATGGCGACACAGCGTGGTGCATTGGCATCGAGTCGGGGACGGCCACGGGTTGGCCAGCGACCGATTGGATGGAGGAGATCATGCTGCGGACGACGTCGTTGGAGAACTACGACAAATGGACGCGCGGGGAATTGCCGTTCACGTCGCCGGAGGTGAAGCGAGCGGCGGAGATCATGGCCGAGATTTGGCTGAACCCGGACTACGTGTTTGGCGGTCGCGAGGGGATTGTGAGCACGTTCTTTGGCGATGCGCCGGCGCCGATGTTCGAGGATCCGCCCAAGTGCTGGCTGCACAAGCAGGGCAACTTCATCACCAGCTTCTTCCCCGAAGGTTTGGAAGCGGGCGTGGACTACGATTTCTTCTATCTGCCGCCCATCGACGAGCAGTATGGCAAGCCCTACCTGGTTGCGGGCGATATCTACGCCATGTTCAACGATCGGCCCGAAGTGCGCGCGGTGATGGAGTTCTTCACCACGGGCGAATCGCTGAAGACATGGCTGGCCAGTGGTGGCGCGCTATCGCCGCACAACGATGCGTCGTTGGATTGGTATGGCGACGACGTGGAGCGGAAGGTGGCGCAGTTTGTGCAAGAGGCCGACAGCGTGCGCTTCGACGGATCGGACCTGATGCCCAGCGAGGTGGGTGCGGGTTCGTTCTGGAAGGGCATGACCGACTGGATCGCCGGCACGGTGGATCTGGACACGGCCCTGGCCGAGATCGACGCAGCCTGGCCCAACAAATAAGCCGTTGTTGCACGAGGTGCGGCGCGCGTCTCTGGCGCGTCGCACCTCCATGACAGGCGTCGCACTTCTTCCAAGGAGATATCTTATGACCAACAAGCCACCACCCATTGCCGAGGTCGCGCATCCTGAGGAGTCCATCGGTTTGGTTGGGCGCGTTTTGGCCTTTTTGTTGCGCGTGCTCATTGCTGTGGCCATTCCCGCCTTGGCGATGGCCGTATTCATTTTGGGCTTTCGTTTCTTACGCGAGAGCGACGCGCCAAAGTTTGTCATTGTGTTGGTGTCCATCGTGTGGGGCGTGGGGGGCGTGGGGTTGCTTTATTTGGCCGCCAACACCATGGTCGAGGCCTTGCCCGACCGCTGGACCGCTTTGCTACAGCCCTATGTGTTCGTTGGGCCGGCTGTGGCCATTTTGGTATGGTATTTGCTTATTCCCACTTTTCGCACCATCTACATTAGTTTGTTCGATCGCAGCAGTGAAAACTTTGTGGGGTTGCAAAACTACATCGACATCTTCACCCAACGCGATCTACTCATCACCTTTCGCAACAATTTGATGTGGATCGTCTTTGGGGCCACATTCGCAGTGATTTTTGGTCTGCTCATCGCGGTGTTGGCCGACCGCAGCAAATTCGAGCGGACAGCCAAAGCGCTCATTTTCTTGCCCATGGCCATCTCTTTTGTGGGCGCGGGCATCATCTGGAATTTTATCTATGAGGTCAAGGATATTTCCGTGCCGCAGATCGGCCTGCTCAACGCCATTGTCGTGGCCTTGGGCGGCGAGCCGCGCGCCTGGACGGCCACGGTCCAGCCCTGGAACAACCTCTTTCTTATCGTCATCGTCATCTGGCTTCAGACCGGCTTCGCCATGGTGCTGTTTTCGGCTGCGCTCAAAGGCATCCCCGACGACCTTCTCGAGGCCGCGCGGGTGGACGGGGCCAGCGAAATTCAGATTTTCTTTCGCATCATGATCCCTTATATCATGGGAACCATCATCACCGTGGCCACCACCATCGTCATCTTCACATTGAAGATTTTCGATATCGTCATCGTCATGACGGGAGGGCAATTCGGCACCGAGGTCATCGCCACGCAGTTTTACAGACAGTATTTCACCAATCGCAATTTCGGTCTCGGTTCAGCCTTCGCGGTCATTTTGGTGCTGGCCGTATTGCCTGTCATGGCCTATAACTTGCGGCGCCTGGCCGAAGAGGAGGGCTTCTAATGAGTCTCAAACTTGGCGGTCATAAGCGCGAGCAGCGCATCTCCTTCCTGCTGGTCAACGGGTTTCTCTTCTTGCTGGTGGTTTTGTGGTCCATCCCCACTTTTGGCCTGTTTGTGTCCTCTTTTCGCACCAAGGAAGACATCCAATCCAGCGGTTGGTGGCTTATTTTCCCGCACAAAGAATGGGTGATGACCGAAGAGTTCAAACCGGAGGGCCTGGACCCGAACTCGGTCATGACCATCGAGGGCGCGACCGGCACGTTTGAAGAATTTCGCGAGGGCATCGAAACGCCCGACGGCAAGCGCATTCGCTGGGTGGGCAACAAGCGCCGCGGCAAAATCCAGGTGGAAGAGCAAAAATGGACCATGAAGGCCAACTTCACCCTGGCCAACTATGAGGAAGTGCTCACCGGCGGCGAGGTGAAAATCACGCGCGCGGACGGGTCCGAGGAGGTCATCAAGGGCGAAAACCTCACCAACGCCTTTCTCAACAGCCTGGCTGTGGCCATCCCCTCCACCGTGATCCCCATCCTCATCGCTGCATTTGCGGCCTATGGCTTCGCCTGGATGCGTTTTTCGGGGCGCAAGCTCTTTTTTGTGATTGTGGTGGCGCTGCTGGTGGTGCCTTTGCAAATCGCCCTGGTTCCCATCCTGCGAGACTATGTGCGGCTGGGATTGAACGGCACATTTCTGGGCGTGTGGCTGGCGCACACGGGCTTTGGTCTGGCTCTGGCCACCTATCTGCTCTATAATTATATTTCCGGCCTCCCTCGCGACATTTTGGAATCGGCCTTTATCGACGGCGCGTCCCATTTCACTATTTTCGTGCGTCTGATTTTGCCCCTTTCGGTGCCTGCGCTGGCCTCGTTCGCCATTTTCCAGTTTTTGTGGGTCTGGAACGACTATCTTGTGGCGCTCATTTTCATTGGTGAAAAGCAGGATGTGAAGGTGCTCACCATGCGCCTGGCCGATCTGGTGGGCTCGCGCGGCGCAGACTGGCACCTGCTCACCGCGGGCGCGTTCGTGTCCATGGTCTTGCCCCTCATCGTCTTTTTCTCGCTGCAACGCTACTTTGTGCGCGGCCTGCTCGCCGGCTCGGTGAAAGGTTGAAATAAATGCATCTCGCCTTCCTCAATCCCCAGGGCAATTTCGACCCGGCCGATAGCTATTGGACCGCGCACCCTGATTTTGGCGGACAACTGGTCTACGTGAAAGAAGTGGCGCTGGCTTTGGCCGAGATGGGCCACGATGTAGACATCCTCACCCGTCGCATCATCGATTCGGACTGGCCCGAATTCGCGGCCCCGCTCGACCGGTATCCTCAATCCGATCGCGTGCGCATTGTGCGCATTCCCTGCGGGCCGGATCGCTTCTTGCGCAAGGAGGACCTCTGGCCCTATTTGGAGCGCGAGTGGGTTCCCAACATCCTCGCCTTTTACGAACAAGAAGGCCGTTTGCCCGACGCGTTCACCGCCCACTACGCGGACGGCGGGCTGGCGGCCGTTCGCCTTGAGGAAAAGACAGGCGTCCCTTTTACATTCACCGCGCATTCGTTGGGCGCGCAAAAACGCGATAAGCTCATGGCGCAAGGTCGCGATCCGGAGGCGCTGGAGCAGGAGTTTCACTTCAGCGCGCGCATCGCGGCCGAGCGTCTGGCCATGAGTCGGGCGCGCCGCATTATCACCAGCACAAGGCAGGAGCGCTTCGAGCAATATGCACACCCATTTTATCGCGGCGCGGTGGATGTGCAAGACGACGGGCGATTTGCGGTCATCCCGCCGGGCGTGAACATGCGCATCTTCGACGTGGTCGCGAACAATGAGCGGGAGGCGATCGTTCGCGACCGCATCGAACAGGCTCTGGCGCGCGACCTGGCGCCCGAGCGCCGCGACCTGCCCCTGGTCCTGCTGTCGAGTCGCCTCGACCCCAAGAAGAACCATCTTGGGGTTCTGGAAGCCTTTTCGCGTAGTCATAGGCTACGAGAAAAGGCCAGTCTCGCCATTGTTGTCCGGGAGCGCGACGATCCTCTTCGGAGTCTGGAGAAACTTTCGCCTAATGAACGCTCTATTTTGCAAAAAATTGTCGAAAACGCCAAAAATGCGGGCGTTTTCGATAAAATTACTGCGTTTTCGTTAAATAATCAAATAGAGCTGGCGGCAGGATATCGTTATTTTGCCGCGCGTCGTTCGGTGTTTTGTTTGCCAGCGCTATACGAGCCCTTTGGTCTGGCGCCGCTCGAGGCCATGGCCTGTGGCCTGCCGGTGGTGGTGACGAAAAACGGCGGACCCTCCGAAAGCCTGGTGGATGAGGAGACGGGCGAACGATATGGCGTATTGGTCGATCCAACCGACCCGGATGACATCGCTCGCGGCCTGTTGGAAGTCCTGAACGACGCGGCGCGCTGGCGCGATTATCGCGACGCGGGTCTGCGCCGCGTACGCGAAAAATACACCTGGCCCCGCACGGCCGATGGCTATCTCGATGCACTTGAGTCCATTAAGCCCTGCTTGCGCCCTTGATCCGGTTGCTCGGCCAGGTGTTCCTGTAGTCCTATGATGGTAAGGCCCACGAGCTCCCCTTCGCGATAATGATACACCACATCGTTTTCCCGCACACTATCCGTGGCTTGTTGCGGTTTTCGAAAACTCAACTAGAGCACATCAGCTTCCGCATCATAGTCAATCCACACCTGTGGCGAAAGCGCTAATAACGATGGGAGGGGGTCAAGAGCCGATCGATGTCGATGGCCAGAACGTCTCGCATAGCTCCATTATATCATAAGATGACACAATCTCCTCACCGATCCGCCGTCAAAAATGTAAGCGCCTCGCTTGACGTTCTCGCCATTGGCGAGATTCTCGTTGACCTCATTTCCGAAACGCCGGTCGAGCGGCTGGAGGATGCATCGGCATTTCGGCGTTATCTGGGCGGCTCGCCCGCGAACATCGCCGCCAATGTGGCCCGGCTTGGCGGACGCGCCGGCCTGATGGCCGCGGTGGGAGAGGATGCTTTGGGGCGGTTTTTATTGGAAGAATTGAGCGGGTTGGGCGTGTGGGTGGATGGCGTCCGGGTTAGCCATGACGCGCCCACCAGCGTGATGATGGTCGCGCGCGCGGCCGGCACGCCCGCGTTTTTGCCTTTGCGCGGGGCCGACTATCATCTTCGGCCCGACGACATTGCGCCCGCGCTCATCGCCCGCGTGCGGCTGCTTCATGCTTCGGCTTTCGCGCTTTCGCGGCCGCCCTGCCGCGAGGCCGTGGCGCGCGCGTTTCGCCTCGCGCACGACATGGGCAAGCCCCTCTCTCTCGACCCCAACTACAGTCCCGTCATCTGGCCCGACCGCGAAGAGGCTTTGCGCGTGCTGGCCGAATTGTATCCCTTGGTCACGCTGACCAAGCCCTCGCGCGACGACGCGGCGCGGTTGTTTGGCCCCGACCGTTCCGCGCCCGAATACATTCACATGTTTCACGACTTGGGCGCGGACATCGTGGTTTTCACGCGTGGCGGGGGCGGCGCGCTGGTTTCAGAACGAGGCGAAGCGCTGCGCGAAATCCCCGCGCGGCCGGTTATGGTGGCCGACGCCACCGGCGCGGGCGACGCGTTTTGGGCCGGATTCCTGCTCGCGTGGCTGGATGGTCATTCGGTCGAACAAAGCGCGCGCGTTGGCCGCGAGGTGGCCGCCATAAAATTGCAACGCGTCGGCCCCCTGCCCCGCACCATCGACCGCGCGGCCCTAATGAAAACGCGAGCTTGAAAGGCGTCTGGCAATGCGCGCTTGATCTTCAACCCTCAACTTTCGATCTCGAGCTTGCCAGAAACAAGCCGCCCAAGAAAAGGCAGGCCGCGCCAAACCCCACCAGATAATAGGCCGCGCCGGGACTGAGCGGGTGGGCGTAGAGCTTTTCCAGCGCGGGGAGCAGTTTTTCATAGGCCAACAAGGATTGAATGGGCGGCAATGCCAAAAGTGCGAAAAGCAGGCCGCGTATCCTGTCGGGCAACCAACGTCGCCACAACGGCGTGAGCAGTGCAACCAGAATGACGAGCCCGATATACATGGTTTGGGTGCGAAATTCAGGCGTGCGTAGCAGGCCGGGCGTCCATGCCGGCGGCAGCATGGCCAGCGCCGTGGGAATGGCGGCCGCGGCCAGGCCCGTCCTGAGCCACCAGGGTGTGGACGAGCGTTGCAGCGAGGCCAGAAGCACAAGCCCAAAAGCAAGGGCGAGCAATGGCCCGAAAAAGACGAGACGGTTGACCGGCGTTTGGCCGTATCGCACCTCAGGGATAAACTTGACATATTCCGGGAGATCGACGCCCAGGATATTCAGGCCGGCCGCGGGGTGGGGCAGCCAGGGACGCCAGTAACCCAGAAAGAGCAGAAGAAGCCCCAGGCCCAGGGCAAGGGATGTCGGGTATTGCCTATTGCTTAAGCTCATTTTATCGGAGTTGAACGGATTCATGGAGGACGGAGGACAAAGATCGACTTCGCGTAGTCATAGGCTACGCACACTCAACAAGCACTTACGCTAACATAAACATTATACAACCGTCGCGCGGCCGCCTGCCACGTCCATTGCGCGGCTTGAGCCGGGCCTCGACGGGCCAGTTCGAGCCGCGCGCGTTCATCGGTGAGCAATTCAGCCAACGCCTCCACGAGGGCTGCGTGATGGTTGGTGGGAATGATCCGCGCGGCGTCGCCTGCTATTTCGGGCAGGCTGGAGGTGTCGGTGCAAAGGCACGCTGTTCCGCACGCCAGGGTTTCGAGCACGGGCAAGCCAAATCCTTCGTAATGGCTGGGAAAAGCGAAGAGATCGGCGAGGTTGTAGAGCGCGGGCAGATCGGCGTCATCGACATAACCTAGAAAATGCACAAAATCTTCCGCGTTTTGCCGCTTCACCTCCTCGAAGATGCCCTCATACAACCAGCCTTTGCCTCCAGCGATGACCAGATGGTGGGGAAAGCGGGCCTTTTTGCGCGCCTCGGCGAACGCGCGAATCAAACCATCGAAGTTCTTGCGCGGTTCGAGGGTGCTAACCGAGAAGGTGAAAGGCCATGACAGCCCATATTTTCGAGCGATATGCTGCAAGTCGTCCCGCGGCAAGGGGCGAAAACGCGGTTCGACCCCCGCTCCCACCACCGTCACTTCATCTTCTCGCAACCCAAAGAGGCGCATGGCGTCTCTCTTGCTGGCCTGAGAATCGGCGAGGATGTGGTCGGCCTGCGCCACTGAGCGAGGGGCCGCGCGTTCGAGAAAACGGCGCAACGCGGGGTGGGCGTATTGAGGGCGCACCAGAAAAGCCAGGTCATGGATGGTGAGCAGTTTTTTGCCTGCTCGCACAGGCGGCAGCAAAAAGTTGGGTGCGTGAAATATGTCGAGGGGGCCGCTCCATAAGTTTACATAAAGTGGGAACCGGAGACGATGCCAAAGAATGGTGAGTTGGCGATCGGTGAGAGGCATTCGGCGCGTACGCACCTTAGGGGGCCAGTTGGCGCGTGCAAAGGGTGCGTCGTCTCGGGGCATGAGCAGCGCGACGCGATCGTTTGGCGCGAGCAGGGGGAGGAGTGCGTCTACGAGGCCGCGCGTATAACGTCCGATCCCCGCGCCCTGGATCGCCGCCGGGGTGTAGTCGATGCCGATCTTCATGGCTTATCTTACTCAATGCCGCGATAGGTCCATATGCGATTCACGCCGAAATTCCAGAAGAGGACAACGCCAATGGCGAACGCCTTGGCAAAGTTGTAGCTTAGACGCGTATCGAAGAATTGGCTGAACACATAGTGGTCCATCAGCACCAAGATCACCGTGTTGATGATGAGACCCAGTATATTGACAATGGCGAATTGCGCCAGTTGGCTGAATATGGGCCGCTCGCGCGATTCGGGAAACGTCCAAAGACGATTCCAAGTGAAGTTGCTGACTACGGCCGTGGAAAAGGAGATGGCGTTGGCGGCAATGAGCTGAATTTGGTGGGGCGGCAAACCAATGCTCCAACCCACGCCCAGACCGATGTGCTCAAAAATCAGCTTCATCATATTTAACACGATGAAATCCACCACCGCGCCAAGGGCGCCGACAAGGGCGAACTTGATGAACCGCTCCACCTCTTTGGGGTTGAGCGGCGTGACGCCGGCAATGCGAGCTATCAATGGATGAACCTCCATGATTCAGATCTAAACCAACATCGCTTTAGCGATGCTTTTGCGCTATTTCGTTCTCGTTGTTGATCGTCGGCAACAGGCTGAGAGCCAGAGCCACCAACAACGGCATGCCCTGCACCCAAAGATTGTCGATAAGATTATGGACGGAAAGGTGAACGAGCAGGCCGACGACGCCAATGGCCAGGGCGCGGGCAAGCGCTCTGGTGCGCAATACAGCCCGAAAAGCGGCCGTCAACGCACCCAGCCATAGCATAAGATAGGCGAGCGCGCCGAATATGCCGGCCACCGCAGCGTAATGGAAAAGCGCATTATGCGCGTGACCCAAAGGATCCAACCAGCGGTCGATGGCGTATTGGGGATAGACGATGTCCCAATTGCCGACGCCGACGCCCAGCCAGAAGTTGTCTGCAAACATCTCCCAGCCGGCCTGCCAATGGGCCACGCGCTCCAGGATGGCGAAGTTTTCATCGGTGACCACAGCGCCGCGCGCGTTCCATACGCCAAAATAGGCTGGGATCGCGGCGAGACGAGCGGTGATGAAGCTTGGAAGCAAAGGTGCGGCGAGCGCGGTCGCGCCTGCACCGAGAAGTAGAAGCGCGCGACTTGCCAGTGAATCTAGAGCCAACACTGCAATCGTCGACGCGATCACGCCCAGCCATGCCCCGCGCGATCCGCTGGCCAGGATGCCAGCGAGGATGGTGATGGTCATGCCCCATATGGCCATGCTGAGGAATAAGCGCGTTAGATCGCGAGAGCGGCTTCGCCATAAGCGCCTGACGCTCCATAAGCCAAGGGCCAAACCCAGGGGCAATGAAAGACCAAGATAACCTGCGTAGGGGTTGGGTTGGCCAAAGGTGCCATATGCGCGCAAAAAGCGCCCCAGCTCGAACGCTTCGGGGCCAATGCCAAAATAAAATTGCCGCCAACCAATGAGCGCTTCCACAGTAGCGGCCAGAAGCAGCGTTAGGGCGAAGGGCAAGCGCAAGCGCGGGCTCAGCAGTTGCGCGCCCAAGAAATAAGCCGCGCCCACCTCGGCCCACTTGACCAGTTCGGGAATGGCCGCTCTGAGTGAGCGCGCGGGCAGGGTGGAATAGAGTAGCGCAAACGCAAGGGGCAGGATGATCCAAAGCAAGGGTGCAGGCGCCAGGGGAGGACGAGGCCGTTCGACCGCGCGACGCCAGAACCAGGCCAAAGCCGCCGCGCCGAGCATGATATCCGTCACGCCCACGGAAGCAGGCCCAAGCGGCGTTCTCGCCACCGCGCTAAAAGGGATGACCAGCGCCAGGGCGAATAACCCCGCCACTGGCCAGATGACCAACGTCAGCCCGAACGCGGTCGCGATCAGCAGCGCCGCGCTCCATTCAGGTGGAAGCGCGGCCAGCATAGCGGCTACGGCCAACAGACCGAACCAGAGCCGGACATCGGTGAAACGGGGCAGGGTGAGAGACATGGGGCGAGTGGGCGAGGGGGCGTGCGAGGCGATAGCCGAAGCAATCGCCAAGCCCAAAAGGCCATACAGCAACGCTGCATTTTAACGCGAAGACGGGATTCGGCAAAATCGAAAGATGAAACGAAGCGTCCCGCGCCTGCGACCATTTTCGAACCCACGGCCACGCCCACTGCACCCGCAACCCCAACCTCAACCTCAAACCGTCTCTCCTAATCCGGTTGAAACCGGTCAATGCTGGCCTGCGGTCGGAGCGCGGAGCTAAAACCAAAACGCATTCCTCCGACCGTGCATTTTGCCAAGATCGGCTTTCATGGGTTATGATGTAATCGTCATGAAGTCCATCATTTTTCGATGAGATCATCGAGAAGCGCTGAGCCCAATCCTCATCGTCCATCGTCCTATCGTCCATTGTCTGGGCTCGAAACAAAAGTCAATCCGTGAAATCCGTATTCTATTTCCAAAGCAACCATCATCACTTTTGATCGGGGAGAGCGGCTTTGCAAGGGCGCTTTGGCCGCGTTCGCCCCGCGAAGACTAGCGAACCCCGCTAGTCTTTTTTTGTTTCAGTTTCCATGACCACTCCAAGTCCATTCGATTCCTTCCCGGCCAAATCGCCGCCCGCGATCCCGCGCGGGGTGTCCGACTTTTTCGGCGGCGCGGCCGTGGCGCGTCGCGAAGCCGAGGCCACTTTGCGCGAGATGGCCCGACGTTGGGGCTATGTCGAGGTCATCCCGCCCACGTTCGAATACGCGGAAACCCTGGCCACCGAGGCCGGGCCGCAGCTTGCCGAGGAGCTTTACCGCTTTCTCGATCGCGACGGCCGCGCGCTGGCCTTGCGGCCCGACCTGACCATCCCCACCGCGCGGCTTGCCGGATCCAAGCTCTATGATCAGCCCCTGCCTCAACGTTTCTTCTACGCGGGGCCGGCCTTTCGCTATGAAGAGCCGCGCGCTGGGCGACAGCGCGAATTCTGGCAGGCCGGGCTTGAGTTGATCGGGGTTGCCGGCCCAGACGCGGACGCAGAAGTGCTGGCCTTTGCCGCGCGTGGTCTCGAGGCTTTGGCTTTGCCCGTGATTCGTTTCTCGCTTGGCCACCTGGGTTATTTTCACGGTCTGGTGGAGCATTTGGGGTTGACCTCGGTTGAAATTCGGGTCTTGCAATCCGCGCTCGACCGCAAAAGCTGGGACGATTTGCAGGCTTTCGCAGACGCGCTCGATGCATCAGGAGCGGATCGAGAAGCCGTGTTGGGCTTGCTGGGCCTGAACGGGAAGCAGGGCGAAGGCGTGCTCGCTCGGGCCAGGAAATTGGCCCGGAACCAGAAAATGGCCGAGGCGGTGAACCAGCTGGACGCGGTGGAGAAGCGACTCGAACATTATGGCGTCAAACATTTTTTCGTCGTGGATCTGGCCGATGTGCGCGGCATGAACTATTACACCGGCATCACCTTCAAAGCCTACACCGATCAAATGGGCTTCTCCATCGTCAACGGCGGCCGCTACGACAATCTCGTCGGGCATTTCGGCGCGTCGCGGCCCGCGGTGGGCTGTGCGTTCTACCTCGACCGCATTCTCCTGGCCCGGGTGCGGCAGTCCGGCCCGCCTCCCGAACCCATGCCCGATATCCTCGTGCATCCCTGCCCTTGCGGCGGTTATGTGCGCCTGGCCGAAGAGGCCCGCGCGGCCGGCCGGGTCGCGGTCATTGCACTCGGACCCGAAGCCCCCCATGACGCCCCCACCACAATTCGTTGTTCGTGTGAGGCGAACCCTCCCACCGCCTGAACGCGCCATCATGCTCACCGTAGCTCTACCCAAAGGCCGGCTGACCGACGACGCCTTGACCTGGCTCAAGCGGGCTGACTGGCCTCTACCGCAAATGGATAATGATCGGCGTTTGGTCGCGCCTAGCCAGGATGGTCGTCTGAGTTACATCATGGCCAAGCCCATGGACGTGCCGGTTTTCGTGGAGCAAGGCGCGGCCGATTTGGGCATCGCCGGTCTGGACGTGCTCCGCGAGCGCGCGGCCGATGTGTACGAGCCGCTGCGTTTGCCTTTTGGCCATTGCCGGCTTTCGGTGGCCGCGCCCGCCAACCGACCTAACCGCCCCCTCAGGCTCGAAATCAACCCTCGCGTGGCCACCAAGTACCCGCGACTCACAGCCGAATATTTTCGCAAGCGAGGCATCTCGGCCGAACTCATCGTGCTCAGCGGCTCGGTCGAGCTTGGCCCCCTGGTCAACCTGGCCGATCTCATCGTCGATCTGGTTCAGACCGGCGCGACCCTGCGCGAAAACGGCCTGGTCGAGTTGCGCACCATTCTCGAATCTCAGGCCGTCTTGATTGTCAACCGCGCCAGCTACCGCCTGCATACGCGAGAAATCGATACGTTGATCGCATCCATCCGCACGATACTTCCATGACCGATCTTTTCCCCATCTACGACCTTCCCACCGCCCGCGAGGGCATTCTCAAGCGCCGCGCCTGGGCCGAAACCGAGTATCCGGCAGCGCTTTTGCAGGGCGTCGAACGCATTTTTGGCGAGCCGCTAACGCCCGAACAGGCCGTGAGCCGCGTGCTGGCCGATATTCGCGATCGGGGCGAAGCGGCCTTGCGCGAATGGACCGCGCGCATCGACGGGTTCGAGATGCAGGCGTTCCGCGTCCCCCAGGATGAACGCCAGCGCGCGCTGAATGAACTTGACCCCGAATTGCGCGCGGCGTTGGAAAAGGCCGCACAGCGCATCGCGGATTTCCACGCTCGTCAGCCTGCACATTCGTGGCTGCATGTGGATGAACGCGAAGGCGCTCTTGGCCAGATCGTGCGGCCCCTGGATTCGGTCGGGGTCTATGTGCCCGGCGGAAGCGCGCCTTTGCCCTCGTCGCTGCTCATGGCCGCGGTCGTGGCGCGCGTGGCCGGCGTCGAGACCGTCATCGCCTGTTCACCTCCCGCCCGCAACAGCGGCCGCATTCCCGACGTGATCCTGGCCGCGGCCGAGATCGCGGGGGTCGATGCGCTCTTCGCGGTGGGCGGCGCGCAGGCCATCGCGGCCATGGCCTTTGGCGCCGGCGACATCCCCGCGGTGGATAAAATCGTCGGCCCCGGCGGACTGTTCGTGACCCTGGCCAAACGTCAGGTGTTCGGCGCCGTGGGCATCGACGGCCTGCCCGGCCCCACCGAGACCATTGTCATCGCCGACCACCAGGCCGACCCCGACCGCGTGGCCGCGGATTTGCTGGCCCAGGCCGAACATGATGTCCTGGCCACGGCCATCCTCCTCACCCCCAGCGCCGACCTGGCCCAGGCCGTGCAGATTCGCGTGGCCGAGCGCATGGAGCAGCTTGGCCGGGCCGAGACCATCGCCGCGTCGCTCACCACTCGTGGGGGCGCGGTCATCACGCCCGACCTGGACGCCGCGGTCGAGGCCGCAAACGCGTATGCGGCCGAGCATCTGTGCCTTTCGGTGGCCGACCCCTGGTCCCTGGTTCCCAAGATTCGCCACGCGGGCGGCATTTTCGTGGGCGAACACAGCTTCGAGGTGCTTGGCGACTACATTGCTGGGCCGTCGCACATCATGCCCACCGAGGGAACGGCCCGCTTCGCGTCGCCTCTGAATGTGGAGGACTTTGTCAAGCGCATCAGCCTAATCGCGCTCAATCCCGAGTCCAGCGCGGAGCTCAGCCGCATCGCCGCGCGCATCGCCGAAGCCGAGGGCCTGGACGCGCACGCGGCCGCTGCGCGCGAGAGGGTTCGTGACGACGCGGATAAGAAGCGCGGATAGCCGTCAGCGTTCTTCTTTCTCGGCGCTTCGGTAAATCGGCCCGCGTTCACGCAATTCGGATACGGCTGCATCCAGCACCTCGTTATCGACGCCCCGCTTGCGCAGGCTCTCGATAAGCATTTGGACTGTCTCTTTCTGTTGCTCCTGATGCAGTCGCTCCAGATCTGCACGCAATCCCTGGCCGATATAAGCTCGCATTAAGGGCTGGTAGCCGGAAAAACCTCGAAGCGGCGCCACGCGTTTCAGGTCTTCCAGCACATCTTCCGGAATGCGTAAACTGATCATCCTCATGGGACGGTTTTTGCGCAGTCGTTTTTTCAATTCACTGGTTTTCATATTCTAATTGCTCCTTACGCGTGGTTCGTCTTGCCGAGATGATTCTGATTGCGTCGTTTCGAGTAACATACACAACGTAGAGTAATTGCCAGGATGTGGTCAGTCCCACGATGGCATTTCGCACCTCTCCCTCGATAATATCTTCTTTGACGATAAGAAAGAATGGATCGAAGAACACCTCGCAGGCAAGCTCAAATGAGACGCCATGCTTGCGCAGGTTCATTAGCGCTTTATCGGCATCCCATTCAAAACGTACGTCGTACAAGACAAAGAATGTGTCCACAATACATAGGATAACCCAACTGTATATATATTGTCAACACGTATTTGCTGACTTCTTATGGACGAACGTAAGAGCGAACGAATCCCAATGTCCCAGGCGATCCGCAAAGATGTGGCGCGGATGGAGACGTACGCGCCGGTGAAGCCTTTCGACGCGCTTAGCCGGGAGATGGGGCGACCGGCCGAGGACATCGTCAAGCTGGATGCAAACGAGAATCCTTATGGCCCCTCTCCTCGCGTGCGCGAGGCCCTGGCCGCGTATCCCTGGTATCATATATATCCCGACCCGCAACAAACGCGGCTGCGCGAGGCTCTGGCCGATTATGTGGGCGTTCCGGCTGAGTATATTTTACCGGGCCACGGCGCGGATGAGCTTATCGACTATCTCTGCCGTCTTTTTCTCATGCCCGGCGACGCCATCATCAACTGTCCGCCCACGTTCGGCATGTACAGCTTCGATGCGCGTCTCAGCGGCGGCGAGGTCATCGAGGTGTGGCGCCGCGAGGATTTCAGCCTCGATATCGGAGCCGTCGAGAAAGCCGTTCGGGAAAGCGAGCCCAGGCCCAAGCTGCTCTTTCTCACCTCGCCCAACAATCCCGACGGCGGCCTGCTCTCGCACGTTGCCCTGCGCCGATTGCTCCGTTTGCCACTGCTGGTGGTCGTGGACGAAGCCTATATCGAATTCGCGGAGGGCGAGGGTTCGGTCGCGAGTTGGGTTCCCGAAACGCCTAATCTGGTGGTTTTGCGCACCTTTTCCAAGTGGGCCGGTCTGGCCGGGCTGCGTTTGGGCTATGGCATTTTTCCATTGGAATTGATGGAACATCTTTGGAAGTTCAAACAGCCGTATAATGTCAATGTGGCGGCCACCGCGGCCGGATTGGCCAGCCTGGAAGATTTGCCCCTGCTGCGCGAGCGCGTCGCGGCCTTGAAAAGAGAGCGCGACCGGCTGTATACTGAACTTGCCGCCATCCCTTATCTGCAACCCCTGGCCAGTCAGGCCAATTTTGTGCTCTGTCGCGTGGTGGGGCGCTCGGCCGCGGCCCTGCATCGAGCCTTGTTCAAGCAGGGCGTCCTCGTGCGCTACTACGATAAGCCCGGCCTGCGCAATTTCATCCGCATCAGCGCCGGACGACCGGAACAAACGGATCGGTTGTTGCAAGCGCTGGCCTCTCTTTGATGGAGATCGTCATGCGAGCATACAAGATTGAACAGATCGTTCCTGCAAACGGAACGTTGGAACTAAAGCAACTTCCTTTTGCACCCGGCCAACGCGTCGAGATCATCATACTTGAACAGACGGATACAACAAAGCATGAAGCTGAAAACGCAAAAGAGAAAGATGATATTCTTATAGGGAGCGTTTTAGAGTATATTGATCCCACCGAGCCCGTCGCCATTGAGGACTGGGAGGCGATTCAGTGATACTTCTAGACACTCATATCTGGATTTGGTGGAAGAGCCGGAGTCAGAGACTGTCTTCCAAGGCATTGCGCATCATTGATGAAAACAAGAGAGACGACGGAGTTGGGATTAGCGTCATTTCCTGCTGGGAGATGGCAAAGTTAGTGGAACGTAAGCGATTAACACTCACCATTCCTATCGAGACATGGATTGAGCAAGGCTTGGTTGGCCTGACTCTATTTCATCTAACGCCAGAAATAGCAATCGAGTCAACAAAGCTCCCTGGCGATTTTCACAAAGATCCCGCTGATCAGATTATCGTGGCCACAGCTCGTTTTCATGGATTGCCCTTGTTGACCGTTGATAGACGCATCCTGAGCTATCCATATGTGACTACGCTGTGAGATGTTGGCTACGCTCCCATGAAACCATTATGTCAGAAATCGTCATCACCCGCACGACTAGAGAAACCAATATCTCACTCTCGCTCGACCTGCGCGGGAGCGGCCAGGCGCGGGTGAACACCGGCATCGGCTTTTTCGATCATATGCTCACGCTTTTCGCCGCGCATGGGCTGTTCGACCTTACGGTCGAGGCCAAGGGCGATTTACACATCGACGAACATCATACGGTCGAGGATGTGGGCATCTGTTTGGGTCGGGCCATCGACCAGGGACTGGGAGACCGGTCGGGCGTCGTGCGCACCGCGCACAGTTATGTTCCCATGGATGAAAGCCTTGCCTTTGTGGCCATCGACCTGGGCGGTCGTCCCTATTGCATTTTCGAGGCCGAGTGGCACACCCCCCGCATCGGCGGCTTGGGCACCGATCTCGTCGGCCATTTCTTCGAGTCGGTGGCCTTTCACGCCAGGATGAACTTGCACATGCGCGTGCTTTACGGTCGCAACGACCATCATCAATGCGAAGCCCTGTTCAAAGCCTTTGCTCGCGCACTCGATGCAACCGTCCAACTAGACCCCCGCCGTCAGGGTCCGCCTTCGACTAAAGGGACGTTGACGGCGTAATGGAGTATTGACAATCTTTTTTGTTATGTCAGGAGTTCGACGGATTATTAGTGGTCAGCCGGGCGCGGCCGGCAAGCTGGCCGATTATCGCCGCTTTATGGCCGATGGCGCGCTCATCGAGGAATTCTGGTGGGCGAAACTGGACGCGCCCCTGAGAAACGCGCTGGGCGTGATGGCCGACGACGGCTGGGTGTGGGTTCGGTTCTGGCTCCCCGACCATGACGCGGTGCTCGACAAGGTGTTCGACGCGGATTTGCAATTCGTCGGCGCGCATATCGATGTGACCACGCCCATCACTTTGGAGGGAAACGCTTGGGTCACCACCGACCTGTGGCTCGACATCTGGCTGACGCCGGATGGCCGCGTCATCGTTTTACAGGAGGAGGAATTCGAAAAGGCTTTGAGCGAAGGTTACATCGCATCTGAAGACGCGAGCTGGGCCGAACAGCAAGTGCGCGAGATCACCCGCCGCATCGCCGCGCGCAGCTTCCCACCCCAATGGATCGCACAATACGCGCCCTCCCCGCCCCCTCCCTCTCAACCTTAACCTCAACCTCAACCTCTCATGATCGCCATTGTCGATTACAACATCGGAAACGTGCGCAGCGTGCAAAAGGCCGTGGAGCGCGCGGCCCGGGACGCGGGTTTGGATGTGCAAGTTGCGCTCACCGGCGATCCGGGCGCGATTTTGTCGGCTCAGGGCGTGATCTTGCCCGGCGTGGGCGCGTTCGGGGCTTGCGTCACCAACCTGCGCCAGACGCATCTCTCTTCGGTCGTGCGCGAGGTCGCGGCCGAGAACGTCCCGCTGCTGGGCATTTGCGTGGGGATGCAGATGCTGTTCGAGGAAAGCGAAGAAATGGGACGGTGGCGCGGCCTGGGCTTGTTGCCCGGTCGGGTCAGACGGTTCGAGGTTGGGTTGCGCGTGCCACAAATCGGCTGGAACCAACTTCACATCGTGAAACCCGACCCCTTGCTCGAGGGCGTCGCGGACGGGGCCTACGCTTACTTCGTCCACTCCTATTACTGCGATCCCGCCAATCCTGACGACATCCTGGCCACCACCGACTACGGCATCGAATACGCGTCTGTGGTGCGCCGCGACCGCATCTGGGGCATCCAGTGTCACCCTGAAAAGAGTCATCAGGTGGGCCTGCAAATCTTGCGCAATTTCCTGCTTATCTGCGAAGATGAATAGCGCGTAATTTATTTCTTAAGGGAGGCTTCCATGACCGTCACCACCGTTGGATTGAGTGAATTGAAAGCCCATTTGAGCAAGTACATCGGCCAGGTGAAAACCGGCGACGAGGTGATCGTCACCGAGCGCGGCAAGCCGGTCGCGCGTATCGCTCCTATCGAAGAGCCAAATGAATCTTTAGAGGCCAAATTGCTCTCGTTAAGGGAGCGCGGACTCTTACACTGGGAGGGTGACTCTCTGCCCAAGAAGCTCGAACCGAGGCATCCAACCGTCGAACTCACCGGTGACAAGACCGCGGCCGAATTGTTATTGGAAGATAGACGATGATACTGTATCTAGACCCAAGCGCCTATGTAAAGCAGTATTTCCGCGAGACCGGCTCGGATGCCGTATCAGAAGTTATTGCGCAGGCAAGATGGGTTGGTTCATCGATTATCTGCCGTGTCGAAATGGAAGCGGCTTTCGCGAAATATGCGCGTATGACCTTTGCTGTATTCGACCGCCAATTGTGGAAGGCGGCCCTCGCTGTGGGTCTTGACGTCTTCCCCGACGACATTGAGAGATGGTCTCCCTAAATCACCACGCATTTGGGCAATGATGATTGTTTTCCCGGCCATTGACCTCCGACGCGGTCGCTGTGTGCGTTTGCAACAGGGCGATCCCGATGCAGAAACCGTTTTTGACGATGATCCCGTGGCCGCGGCCCGACGCTGGCAGGCCCAAGGCGCGCGCTGGCTCCATGTCGTCAATCTCGACGGCGCGTTTGGCGAGGGACGGATCGATCTGCGCTCCCTCTATCGCGGGATCACGGCCGATCTCCTGGAATCCCTTCCCGTCAACTGGCGGCTCCTCCATTCCATCAGCCGCGGGGTCTCGATTCCCATCCAGTTTGGCGGCGGACTGCGCACCCTTGACCATATTCGCCTGGCCCTAATGCTGGGCGCGACGCGCGTCATCTTGGGCACGATTGCGGTGCGCGAACCCGACATGGTGCGTCAGGCCCTGGCTCATTTTGGGCCTGAGCGCATCATCATCGGCATCGATGCGCGCGACGGTCGCGTCGCCACCCACGGCTGGAAACAGACCCGCGACATCCGCGCCATCGACCTGGCCAAAGCCATGAAAGACGCGGGCGCGCGCCGCATCGTCTACACCGATATCGCCCGCGATGGCATGTTGACCGGGGTCAATGTCGAGGCCACGGCCCAACTCGCTCGCGAAACCGGACTGCGCGTCATTGCTTCGGGCGGGGTGAAAGACCTCGATGACATTCGCGCTTTGGCCGCGCATCGTCGCGACGGCGTCGATGGCGTCATTGTGGGTCAGGCGCTTTATACCGGACGGCTTGATCTGGCCCGCGCCATTGAAATAGCGGAGGGTCGGTGAAGCTGACTTTTCGAACGGCCGCGCTCCAAGACGCATCGCGCGCGGCCGCACTCATCGATGACGCCTATCGTCGACAGGTGCGCCGCCTTTATGGCAACAGCCGTCGCGGGCGTTGGGGCCGGTTCGACCGCGAGCGCATGAAGCAGTACATCGAGCGAGGGGAGGGGATGGTTCGGCTGGGTTTTGATGGCAAACGATTGCTCACCGTGGCGCCGTTTCGGTTTTACGGCGCGTTCGGTTGGCTGCACACCGTGGCCGTTCATTCGGCCCACCAACGCCGCGGCCTGGGTCGGCAAATGATGACCGATGCGCTTGAGCAGCTCGAGGCGCGCGGGGTTCGTCTTATTGCGCTCATGACATGGCCCGAAGCCGTGAACAACGTTGGCTTCTATCAGAACTTCGGCTTTCGCGTCAACGGATTTTCGCTCTACGCGTACCGTCGCGCGCATCGCCCCCTGGCTCGCGGCGACGCACCCCTGGAAGCGCAATGGCTTTCACAGACCGCGATGAGCGCAACTCACGCGCCGCCAACCCCCTATCGACCCCGCGAAGACATCGAGCAAGCCATCCGCTCGCTTTGCCACGCGGTTTTGCCCGGCCTGGACTACGCGGCCTGGGTTTGGTGGATGGTCGAGAGCGGAGGTGGCGACGCGCTCCTTCTCTGGCGCGGCGCCGAGCTCATCGCCCTGGCCCTGGCTCAAGCCGCGCCCAATACCACCTGGCTCGAGGGAAAACTGCTTCTCGTTTCGCCCGAGGCCACCGCGCAAGAAACCATTTGGATGTTGGAATTTGCGCGTCGTTGGGCCGTGCGCCACGGCTGCGAAAGCTTTGGCTTTCCCATCGATGTCAGCCAAACCGAAACCGCGGCCTTTTTCCAACGCCTCGGCTTCCGACTCTTCGGCGACGCCATGCTCACCATGATCCGCGGCCCTCAATCCCCTTCCCGCGGCATTCATCTGGTGAGATATGGAGGATGACTTTTCTCGCCATGCTTCTCATCCTCGCTCCCGCCAATGGCGGCAAGACCACCTACGTTCTCGAACAGGCGCGGGCTGTGCAGCGCAAGCGGCCCTTCGCCCGCGTCTGGATCATCGCGGCCGGCCGCGAACAGACCGCAGCCCTTCGGCGTCGCCTCGTCGCGTCCGGGCCGAGTTGGGGCGTCGAAATCCTCACCTTCCACGAACTCTACGTCCGCATCCTCGCACGCGGCGGCAGGCCCGTCCCGCTTTTGCCCGATCCCGCGCGGCATCGCTTGTTGCGCGCGGTCATCGATCATCTGGCGGAGCGAGGCCGGCTCGAGCATTTCGCCGCTCTTCGCCACAAACCCGGCTTTTTGCGTCGCGTGCGCGATCTCGTCACCGAACTTCAGCGCGCGTGCATTCGGCCCAAGGACTTCGAGCGCGCGGTGGCCGACCGCGGCCCAGGTCTCATCGAACTCGCGGCCATCTACGCCGAATATCAGGCCCGTCTTCATGAAAGCGGCTGGGCCGACGCGGAAACCATTGGCTGGCTCGCCATCGACGCGTTGAGCGACGCGCCCCAATGCCTTCAGGATATTGCTCTCCTCGCCATCGATGGCTTCGACGAATTCAACCCCACCCAACTTGCGCTTCTGCGACGTCTCGACCGCCATCTTCCTCGGCTCATCATCACCCTCACCGGCGACCCGGACGCCGAACCTCCTCGTCAGGCCCACCGCCGATTCATCCGCGCCCGCCGCGACCTCTTGGCGGCCTTCCCCAACGCCACCCTTCTCCCTTTGAAAGATGACCGCGCCCGCTCGCGCACCCTGGCCGTTTTAGAGCAGGCGCTTTTCCGCAACGAACCCAGGTTGGGGCTTGTGGAAGGGGATATTCTGATGACCGAAGCGCGTGATCGCCGGCAGGAAGCGCGCGCCGCGCTCCGCTGGGCCAAACAACTCATCGTGCGAGAGGGCTTCCAACCCGACCAGATCGCCATCCTCGCCCGCGATATCCATCCCTACCGGCCCTTTCTGCAGGAAACCGCGCGCGAATTCGGCCTGCCCTTCATCATCGCCGAAGGCCGGGAACTGGTCGTCAATCCCGCCATCGCCGCGCTGGTGCGCGTTTTGCGTCTGCCTGAAACCGATTGGCCGGCCCGCGACCTTCTTCAAACCTGGCGCAGCCCTTACTTCGATTGGTCGCCACTCGCGGCCGAGCACGGATTTCAAGACCCCGAAACCCTCGCGAACGCGCTCGAGACCATTGCCCGCGAACACCGCATTGTACGCGGCCTTGAGCCCTGGCGCGACGCGCTCCAGCGCCTTGCTCATGCCGATCCCGACGCGCGGCCCATCCAGGATGCCGCCGCGCTTCTCGCCCTGTTCGAAGCATTTATCCGGCGCCTCACCCCGCGCGAAACCGCGACTCTGGCCCAGCACATCGCCTTTGTCGAAGACCTTATCGGCGACGATCCCCTTTCGAGCGACTCCACTGCGGCCTTGCGCCTGCGCGAGGATCTCGCGACCACGCCGCGCGACTACGCCGCGCTTCTCGCCTTCAAGGATGCGCTGCGCGGCCTGCTCCTGGCCCAAGACATTCTCGCACACATGCCCGGCGGCCCCAAAGAAGTTGACATAAGTTATCGGCGATTCCTAAATGAATTGCTGGGCGCAGTTCAGGCCGCGCTCTACGAGCCGCCCCCGCCCGAACAACCCGCCATCCGCGCCTCGTCCGTTCTGCGCGCACGCGGCCTCAGCTTCAGGGCTGCGGCCGTCCTGGGCCTGGCAGAAGGCGAATTCCCGCCGCTCGAGAGGGAAGACCCCTTTTTGCCCGACCACGAGCGCGGTTTGCTCGCGGTTCGCGGCATCCCCTTGCCTTTGCGCCTGCGCGGGGAGGAGCCGACCATCTTCTATGAAGCCGTCACCCGCGCTCGCGAACGCCTTCTCCTCACCCGGCCCTATCTCACCGACGACGGCCAACCCTGGGACGCCTCGCCCTACTGGCGCGAAATTCGCAGCCTCCTCTCGGCTCCGACCCGGGCTCCATCCTCGCCCCCATCCATCCACACGGCCCCCGCATCCCCGGCCGAATGGCTGGCGCTGGCGGCTCGACAGTCTCGCGCCCCGGCCAACGCTCCACCCGAAGCCTGGTCTCACATCCAACGCGGGGCCGCCATCCTCGCGCGGCGTCTCGCCCGTCGCGCACAAGGGCCTTTCGAAGGCGACCTAGCGTCTCTAAGCCCTCGACTGCATGGACGCTACCATGCGCAGCGCTACATTTGGTCTGTGGGCCATCTGGAAACCTACGCCGATTGCCCCTTTCGCTTTTTCATCACCCTGGCCTTGCGCCTGGAACCCAAACATCCGGTTGAGGAAGGTTACGACGCCCGCATCCTCGGCGCCATGATGCACGACATCCTCGCCGCGGTCTACACCGCGGCCGTCGAGGTCGGTGACTGGTCGCAACAGAGTCTTCTGACGCTTCTTCCCGTCGTGGCCCAACCCATTCTCGACGCCGCGCCCGACAAGCACGGTTTTCGCCCCACGCCGTTGTGGGAGCATCGCCGCGCGGAAATCATCGCTGCTTTAGAGCGCACCCTGGCCGCGCTCGCACAGCACGAGGACGACTATCGTCCTCGCGCGTTCGAGCAGAGCTTTGGCCTGGAAATGGCTCCGCCGCTCGAGGTGCGCGCGGCCCAAGGCGAATTTCGCCTGCGCGGGGTCATCGACCGCATCGACGCGGCCAACGACGACCCTCGCCGTTTGCGCATTATCGACTACAAGCTCAGCCACGCGACCATTCGCCGGGAAGACCTGCACGAGGGCAAACGTCTGCAGCTACCCCTTTACGCCCTGGCCGCGGAACAAGCTTTGGGCATGGGGCGGGTGGTGGAAGCAGGCTACTGGGGCATTCGCGCGGCCAAGCCGGGCGCTCTTCGCCTTGGTCCCGACGACATGGCCGCGGCCCTGGAAACGGCCATCGACCACGCGTTGCGCCACATTCGGGCCATTCGCTCGGGTCGATTTCATCCCGCGCCCCCCGCGCGCGGTTGCCCCTCCTTTTGCCCGGCAGCAACCTTCTGCTGGCGTCATAAGAATTGATGCTGTGTTAATGGCGGAAGTGTCTCATGCCGGTGAAGACCATGGCCAGGTCCAGACGATCGGCCGCGGCGATGACCTCCTCATCGCGGATGGACCCGCCCGGCTGAATCACGGCCCTCACGCCGAATTCGGCCGCCAGCTCGATGCCGTCGGGGAAGGGAAAGAACGCGTCCGACGACATGACCGCGCCGCGGGCCTTGTCGCCGGCCTTCATGCCCGCGTAGCGCACCGCGTCCACGCGGCTCATCTGGCCCGCGCCCACGCCCACCGTGGCCTGGTCTTTGACAAACACGATGGCATTGGACTTGACCCACTTGGCCACGCGCCACGCGAACAGCAAATCGGCCATCTCCTGTTCGCTCGGTGCGCGGCGGGTGACCACCTCCACCTTGTTCACGAACCCCTCGTCCCAGGTTTGGGCCAGCAATCCGCCCTCGACCGACATCAACTGCAAAGGAAAGCGCTTCGCGCCCGTGGCCTTCATCACCCGCAGATTCTTCTTCTTGCTAAGCCGCGCCAGGGCTTCGTCTGTGAAATCGGGCGCGGCCAGCACCTCGACGAACAACTTGCCGATGGCCTCCACCAGGGCCAGGTCTACGGTGCGGTTGACGGCGATGATGGAGCCGAACGCGCTCACCGAGTCCGAGGCCAGGGCGCGTTCATAGGCCGTGACCAGGTCGTCGTGCGTGGCCAGACCGCAGGGGTTGGCGTGTTTGATGATGGCCACGGCCGGAGTCTCGAACTCGTTGACCGCACCCCAGGCGCCGTGCAGGTCGCCCAGATTGTTGTAACTGAGCGCCTTGCCCTGAATCTGTTCGAACGCGGGTTCGTAGCCCCGCCAGCGATAGAACGCGGCCTGTTGGTGCGGATTTTCACCGTAGCGCAGGGTTTGCACCCGCTCGGCCACCAGATTCAGCACTTCGGGCGCGGCCGTTTCGCCCTCGACCTGTCTGGTGAGATATTGGCTGATGGCCGCGTCGTAGGCCGCGGTGTGGCGAAAGGCTTTCAGGGCCAGGCCGCGGCGCTGCTCCAGGCTGAGACCGTCCCCGGCCAGGGCCTCGGCCACCCAGCCGTAATCGGCCGCGTCCACCACCACGACCACCCGCTCGAAATTCTTGGCCGCGGCGCGTAGCAGGGTCACCCCGCCGATGTCGATTTGCTCCACGGCCTGGGCCTCGCTCACGTTTGGGTCGGCCACCGTGCGCTCGAAGGGGTAGAGATTGCACGCGACCAGGTCGATAGGCTCCATGCCGTGCGCGGCCAGCTCGGCCTGGTGTTCATCGGTTGCTCGGGCCAGGATGGGGCCATGGATGGCCGGATGTAGGGTCTTCACGCGGCCGTCGAGGATTTCGGGAAAGCCGGTGATTTGAGAAACAGGCGTCACAGGCAAGCCTGCGTTTTGCAGGGCTCGCGCGGTGCCGCCGCTGGCGACAAGCTCCGCGCCCATCTCATGTAAGGCGCGGGCGAAGTCGATAAGACCGGTTTTGTCGGAAACGGATAGCAGGACGCGCATGTTGAGGTTGAGGTTGAGGTTGAGGTTGAGGTTGAGAGGACTTTACATAACTTCCCAGGGTGGGCGGGCTGCGGCGGGGTTGGCGCTCATGGAGGCCCGGATGGGGTCGGCCAGCTCGGGCATGATGTCGGCCACCGCGGCCAACATGCCGAAACAGCCCGAAATCATCATATCGCCGAAGGGCGCGGCGAAGTGAACGTTGAGACTCGAGGCCTGCATCATGGAGCGTCGCGGGCCGGTGACCACCACATCCAGCGCGGCGGACGCGGGGAGGATGGATTCCTGACGATACATGAGCGCGCCGTGGCCGTGGTCGTCGAACACATCTTCATGGCGCAGCGTCCCTTTGGCCAGGGCAACGAGCAGGCCGTCCAGTTTGGCCACATCGATGAGACCGGTGTGGTGCTCGAACACGCCTTCGATGCCCTCTGCGCCCAAACGGAAGGCCAGGGTGTGGAAATTGCCCACGTTGGCGATGATGACGGGCGAGCGATGGCGCACTTCGGGGTCGAAGGTCGCGCCCAACACGGCCGCGGGCGCGGTGTCCATGACCACCAGAGGCGCGTCCACATCCTGGGCCGAAGCCGCGACCGCTTGCAGGCGGGTCATGATGCGCGGGATGGAATCCGCGGGGAATGCGAACGCGCTGAGGCGATTTTCTGCGCGGATGCGCTCGTCCAGGTAATCGAAGCGGAACTGGCGGTCGGAATAATCGGGCGGCGAGTCGCCGTGGTCGAACACGGCCACCGCGACCGCGGCCAGATCGTGCAACGAGACGCCGAAACGGGCGAACACCTCGGCAATGGCCGGAAAGTCGAAATCGCGCAGTTCGATGCGCTCGACGCGGCCATCTAGCCGCGCGGCTTCATCCTCGCTCACGATTTCCACGCCCATCTCGCGCACTGCGTCCAGATCGTCGTTGAAGGTGCGCGCGGCCTGGGGCGTGGCGAATAAGGGCAACCCCGCGCGCGCGTGCTCCTCGGCCGCCCACTGGCTGGGGCCGCCGCCCATGATCACGCCGCTGAGCAGGATGGGCCGTTTCGCGGCCGTGGCCTGTCGGATGCGTTGTCGCACCATCATGGTGGGGGAGGGCAGCACGAGTTTGAAGCCGTTTTCGATGTGCACGCGCGAATCATAAAGGAAAATGTCTTGCGTGCCGGTGCCAATGTCTACGGTGAGGATTTTCATGAGTTGATGGGGTGGGGGGAGTGGGTGCTGATAGCAGCCTCGCGGCTCAAAAGCTTATGGCTCTCATGTGTCGAAAACGACGGTCGCGACCCAGTCCTCATCCGAGGAAGAGGGCGGGGTGACCGACAGATCGTAATAGGTTACGGCCTTGATATGGGCCATTTCGCTGCGATTGCGCGCGCCCATCACCAATGCGCGAAGGCTGGTCGCGTCGATTTGTTCGATCCAGAAACGCTGAAACAGGGCTTCTTGCGTTTCCGATTGCCAGAGCAGCTCGCTCAACCAATTGACCAGCAAATCCTCATAATCCAGACCTTGCACTTCGATGATCTGGCGCACCGAAGGGCCCTGAATATCGAACGCGCCCTGCATCGCGAACATGGCCAGGGCTGCGTTGGCGTATAAATCGGCCTGGTCGCGACCGTAGACGCGAATGGCCCAATCTGCGGTGTGGGGAAGCTCTTCGAAACGCTCCCGCTGCGGGATTCGCGGCTCTTTTTGCAGTAGCGCGGCCGCCCAATCGCGATCGCGCGCGATCTGCTCCACCAGCGCTTGCACATTGGGGAATTTCATTTCTTCGCGCAGACGGGCCACCAGTTCCAATTCCACGCATTGGCCGTAAATATCGTGATCGAAGTCAATGAGGTGGGCTTCCACGGTCCGGTGCGTTCCGTTTAGAGTGGGGCGAACGCCGATATTGGTGACCGAGGGATGACGTTCATCGCCCAGCCAGGCCCAGGTTGCATAGACGCCATCCGCGGGAATGACGCGGCCAACCGCAACCGCGATGTTGGCTGTGGGAAAACCGATGGTGTGTCCGCGGCGCTCGCCTTGAACCACCAGGCCCGAAACGCGATAAAAGCGCCCGAGCCTGGATGCAGCCCACTCGACGTGACCTTGCTCGATGAGTCGGCGAATTTTTCTCGAACGAACCGGCTGGCCTTCCCAATAAAATTCCGGGAAGACGACCACTTCGTAACCCAGCTCTCGCCCCAATTGGGTGAGAAACGCCACATCTCCCCGACGCTCTCGGCCCAATGCGAAATCTGGCCCCACCCACAAACTGCGCAAGCCTATGCGCTTATGCAACAGGCGCATGAAGGCCTCGGCTTCGGTTTGCGCGGTGCGTCGCGTGAAAGGATGCACCACCGTAAAATCGAGGCCGGTTTCGCGATAGAGGGCCAGCCGCTCTTGCAAAGAAGTGAGAAAAGGAATTGGCTGCTGAGGGCTCAGCACGCTGGCTGGATGAGGGTGAAACGTGAGTAACCCCGCGGCCGCGCCTTCTCGCCGGGCGGCCGCTCGCATTTGCGAAATGAGTGCGCGGTGCCCTCGGTGCACGCCATCGAAGTTGCCGATGGTGAGATAAGTCGGGCCTTGGAACTCGACGTTTTGGATGGATTCGTAGACTTGCATGGAATATTGCGTGAAGCGACCGCGTATGCGCTATGCTTGTCTTGCAACTGGTTTCAGCACTTTGTGCGGTGCGAGGAGGCATGTTTCTCGGTCCACTCGACCGACGCCAACAAGCCGCTCGCGAGGGCCAAAGACGCGCACTTCGCCCGCATAGGGACAGTTGGGCAGGGTGAAGCGCTGACCCACCGAAAAACGATACACCAAATCTTCGGGCAAGACAAGAGGCGGCAACATGCCCAATGCCGCGGATAGACCATGTACGAATTGGCGCCAGCGAGGTCCGGCGGCTTCCAACTCTTCCAGAGTGACGGCGTCCTCCACGCGCCATGTGCCCGACGCCAACCGGCGCAAAGCCGTGACATGACCTCCACAACCCAGCCGCTCGCCGATGTCATGCGCGAGCGAGCGGATATAGGTGCCGGGCGTACAGACCGCGGTGATGGTGAGGAAAGGCGGGTCCCAGGCGTCTAAATCCAGCTCGTAGATGGTCACCCGCCGCGGTTTGCGCTCGACCGTGACCCCCGCGCGCGCCAGCTCGTGCAAGGAGCGGCCTTTGAGCTTGAGAGCCGAGTACATGGGGGGGATTTGTGCAATTTCTCCACGAAAATGATCCAGGGCGCGCTCTAATTCGTCTGGGGTAAGTGAAGGAACGGGAGCGGTCTTTAAGATGCGACCTTCCGCGTCGTAGGTGTCGGTGGTTTGCCCCAGGCGGATGGTGGTCTGGTAGGTTTTGGCGCTGGCTTGTAAATACTCGACAATGCGCGTGGCCGAACCCAGGCACACCAGCAGCACGCCCGTGGCCAGGGGGTCCAGCGTGCCCGCATGACCAACGCGACGGACGCCGGTCAGACGCCTCACCCGCGCCACAACATCGTGTGAGCTCAGACCTGAGGGCTTATCGATGTTGAGGACGCCGATGTCGCCTTTCGCCATGATTGGATATGGGGGGGGTGAACCTTTTTCATCAGGAATTTCCGCGCCAAGCTCTGGGATGCGCCGGCTTTGGTTACGACGATAGCAACGCCTCCAATCGGGCCAGGATCATGCGACGCACTTCATCAACCGAGCCGGAAATGGTGCAGCCCGCGGCCAAGGGGTGCCCGCCGCCGCCAAATTCCAGAGCAAGGGCCGAGACATCATGCCCAGGACGAGCGCGAAAACTGCATTCAATCTCACCTTCGGGCAATTCGGTGAATAACACGGCGATGCGCGCCTCTCGCACGCCCAGGATGAATGACACCAGGCCTTCGGCGCGCACCAAAGCGCCCAGACCTTCGCGCATGGCTTGGGTGTTCAGTGCACTGATCACGCCGCGTTCGCTCAACTCCACCGTATCCAGAACTCTCGCCCAAAGTTGCACCAACGCAAACGAACGCGTATTCAATGTCTCTTCCGTGATCTGACTCAATGCCGCGCCGGCTTCCATTAACTTCGCCACGACAGACATGACCCGCGGCGTGGTGTTGGCCGTGCGAAAGCCGCGCGTATCTGTGACAATGCCTGTCAGAATGCAGGTGGCCATATCCGTTTGCAGGGGAGCGCCCAGCGCGGCGGCCAGATAATAGATCATCTCGGCTGTGGCGCAGGCGCCCGGCTCGATCCAGTTTACATCACCGAAGCGAGCATTGGTGATGTGGTGGTCGATGACGAACAAAGGCAGACTATCGTGCCATGCCGCGCGATACACCGAGCCCATGCGGTCGGGATCGCTGCTATCCAGGGCGATGACCATGTCCACATTTTGCTCCGCGTCCTGAATGATGCGATCGACATAAGGCAGGAAACGTAGCGTAGGCGGAACCCGGTCCTGGCAGGCGAGAACGGGGTCTTGTCCTAAGCGATGCAACAAGATGCCCAAAGCGAGAAGACTGCCAATGGCGTCGCCGTCGGGTGCAATATGCGCGATAAGGAGTGGCCGCCGAGAGCTTTGAAGACGCTCCAGGAGTTCGGGCGGGGGTTGCAACGGGAGGTTCACGTAGATGGCTCAGGATTGGCGTCCGGCGACTCGTTGTTTTCTGAAGCGTATTCCAGCGTTTCTAGAATCGCCTCTACGCGCCGGCTTTGTTCGTACAAACGGTCGATGCGGAAGATCAGCTCAGGCATGCGGCGCAACTGAATGCGAGCGGCTAACTCAGAGCGAATGTAGCCGCGAGCGCGTTCGAGCGCGGCCATCACTTCGGCCTCGTTGTTTACATCGGGTTCAAGCAACGTGACATAAATACGCGCGGCTTGCAGGTCGCGCGTCACATCGACGCGGCTCACCGCGATGCCATCCAGGCCCGGATCATTGAGTTCGTAGGTGAGCATGGTGTCGAGCTCGTTCAAGAACAGCTCGTCCAATCGTTCTTTACGATATGATCTGCTCATTTGGTCGCTTAGTCTGGTGGTCGTTTGGTCGCTTGGTCTACATTGGTCTATGCTGGTCGGTCGTCCTCTCACTGCTCAGCGCACGCGCACTTGCTCGTAAGCTACGACGATATCGCCTTCGCGCGGCCTGTCGAAGCCTTCCACGGTCATGCCGCATTCATAACCTGCGCGCACTTCAGAGACGTCCTCCTGATAGCGCTTGAGGCTGGAAATTTTGCCTTTGTGGATTTCCTTGCCGTTACGCAACACCGCGGCTTCGGCGTCCCTTCGGACTTCGCCCTCGAGCACCATGCAACCTAGAACTTTGCCTCGGCCCTTGATGCGGAAGATGGCCCGCACCTCGGCCCGGCCAATCTCTCGGCTTTCGTACACCGGCTCGAGCATGCCCACCAAGGCCTTGGACACGTCATCCACCAGATCGTAGATGACGTCGTAGGTTTTGATCTCGACGCCGTGTTGTTCGGCCTGACGTCGAGCGACCGCATCCGGCTTCACCTGGAAGCCCAATATCAAGGCGCGACTTGCAGCCGCCAGCATCACATCCGACTCAGAGATCGTTCCGACATCTTGGTGCAAAATACGAATCTTCACCTCATCGCTGCTCAAATCGTTAAGCGAGCTGACGATCGCCTCCAATGAGCCTTGCACATCGGCTTTGACGATGAGATTGAGTTCTTTGACCGCGCCTTCTTTGATCTGCGAGTATAAATCCTCCAGCGAGAAAGTGGTCACTTTTTGTTTTGCCTGGCGGGCCTTTTCCTTACGTTCGGCCGAAATTTGGCGGGCGATGCGGTCGCTTTCCACCACCTGAAGAATATCGCCCGCCGCGGGGACGCCCTGAAGCCCGGTGACCAAGACCGGCGTGGAGGGAAGCGCTTCTTTGACAGGGCGACTTTGGTCGTCGAACATGGCGCGCACGCGGCCCCATTCTTGCCCCACCACCACGGCATCGCCAGGATGAAGCGCGCCTTTCTGCACAAGCACAGTGGCCACATTGCCCAAATGTCGATCTTGATGCGCTTCGATGACCGTGCCGATGGCGGGGCCTTCGGGGTTGGCTTTCAGGTCCAAAACGTCCGCGACCAACAGCACATTATCCAGCAATTCCTCGATGTTGATGTTCTTTTTGGCTGAAATGGGAACGACTGTGGTGTCGCCGCCCCAGTCTTCTGGCTGCAATCCCATATCGGCAAGCTGTTGCTTGACCCGATCGGGATTGGCGTTTTCTTTGTCGATTTTGTTCAGAGCCACCACGATAGGCACGCGCGCCGCGCGCGCATGAGCGATGGCCTCGCGCGTTTGCGGCATGACGCCATCATCAGCCGCGACCACCAAAATGGCTATGTCGGTGGCCTGTGCGCCGCGCGCCCGCATGGCCGAGAACGCGGCGTGACCGGGGGTGTCGAGAAAGGTGATCTTGCGGCCATCGACTTCCACTTGATAAGCGGCAATGTGCTGAGTGATGCCTCCGGACTCGCCAGCCACCACATTGGTGTGCCGAATTGCATCCAACAAGGTGGTCTTGCCATGGTCCACATGGCCCAACACCGTCACTACGGGCGGCCGCGGCTTGAGCTTGCTGGGATCTTCTTCCATTTCCAACAAGCGTTCGCGCAGGGTCTTCGGCCCTTCCACTCCCGGCTCGGCCTGAACCTCGACAATGGTTTCAGGGACGACTTCGATGCCAAATTCCTCGCCCACAATGGCCGCGGTGTCAAAATCGACCAATTCATTGATGTTGGCCATGGTGCCGTAGCTCATCAGGGTTTTGATGATTTCAATGGGGTTTGTGCCCATGGCCTGGGCCAGATCTCGCACCGAGATGACTTCGGGAATTTCGATGCGAGTAGGACGTTTTGGTTCGGGTTTGGGTGGTTTGGGCGGGGCTGCGGCCGCGCCTTTGCCGCTGTTGCTTTTCGCGCCGCCTGGTCGTCGTCGCCGTCGTCCTGGCCGCCGGCGGCTACGCGAACGGGCATCGTAACCGCTTGGGCCTTGCCGCGGTTCGATTATTATCTTCCGGTTTTGTTTTGGCTCAGAACGTTTCATCATAATAAAACCTCCCTGCGGAGTTCAGAAAAATTGCTACAAAAAATATAAACAAAACGCACTTGCGCGATGACCGCGCAAGCCAGCAAGCGATATATCTGAACACACGAACGCAGGGAGGCCGAATCAAAGACCTGGTGAAAGAGCGGCCAGAGCGTAGGTCGCCAACCGACCATGCCGGCATGGCCGGGCCACTACAGAGAACGGGGTGAATTCAATTCATGACCTGCACTCCTGCGTCGAAGTGTTCGGGAAAGATGCGGTTTAAGCAGGGCTGCGGTTTCATGTCTGCACAGTGCAAATTTGTTCCGCCACAGTAAGTAGCGCGATTCGCTCTTCCGAGGTGAGTTTCGTTTTCAGCGCTCGCTCCAATGCGCCGCGCTCGAGCGCCTTTTGCCAGCAGGCCAGCTCATTGCATAGGTAAGCGCCGCGACCTGGCGCTTTGCCTGTGGGATCATATGCAACGCCTTCGGGAGAGCGGACGATGCGATTCAGTGCACGTTTAGGCATGATGCGCCGACAGGCGATGCATGTACGTTGAGGAACATGCTTGCGTCGTCCTTTGGCCATAACGGTCCATCGTTTTTTAGCGTGGGGCTACTCAAAATCTTCGAAATCGTCGAAGTCGAAGTCGCGTATGGCGCTGCTTCGGCCGCGTTTACGGCGTTTCACGGCGACAGTGCGACCCTGGGTCTCATCGAAAACCAGCCGCCGGTCCTTGCGACGTTTCTTCTTGCGTTTCGTCTTGCCTTTTTCTTCCTCTTCTTCGGACGCTTCCTCGGCCTCCGCCTCCTCGCCAAAGATGCGGGCAAAGGCGTCTTCATCGATCTGGAAGGCGTCGCCCGAGCGCATCGCCTCCGTCAGTTTGCTGGCCAAATCTTGCGCTTCGAGGTCGATTTCCTGAGCAGCGGCCTCGGCCTTGCGGACTTCATCCTCTTCCTCCACGAGCACGGCGTCTAGATCAACCACGCCCGTCTGCTCTTCTGGCAGTTCAACTTCGGATAGCAGGTCGCCTATCTCGGCTTGCGGCTCTTCGAGCACGGCTCCGAGATCAAGTTGCTCTTCCTCTAATGCAAAGTCGATTTCATCGATGGCGGGAAGCAAATCAACTTCCTCTTCCACCAAGATGCGGCGAGCCGCTTCCAGAAGATCATCTTTTTGCGCCCGTTCCTTGCGCTCTCGGCGCAGCCGATCGCGTTCGGCCTCGCTCAGGCCTTCTGCATCGGCCTCGGTTTCGCTCTTGATATCAATGCGCCACCCGGTGAGTTTGGCCACCAGGCGAGCATTTTGTCCCTCCTTGCCAATGGCCAAAGAGAGCTGTTTGTCGGGAACGATGACCACGGCCGTGCGGTCGTGTTCAGGAAAGAGGAGGACATCCGTCACCTTGGCGGGGCTGAGTGCATTGGCTACAAAGCGCTCTTCATCCGGATCCCATTCGATGATATCGATTTTCTCGCCGTTCAATTCGTTGACGATGTTCTGAATGCGCACCCCGCGCATGCCCACACAGGAACCGACCGGATCAACGCCCGGTTGTGTGGAGGCCACAGCCACTTTGGAGCGCGAACCGGCCTCTCGCGCAATGGCCTTCACTTCGACCACGCCTTGCTTGATCTCGGGCACCTCTTTTTCAAGCAAACGCCGGAGCATATTGCGATGGGTGCGGCTTAGATGGATGACAGGCCCCCGATTGCCGCGAGAGACTTCGCTCACATAGGCCAGCACCGTGTTGTTGGGGCGATAGCGCTCGCCGGGAATTTGGTCCGAACGGCTAAGCACGCCCTCAGCGCGACCGCCGTCCAACGCGACAATGACATTGCCGGTCCCATAATCGATGCTACGCACCACGCCCGTCACCAGCTCGCCTTCGCGTTCCGCGTAGTCTTCATACACCGCGTCGCGTTCGGCCTCGCGAATGCGCTGTAAGACGACTTGTTTCGCGGTTTGCGCGGCGATGCGTCCAAAATCCTTGGGCGTTTGCTCCACCAGGATCTCTTCGCCAGGCGCGGCCTTCGCCGGATCGATGGCGGCTGCATCCTCCACCGAAATTTGGGTGCGCGTATCGGTCAGCTCATCTTCGGGCACCACTTTCATGCGCGTAAAAATGCGCATGTCGCCGGTTTCGGGGTCCAAATGGGCCTCCACATTGCCCGCGCTGCCAAAATTGCGCCGATATGCGCTCACCAGCGCTTGTTCCACGGCCTCGATAACAACCTGCGGTTTCAGGTTTCGCTCCGCGCATATCTGGTTGATGGCCATCAAAAGTTCTTTGTTCATGGACAAAACATCAAAATATGATTGGGTGTGACTGCGCCTAAATCAGGCCTACAATGAAAAAAGTGGGCGGCGCCCACTTCTTCGCAAACGAACTTACCTTTAATAAGCCAAGTATATCTAGAAACGGGGAAAAAGTCAAGTCACCAGCGCTCTTTCAAGGCGCGTTCCACGTCTCGCTGAGCGTCGCGCCGCGCGATGGCGCGACGTTTGTCGTACTTCCGTTTGCCCCGCACCAACCCCAATTCCACTTTGGCGCGATTGTTCTTCAAATACATTTTCAACGGCACCAAGGTCCAACCCCGCTCTTGAATCTTCCCCAACAAGCGGTTGATTTCGCGGCGATGGAGCAGCAGTTTGCGCTCGCGCCGAGGATCGTGGTTCGAACGATTGCCATGCCGATAGGGTGCGATATACACGTTTTGCAGCCACACTTCGCCATCGCGAATGAGCGCGAAACCGTCGCGCAGGTTCACCTGGCCTGCTCGCACCGATTTGATTTCAGTGCCCGTGAGCGCGATGCCGGCCTCGATGCTTTCGACCACTTCATAATCGTGGTAAGCCTTGCGATTGGTGGCTACGGTTTTCACGGGGCTTCGTCCCTGTTTGCTCATGGCGATGCACTCTCTATCTGCTCTCGAAGATAATTGAGCGCGGCCTCCAATTGCACGTCCTCTTCGGTTTCCTGCTTGACAGCCACCACGATGTCGGGCGTCAGGCCCTCGCCTTCAATTTGGCGACCATTGGGTGTGAACCAGCGGGCTGTGGTCACCCGCAGAATGGCCCCATCCGAGAGATTGAACAGGCTTTGCACTGAGCCTTTGCCAAAGGTTTGCTCCCCGATCAACGCGCCGCGGCCGTGGTCCTGGATTGCTCCGGCCACAATTTCCGAAGCGCTGGCGCTTCCGCCATCCACCAATACAACCATAGGCAGGTCGGGGATGATCGCGTCGCCCGTGGCCGGATGTTCGAAGTTCCGCTGTCCTGTTTCCTTAACGATCACGCCATCCTCAATGAACATGCTTGCGATGTCGATGGCGATATCGAGTCGGCCGCCGGGGTTGCCGCGTAGGTCGAAAACCACCCCTTGAACGCCTTGTTTTTCGCCATCTTCGAGCACGCGACGCATTTCATCCGCGGCTCTGGCCGAGAAGTCGTACAGGCGCACATATAAGATGTTGTCTTCGATGATTTCTGATTCGATAATGGGGATTTCGATGCGCGCTCGAATCACCTCGACGTCGAAGGGTTCTGGCTTCCCTTCGCGTTGGATGGTGAGCACCACTTTCGACCCGGCCGGCCCGCGGATGAGACGCACGGCCTCGTCTAGCGGCATGTCGGTGACATCCCGTCCGTCCACCGCGATGATCACGTCATCAGGACGCAATCCTGCTTTCTCGGCCGGAGATTCGGGAAAGGGATGGATAATGACCACGCCACCGTCCTCTGCCATGTCAACGGTCGCCCCAATGCCCTCGAAGGTTCCGGTCATGTCGATGCGGAATTCTTCGGCCTGCTTCGGTGTGAGAATGGACGTGTGGCGGTCGTCCAGTCGCTGAATCACGCCATCGATGGCGACATAGACGAGATCCTCATCAGGCGGCATGTCGCCATTGCAATCCTTGAATAGTTCATTGACCGTGGTCCAGAAAAAATCGAAGTTCTCAGGCGCATCTTCTGGCGTTTCGGGCGGTCTCATGCTCGAGGGGCGCGCTTCGTCTCTGGCGCTGCATGTCCCCACTGCACGAATCAGGCCCTCCGCCGCGGCCAAAGTGACCTCGTTGCCTTCAGGCACGTCGCCGTCGAAGTTCTTCTGCAATAGTTCCAGCGCTTCCCAAAACACGCTGAAGTTTTCAGGCGGAGGCGCGGGTTCGCCTAATGACGGGGTGGGGGAGGGCGCAATAGCTGAATCGTCGCCTCCCGCCATCTCGCTGTTGAAAGCGGAAGCCAGGCCGCCGGCGCTGACCGCATCGCTGGCGATAAAACCTAAGGCGAACGCGGCCACGCATAATGTCGCCAGCAAGATCGTGGACGTGAGAATGATGAGTGTGATCTTTGATGCGCGATAATTGTTTTCGGACATGATATGTTCAATCCTTCATCAAGTATTCCAAAGCTTTGTTCAAGGCGGGATCTTGCTCTTCGGTGGGATGTTCTTCGACCAGGATGTCTGGTGTGAGGCCCTGTTCATCGATCTGGTGGCCCTTGGGAGTGTACCAGCGAGCGAATGTGACATGAAGGGCGCTGTTGTCGGAAAGGCGGTGGATGCGCTGGATGGAGCCTTTGCCGTAGGTTTGTTGACCCACCAGAATGGCGCGCTCGCGATCTTGCAGAGCGCCGGCCACGATTTCCGCCGCGCTGGCTGTGCCGCCGTCCACGAGCACAGCCAGTTTCACCTCCAGCGCATCGCCTCCATCACTGGCTGTATACACCTTTTCGGACCCGTCGGCATGACGTTCGGTGAGAATGTGGCCTCCATCGAGGAAATGGCCGCTGACGGCCACGGCTGCATCGAGCAGGCCGCCAGGGTTGCCGCGTAAATCGAGTGCAAGATAGCGCACATCGCTCAATTCAGCCAGCGCTTCGGTTAATTCCTTGTCCGTAAGGGCGCTGAAGCGTTCAATGCGAATATACCCCGCTTCGGGCGCATTCTGCAACCTTCGCCACTGCACGCTGGGCAACTCGATCTGCTCGCGTCTGATCTCGAATTCTAGCTCTTTCCCATCTCGAAGCACGGTGATGCGCACCACGCTGCCCACCTCGCCGCGCAGACGGTTGGTTGCATCATCCAGATCCGCGGGTTGGGGAAGGGGTTGGCCGTCGATGGCGATGAGAATATCATCTTTTTGCACGCCGGCGCGAGCAGCAGGGCGCTCGATGAGGGGGAAGAGATAGATCCGGCCATCCTCTTGCAGCTCTAGCCGGGCGCCGATGCCGCCAAAATGGCCCTGCAGTTGTTCCTGCTCCCGAACGGCCGGCTCCGGCTCGACGAAATAGGTGTATGGATCGCCCAGCGTCTCGATGCTGCCGCGAATCGCGCCATAGGTGCGCTCGGTGGGGGAGGGCAGGGGGCCCATGAACTCCTTTTCGATGATGGCCCACGCCTCCGCGAGCAGGCCCATCTCGGTCGCGGTCTCAGGGGTTTGCGTTTGCTCCTGGCTCTTGAGGTAAAGGTAGGAGGAGGCGGCGCCAAGGGTGAAGAGGAGAAGGGCGGTGACTGCGCCTGCGAGAAAGAACCACCACGGTGGGGTGGGGGAGGGAGCTTGGTTACTTGACATAATTATATCATCGCGGATTGTCGTTTAGTTTAGCATAGATGGGGCGCGATGGTGAAACAGGGGGTGGTGGGTGTTAGATGCTGGATATTGGATAGTGGGTGTTGGCGTGGTTTGTGGATGATGGGTGCTTTGTAAGGAGACGATGGACGACGGACGATGGAGACTCGGGCTTCATGGATGGTTTCGGTCCTATCGTCCTATCGTCCCCTCTCCCCTTTTCTTTTTGACAAATTATGTCAAGTCAGATGCCTGTATTTTACATAAGTATTCTAGTGTGTAGTCATGGGTGGTGAATGTGGTTGACATAACACATTGGGCGCTGACAGCGGAGGCGTTTGCTGACGAGTTTCAAGATGATGAGACGATGGACGACGAGACGATGAAAGAACGCCCACGCACATCAGGCGCCGACCAGGTTTTTCCCTGAACCTGACACCTGACACTTGACACCTGACACCAAACCCCCTCCCCCACCCCACTCCACGCGCCCACGCGCGGGATTCTGTGGTCCATGCTTCTTTCATCGCGCCTGCCCGCGAGCGTAAGCGGGCAGGCGCGATGTGAGCGCGGGCCTACCTGGCGTTGCGCATTGACGGCCGCGAGTCGCCTCTCCCCTCCCCCACTGACGTCGGAACGCGGTTCCGGCGCATCGCGCCGCCCTCGTCGCACCGCGCCTTGAGCGTCGCATCGGCTTGTTGCAGCAATCGCGGGTGTCACAACCGGGCCGCGCTATGCTCGCCTTTTCACCGCGGATTGTTTTTACCTACCTATGATGTTATGTTAAGTTGCGGATTAATGCAGTGGTGTAAATGACAACGAATTCTGGGATGAATCGAATTGGTTGGCCGTTTGTGGTCGGCCCCGTCGCCCATGTAACGCCCTGCATGTCGGCGAAGCCAACAGGTGCGACGCACTTCCGAAGTGCGTTGCACCTCCTCCCCCACGAGCGCGCGCTCCATCGTCCCTTCCCAACAAACCCACCTCAAAGCAAACCGTGCTCTCCCCCCTCGGCGAACTCCATTCGTTTCATCCTCCTATTCGCTGTCATTTCCATTTCTCTCCCCCACCCGCCCTGTGCTACACTCCCCCGACGTCTATGCTTGAGACCGGTTCACGGGCGGGCGTCTGACTTCCGGCCCCGGTTGCTGGCCTCAACCGTTTTCTGACGTCCCACCGGACGATGGGACGATGGCCTGGCTCCGACCGGTTCTTGACTTCCGGCCCTGGTTCTGGTTCCGACCATTTCCTGGCGTCCCACCAGACGATGAGACGATGGGACGATAATTCGTCAAATTCGTGTTCATTCGTGTCAAGATCAAATTCATGGTCTATCTTCGTCCTATCGTCCTTTGGTCTGCTCGTCATTGGAAAAGCTGCACATTGGACGAACACTTTTCTCTCGATAACTTTGCTCAATACGCCCTTCAACCCACACCATGAAAAAACGCCTTCTCTTCATCCTTCCCCTCTCCCTCCTCGCCCTTCTCACCCTGCTTCTCCCTCACCCCACCCCGGCCGCGTCGCGGGCGCGACCGCAAGCCGCGCCCCAGGCCATCGAGGCCGCGCCCGGCGCCTGGAGCGTCATCTGGCGCGGGTCGGGCGCGGTGCGCGACATGACATGCCCCACCCCCGACATCTGCTACGCGGTGGGCGACGCAGGGCTTTTTCTCAAGACAACTGACCGCGGTCAAACATGGCGATTCCAGGCCCTGGACGATGAGAACACCGACCTGCTCGGCGTCGCCTTCGCGGACGCCAACCGCGGGCTCATCGTCGGCCAAAACGGTCGCACCTTCCGCACCGACGACGCCGGCGAGACCTGGCGCATGAGCGCGACGCCCACCGCGGTCGAGCTACGCGCGGTCAGCCTGCTCGCGGATGGCCGGGCCTGGGTCGCGGCCGCCGGCGGCGCCATCTTCCACAGCGCGGATTGGGGCGCGACCTGGGCGGCCCAGACCTCCAACACCACCCAGAACCTGAACGCCATCCAGTTTCTCGACGCGAACACCGGCTTCGCGGTGGGCGACAAGGGCGTCGTCCTGCGCACCACCGACGGGGGCGCGACCTGGGCCGCATTGGACGCGGGCTTCCCGGCCTGGGCCAACATCTACGCGCTCCACTTCACCTCAAGCAATGAGGGCTGGATTGCAGGCCAGGCCGGCATGATGCGCCGCACCCAAAACGGGGGCGACGCCTGGACCGAGGTCGCGAGCGGGGTCGAAGACGACATCCTCGACATCCACTTTGGCGGCGGCGTGGGCGCGTTCGCAGCCGAGGCCGGCGCGGTCGCCACCAGTTCCGACGGCCTCACCTGGACCCAGCGCACCACGCGCGTGGCCGGCGCGCGCACGGCCACGGCCGTCTTCGCGCTCGGGCCGGACAACATCTGGGCCGCGGGGCTGGTCAAGCCCAATCCCGACAACGGCGCGCGGGCCTGGTGGATTCGTCACAGCGCGGATGGGCTTTCGTTCCAACGCAGCGCCGGCGATTTCGGCCCTTACGCGCATCTCTACGACGCGGCCTACCCCAGCAAGGATGTCATCTACGCGGTGGGCGATGAATCCGCGGTGGGAATCAGCACCGACCGCGGGGAGACCTGGCGCTGGATGAGCCTGCGGCCCGACGGCGACGAGAGCAGCAATCCCTATTTCCTGGCCGTCTCCTGCACGGACGAGCAAACCTGCTGGGTGGGCGGTCGCTATGGTCGGGTGTACAAGACCGCAGATGGGGGACGAACCTGGACCGCGCAACTCTTGCCCGGCGGCGGTCGTCCCGTCTACGACATTCAGATGGTCACCGACCAGATCGGCTATGTGGGAAGCAATTTCGACGGAGCGGGCAAGAACGGCCTCTTTTACACCGAAGATGGCGGCGAAACCTGGATCGCCAGCGGCGCGGACGGAACGAATCCCGGTGTGGACATCTCCATGGTCAATCCCACCGATGGTTGGATGGCCGTGCGCAATTTTTCCTATCGCTACACCACCAACGCGGGCCGCTATTGGCGACGCGTCATCAACACCGACCTGGCCCAGGGCATCTACATCGCGGTGCAGGCCCTGGACGACGACCAGGATGGCGCGGTGGATAAGGTCTGGCTGGCCGGATGCCAGGGGCCGCTGGTGAACGAGGAGTGCCAGCCCGCGGGCAAAGTGGTCTACAGCGAAGACGCGGGAGCCACCTGGACATACCAGGCCCTCCCCGATGACGCGCCTCCGCTCAACGATGTGCACATGTTCGACGCGCAAAAAGGCTGGCTGGCCGGAGAAGACGGCGCGCTGCTCTACACCAACAACGGCGGCGCGAGCTGGGAGCTGGTCGCGAGCGGCTTGGGCGAGGGCGACGACATCCAATCCCTGGCCTTCGCCGACCCCTCGCGCGGGGTGGCCGCGGCCTTTGGCGGCCACCTGCTCCGCTTCACCGGCCCGGGCCGCACCCTGGGCGCGTACTCGCAGGACGGCGCCATCACCATCGACGGCTTGCCCGACGACTGGTATCTGGGCGGGGCGCTCGCGTTCGACGCGACCAACGCGGACAGCGTCCTCGGTCCCGAACCCCATCCCGCGCCCGACGAACTCGGCGCCGACCTCTTCAGCCGCTTCACCGGCGATTCGCTCTATGTCCTGGCCGAAATTCAGGATGACGTCGTCGCCGCGGGCGACGCGTTTTATCTCGCCATCGACGGTCTCGACGACAATCTCTGGAATGGCGACGACGACCATCTCCTCGTCATCCGCGCGGATGGCGTCTTCAGCGACACGCTCCATCCCGACCAGACCGCCGGCATCGATGTGGGCGTGCGAGAGAGCGCCAACGGTTGGGTCGCGGAAATCCGGCTGGATGCGGCCGCGCTGGCCCGCGCGAACCTCGCCCCCGGCCACGCGGTCGGCTTCAATGTCGCGTTGGACGACGATGACGGCCAGGGCGTCGAGCATACGCTGGTCATGCACGGCAAACGGGTGGACGAGAACCCCGCCACCTTCGGGACCATCCGCCTGCTCGACAACACCCTCGTCTATCGAATGGGGCTGGACGGCTACGACGCCGCGAGCGACACATTCCTGGAGCGCTGGTACGACCAGACCGGCAACACCCCGCGCGGGGACGACCCCGAGTTGAAAATCATCTACAATGTGGGCATGGTGTTCATCGACTCGATCCTGCGCTTCGAGCTGACCGGCCTCCCCGACCAGGCCCAGATTTTGGAAGCCACCCTCGATCTGGTGGCCACCAACGTCAAAATCGACGAACCTCTCACCCTCAGCGTCTATCGCTTGCTCAAACCCTGGGACGAGCGCACCGCCACCTGGAACCAGCCCATGCCCGGCCAGAGTTGGGGCGCGGCCGGCGCCATGCAACCCGGCGCGGACTACGACCCCGCGGCCTTGGAGAGCAAGACCATCAGCGACCTGAAGATTGGCGACCACCTGCAATTCGACGTGTCCGCGGCCGTGCAAAGCTGGCGCGAGGGTGCCAGCGAAAACCACGGCATTTTGCTCCTCCCCGAGGGCGGCAAGCGCTATCTTTTCTTTGGCAGCAGCCAGAATTCGTCCGAGAGCAAACGGCCCAGCCTCATCGTGCGCTATCGGCTCCAACCGCGACCCTCGCCCACCCCCACGCCCGGCCCCACCGCCACCCCAACCCCCACGCCGACGCCCAC